>CAZLRK010000051.1:0-22575 GCA_964561845.1 uncultured Desulfobacterales bacterium | reverse complement strand
TCCCCAAGGGGATTTGAACCCCTGCTGCCGGCGTGAAAGGCCGGTGTCCTGGACCAGGCTAGACGATGGGGACGCAGAATTTAATTGATATGCAGCTTAAACTATATCAACGCTGCATGCAATTAACTCACAATGGATTTTAATTAAAAGAACAAAAATAGCTATAGGTTGCACAATCGTCTTTGAACCTTCCTGTTGTCCCGCTTGGATAAGCGGGATGTCCCCCGCACAGCGGGATCTTCGACTGGCCAGGCTAGACGATGGGGACGCATAAAATGGTGGGCCGTGCTGGGCTCGAACCAGCGACTCTCTGCTTAAAAGGCAGATACTCTACCGACTGAGTTAACGGCCCATGAGATCACTAAAAAATTGATTTCTAACTATATATCATATCCTTGTCAATAAAAATAGTTTATTTTCGCCAAAATTCAGGCGCAAGAAGTATTATAACCGTGTAAATTTCTAATCTGCCCAACAACATACACCAAATACAAAACACTCTCATAAAAAGGTCACTTTTCTGACTTTTTATGAGACCATTAAAATAAACAGGCAAATTACCAAAAAAAGAGCAATCCAATCATTCTTCTTCGATGAAAGCCCGGGATCTGCCCGATTTTCAGTATAACATCTTGATTCCATAGCCATTGCCAGATTATCTGCGTTTTCAAAAGTTCGACGCATAAGAGGAATTGCCAATTTCTTCAATCGATACAGGGGATTCTTTTTATTTTCCACACACCTTGCACGCTGGGCATCAGCAGTTTCTTTTGCATGGTCAAGTATTAGCGGCATAAACCGCATTACAAGACTCATCATAGTTGCAACCCTTTTTGCCGGAATAAACTTAAGAGGATTCAAAAACCACCCGACAGCAGCTTTTATTTCCATAATTCGAGTTGTTGAAACAAATAAAAATCCCATGATAATAATAATCAATAGTCGCCAGCAAACCAGAATGCCGCCATAAACACCTTCCAGGGTAATTGATACTGATTTTAATTGAACCAATGCTGATCCGGGGGTTGTTAGTGCCCTGGCAATGAAAACAAGAAGTAAAAGAAAGAAAAAATAACGAAGCTCTTTTGCAATCACTTTAACCGGTAGCCGGACATTGATTATCAGGGCTATAAGCACGAAAGTTAATACGCAAAGTGCCAATGGAGCTGCCTTTAAGCTTGCAAAGCTGATCAAGACAAGGAATGCAAGTTTAAATCGAACATCCAGATCATGCAGAAGAGATGTTCCAGGACGAAAACTGAAAATTGTAAGTTGGGCCATGATCTGATCACCATCCCAGAGACTTTTGCAAAACGTCCCCTTTTGCCCAATTTCTGTGTTAGGTGAAAATTTTAATCCTCGAAATACTCAATGTATGTCTGTGGTTAAAATTTTCGCCTGCCTTGAACTTGAACAAAATTGAGCATTTTCCAAAGGTCTCTACCACCCTGATACTAAAGGTTCTTTAACGCCAAATGCCTCAATTCCCTTAACTACCTCTTCGGGCAATCCATCTCGCACTACTTTTCCATCTTCCATGATAACCAGATGATCTGCGTGTGATACAATTTTTTCAAGCTCATGGGTGGCAACCAAAATCGTGTTGCCCGCCTTATGCAGGGAAAGAATCTGTTCTAAAAGCTGCTTGCACCCAGGATAGTCAAGGTTGGAAAAAGGTTCATCAAAAACGACTATACTGGGATTCATTGCAAGTATGCCGGCTATGGCAAGTCTCCGCTTTTCCCCACCGGAAAGTATATGAGGTCTCTGATCAGCCAACGAACTTAAGCTCACGGCTTTCAATGTATTGGATACCCGTTTTTTTATTTCGTTTCTGTCCAGGGAAAGATTTTCCGGACCAAAGGCCACATCATCGTAAACGGTTTCACCAACAACCTGGCTTTCAGCCTCCTGAAACACCATTCCTACCATCTGCCTTGCCCTCAGCAGATTATCCGTCACAGGAACACCGGCCAGCCGCACGATACCGGCACTGGGAATAAGCAGTCCGTTGAGATGCCTTAATAAAGTCGTCTTTCCGGACCCATTCCGGCCCGCGATGACTACAAACGCACCTTCCCGTATATTTAGATTTACGTTGTCCAGGCCCATAGTTCCATCGCTGAAACTATGGCTGAGATTTTTTATTTCGATAATGTTCATTGTTGGGCGATCATCTTTTTAATTCGATTTTAAATTAAATTGCGGAGCGTGCAGACTTCGCCATAGTGGCTACGACGGCTGAAAGCGACATCATTATTCGATGTTCGACGTTGAACGTTCGATGTTGGACGTTCATCTTTTAATATGTTCGATGTTGGACGTTCATTTTTTATTTTTCTATCCTTATAACAGGCCGTATTGCTTTGGCTATAGGGACTGCTGCGGCAATCTTGATAGCATCACCCAAAAGAAATGGATACATTCCCACAGCAAGTGTTTTTAAAAAACTCATGCCTGTGAATATTTTAAGCCATGTAATTCCGCACGCATAAATAATAATTGAGCCACAAATCATTGCAATCACATCATAAATTGGACGCTTATCTGTCTTTTCCGTTATAAAACCAATTATAAACACAGCCGGAAGATATCCTATAAGATATCCACCGGTAGGACCCAATATGTGTCCAATTCCGCCTCTACCAATTGAAAAAACCGGAAGTCCGCAAGCGCCTATTAGAATGTAGACAGCCACACTTAAAAATCCCCAACGGCTTCCCAAAAGAAGGCCTGAAAGTAATATAAAAAAATTCTGGAGCACGATGGGAACAGGGCCTATGGGTATCGCTATGTAGGCGCCTGCCGCAGTCAGAGCAGCCATCAGTGAAGAATATACCGTCATTCGAAGTTGTGTGGAAGTGTTCATGTACTTTCACCTTCTTTCCTCTGTCCTCTGTCTTCCGTCATCTGTCCTCTGGCTTCTGCCCTCCGCCCTACTTCATCCATCATCCGCCCTCCGTCCTCTTTTTTTCTGACCTCTGATCTCTGACTTCTGACCTCTGACCTCTGATCTCTGGCTTCTGCCCCCCGTCCTCTGTCTTCTGATCTCTGACTTCTGACCTCTGACTTCTGTCCTCTGACTTCTGTCCTCTGACTTCCGACCTCTGCCCTCCGTCCTCTGACCTCCGATATGAAAGCAATCCCCATAAATCACCCTTTGCATTGATCCATCTTCAAGCTTTAACACTAACGCTCCGTTTTCATCCACATCAACTGCAAAACCCTCTGATACCTCATGGTTGACAACAATTCTAACATACTTGTTCAGTGTTGATGTATATTGCTTCCATTCGGAAACCACATTATCCAATGTGACGTTATTAAGCTGTTTTTCAAATTCATCCAGATATCTGGCTAGTAGTTCCGTTTTTAATATCTTTCTTCCTATTACCTTCTTTAAAGAAGTAGCCATAGGTTCTTCGGATTCCGGATCATTATTCACATTAATACCAAGTCCGATATTTAGAAAATTAATCATATCTACTTCAGCTTCCATTTCAGAAAGCATTCCTGAAATCTTTTTGCCATCTACAAGAACGTCGTTGGGCCATTTTACCATGGCTTTGATCCCGAACATATCTCGCAGTATTTGCGCAAGGACAAGTGAAGCCAAAAAATTAATTTTAAAGCTCATAGCAGGAGATATTTGTGGTCTGAGTATAATGGTAAAATATAGTCCTCCTTCTGCAGAAAGCCATACTCTCTTCATGCGTCCACGGCCCTTTTTCTGACATCCTGCTACTACCACGGTAAAGTCAGGGCAATCTTTCCTTGCTAAGTCTTTTGCAATATCCATGGTAGATGTTACTGCAGGAAAATAGTGAATTTTTAATTCTCTTTTCGGAAACTCCCACGGAAAAGGAACATCCGGAGAACTAATAAGCTGGTATCCTTTGGGCGTTGCAATGACATTATACCCGGATTCCCGGAGCCTGGATATGTGTTTCCATATCGAAACCCTTGAAATACCAAGTTCAGAGCTAAGCGTTTCTCCGGAAACGACTCCCTTTTCATTTCTTAATGTGTGAAGTATCTGACTCTTCATTTTCTATATTTCTGGTTAGCCTGTAAATTAGATTGGTTAACGAAAATTTCGAGACTTGTCAATCCTATTACACAATCAGGGGAACATTTATGGATTGGACTATAATGCCGTCATTTTGGCAACAATCTCTTTAACAGCATTTAATGTCTTGTTTTTGAAACGAATCTTTAAGGCGGCATCAAGCATTTCCAAACTTAAGACATGGTTCATATTCGCCAAAATTGCCAGGGCTGCCAGAGCCCAGTCCGTCTTTTTGATACCTCTTTCTTTGAAGTCTATCGTAACAATCCGGCCATTGGTGGAAGGTATCTCTACTCCACCGGCTTGAATCACAATGGTGTTATGATCAAGTTGATCGAAAAGGCTTTTACGGCGGTCCACTCCTTCGGACGACAAAACGATAACTGAACTAGGCTTTGTTATTCCGGTGTAGTCTATCTCTTCAGGAGAAAGTATGAGTTCGCTTATTGAGAGACCTCTTAATACGGTGATATTATATTCGTTTTTCTGGGTCATATTGAGACCCGCATAAAGGCCTGCGATTCCTAAAATTTCACCTGCTGTCAGTATTCTCTGCCCTGCCGCGCCAAGGATCACTACTTCCTGGCGCCCTGATTGAGGAGGATTGAACAGGGCTTCGATTCCGGCCGGCGGAGAATCCGGTTGTTGTCTGGCAGCATACTCGCGGTAACTTTGCCTGTATTCTGTGCGAATATTTTGTGAGACCGGATTATTTATTGGCTCAAGTCTGTTAAGTGCATCTTTGATCATCTTGGGATTTAGCTTATTGCGTTTTAAATACCGCCCCGGACAAATCCCCCAGATATCGACAACACTAAATCCCTTATATTGAATAGCTTGTTCAATTAATTCCGGTAAATCCTTTTGATATGCTGAACTACGCACTGCAAAAGGAGCTCCCGCAGCTAATGCCACCTGTGCAACGTCTATTGGTCTCTCCAGCCTGTTTAGAAAGCCGGAACCCACCATGGCTTCCGGCGGAGTTGTAGCAGAAAACTGACCACCGGTCATACCGAAATTGAAATTGTTTAAAACCAGCAGTGTTAAGTTAAGGTTGCGGCGACATGCTGCAAGCAGGTGCGCACCACCAATGCCAAGGCCGCCGTCACCCATTGTTACTATAACATTAAGGTCAGGACGTGCCAGCTTTAAGCCCCCGGCATAGGTTAACGCTCTGCCGTGAAGCCCGTGCAAAGCATGAGTTCTAAAAAAGGTATCAAAAAGGCCTGAACAACCGATATCGCTGACCATGGCAATCTGATTACCCCTGAGCCCCATGTTTTGAAAAGTTTTATCTAGTGAATTGAGTATATTATCATGTGAACAGCCGGGACAAAAAGCCGGGGGACGATCTTTATTTAACAAACTATCCAAGGACAACCTCCTTTATGCGGTTTGGCGAAATAAGCCTGCCATCCATCTGGCCTAAGAAATCTATCTTTTTATCTTTGAGTACGCGTTCCACCTCTTTAACGTATTGACCCATATTCATCTCAACAACGAGCACACGTTTAGTCCCTACGGCATTTTCACGAATGAGTTTCTCAGGTACAGGCCACAGAGTCTTTAAGATCAGGAGAGATATTGGTTTGCCGTGGGCCTTGAGTTCTCTGTAAACCGCTTTTGCAGCCCGTGCCGTGACTCCATATGTTAATATCAAGGTTTTAGCATCCGGCTCGATAAAAGATTCGGCAAAACTGAATTGTTCAATCTTTGCGCTTATTTTGCGATTCATGCGCTCAATCATAGCTGCGATTTCATTTGAATCCGTAGTTATATAACCGTTAACACCATGGGTAGAAGATGTCTGTCGAACGATTGTCTTTTCACCTATAGGGAGAAAACCCGGTATATCCTTTTCAGGTAGACTTTGAAAAGGCAAATAAGGTTCTCCTGAAGGAGGTTTCAAACGATCAAGGATGCCAGGCAATTCAAGATCTTCCAATTTAACACTCTCTCTAGTTTGGGCGATTTCTTTGTTGGAGGCTACAAAAACCGGGCAGCGATATATTTCTGCAAGATTGAAAGCATACATTGTCAGTGTAAAGCAATCTTTTACATCAACCGGAGCAAGAACAATTACGGGTAATCCCCCGGAATTTCCCCAGCGCATGAACTGAACGTCTCCGTCTGCACCTTTGGTTGCCGAGCCCGTGGAAGGCCCCAACCGTTGAACATCGACTATCACCAGGGGTATCTCTGAACCAATAGCAAAAGAAATCTGTTCTGAATAAAGACTTATTCCCGGACCGGAGGTTGCGGTCATAGCCTTTAAGCCGGCCATTGAAGCACCGATACAATATCCCATGGCGGCGATTTCGTCTTCAGCCTGAAGTACAGTGCCACCGACAGGAGGCAATATTTTAAGCATATTGTTGTAAATACTCGTTGCCGGAGTAATCGGATAACCGGCAAAAAAGCGACACCCGGCCTTATATGCAGCCCATGCGATTGCATCGTTTCCTTCATAGAGGCTTAGTTTCATCTCAATCTCCAATCAAAATACTACCCTAATTGAGTATAAACTCAATTAGGGGTTATTGGTTATTTGTTATTGGTTTTTTCTGAAAAACAAGATGAGCAAAAGTGAACCAACATGTATTCTTCCGAGTAACAAATAACGAATAACAAATAACTTTCATCATTGCGTGTTATCGCTCAATTGTGGTGTAATTTATTCTGTCGCTAAAACATCGATTCTCTACTCCGGACAAGAGGGATCTAGTATACATGGATGGATTTTTAAAGATTTACCATCAGTGGCTATTGTCAACGCTCCATGGCTGTCGGTGCGGTACACACCATATCCCCTTTCTTTAAATCTTTTTACAACAGATGGATGGGGAAATCGAAAACTGTTTTTCCATCCCGATGATATAATTACATGCTCCGGTTCAACCTTGTTTAGAAATGGCACGGTGCTCGACGTCTTGCTGCCGTGGTGAGGAGCTATAAGAATAGTACTTTTTAAATCATCCCCTGCAATTGAAACAAGTTCTCTTTCCGCTTCGGCCATAATATCACCCGCAAATAAAAATGATTTTGTTCCGAACTCAGCCTTTACAACAAGAGAATTGTTATTGCGATTTCGCCATCTATCTTTCTTTTTTTTATAAATGAAATCATTCGGCGGGTAAAGAACTTTCAACCGTACGCCGTTAAAAATATGAGTGCGTAATATGTCCTTGAACTCGGGTAGATTTATTTTTTCTTTTTTGATGATATCCATAAATTTTTTATAGCCTAAAGTATCTGCCGATTCTTTATTAGTCCATATACTTTTAACATTAAAATGTTCAGCTATATATAAAAGCCCGTTTAGATGATCACTGTTTGGATGAGAAAGGATAAGGGTATCAACCGTTTTTATCTTTTTGTGCCATAGGAGGGGTGCAATTAACCTGGCGCCGACATCAAAGATCGAATTGTCTGAAAAACCTCCGCCATCTATGAGAAAAACAAATCCTCCCGGTAATTCCAAAAGGCTTGCGGTTCCTTGACCAACATCAACAATCGTTACTTTAAGATCATCATGCCAGAATCTTTTATTTAACCAGTAGCTGACATCTATACCGCCGGCAACAATAATCAATACAATAATAAAAATCGATAATTTTTTTCTGGAAAACTGCTTATTCCCGATTATCCGCTTTAGGAGCCTGTTAAGCCAGGTGTACGGTATATTTTTTTTCTCCCTTAATTCTATGCTCTGTGTTTTGCCTTCCCTGTTTTGTCCTAAAAGATTCAAAACAACCCAACCCAAGATATAAAAACAGCATATCTCAAAATAGGAGGGTGTCACTGTTTTCACGGCGGCAAAAGGCAAATCTGAAAACAAGCCCACAATTTCAATTGTTTTATCTAACACAAAAGCGCTTATCTTAATGCATATCGAAGCTCCCAAAATACTTATTGGATATAAAAATACGGAAACAAGTCCTAATGGCACTACAATAAATCCAATGAGGGGAACAACTATAAAGTTTGCAAAAAGCCCTATCGTGGAGACCTGATTAAAATAAAGCATTAAAAGGGGCAACGTACCGATTATGGCAAAAAAAGAAACCAAAAAAAGAGAAAATACTTTATTCCGTATTAAAAAACGTTTTTCCTTTTTAATTATATCTTTTTTACCTATTTTGGATATCCCATATATTATAGACAAAACAGCAATAAACGAAAGTTGAAAGGAGACCGAAAAAAGGGATGCAGGATTAAAAACAAGGATCACTATCGCTGCAATTGCAAGAGTATTAATTGGGTCGCGTTCTCTTTCTATCCAGAAAGTCATCAAAAAAACTGTAACCATAATGACAGCTCTCAGTGTGGAAGGAGACATACCTGCAAGTAAACCGTAAAAAAAAACCGGCAATAAAGATAGCGCTGCAGCACCCTTTCTTGTCCACGTATTCCGCAGGAAAAGATCAATACGAGATAGTACCCATGAAAAAAGAATAAATGCAAACGTTGCGACAATGCCGATGTGAAGCCCTGAAATTGCAAGAAGATGTCCAACACCTGCCCGGTTAAAATCTTCTCTTAAATCTTGCGAAATTCCATTTCTATCTCCAATAATAAGGGCTTTTAACACTTCTTTTTCTTCCCCTTGACTTTCTTTTTCTATAAGATCTGAGATTTTTTTACGGGTATCTTCTATTGCAAATCGAAGATCTTTTACAGAATCCCTTTTCAATATGGTGATATTACTTCCCTTAATATATGTTGTTCCCCAAATCCCCTTAAAAGTCATATATCTTTTATAATCAAACCCTCCCGGGTTTTTAAAATTCCTGATCAATTTTATTTTTGCGGTAAAGGTGATCATGTCGCCGATAGAAAGTTTATTTTCTTTTCCTGTTACAGTTACACGGATCTTTCCAATAACAGGAAAAGATGAGTTTTTTTTCCCGAGGGCCTTTGCCCGCAATATGAACTTGAGACGATTTTTCTTTTTTATTGGTTCATCGGCGATTATGCCGACAATCTTCCGTGGATTTGAATCTGCAAAATGGATAATGTGATTTGAGGGGAAATTGGGAACAATCCAGGGTTGAATAGACAAATATCCCAATGCGCAAAAAAGAAGTGTGGGAGAAGCAAAAGCAATTTTTTTCTTTATTATGTTATAAAAAAGTAAGCATGAACACAGAACAATTACCGTATATGCCAATACATAATGCTGAGGAAACCAGAACCCAAAGACTAAACCTAATATTAAAGATAATAAAAGAGGGATAAGCGGACGTGAATACAGATTATCGACGTTCACAGGTTCATCGTTCACCGTTCAGACTCCAGTCCGTAGGGGCCTACGCCCCGGAGGGGGTTACCTTTCATTCGTTGACCTTGCCCTTAGACCGCATTTCTCAATATAGCAACAAATAACCGATCACTGATCACCGATTACCGATCACCTGATCACCGATCTCTGACCTCTGACCTCTGGCCTCTGATCACCTATCACCACTATTCATTAACCCTCTTGATAGCCGCTCCAATTTGAGAAAATTTTTTCTCAATTGCTTCATATCCACGATCCAGATGATATACTCGATGCACTTCGGTTTTTCCGCGAGCAACCAACCCGGCCAGTATAAGTGAAGCGCTTGCCCTGAGATCAGTAGCCATTACCTGCGCCCCTGACAGCATTGGAACTCCTTTTATTAACGCAGTATTGCCCGAAATTGTAATATCAGTCCCCAAACGTTTAAGTTCACTTACATGGATAAAACGGTTTTCAAAAATAGTTTCTGAAATAATGCTAAGGCCTTTTGCCACAGACATAAGTACCATGAATTGAGCTTGCATGTCGGTTGGAAATCCCGGATACGCTAAGGTCTTAACATCAACACTTGCAATTTTATCAGGACCAGTAACACGTATACTCTTTCCTTCAATTTCTATGCCGACGCCGGCAAGTCCTGATTTGTGTATAACCGCGCCCATATGTTTAGGTTCACAGCCTACAAGTTTTACGTCACCACCGGTTAACGCGGCCGCCACCAGGAACGTGCCTGCCTCTATCCGATCTGGTATAATAGACACTGATACCGGCTTTAGAGAAGAAACCCCTTTAATGGTAATTACCGAAGTTCCGGCGCCTTGAATATCGGCGCCCATTTTATTCAAAACATCTGCAAGCGCTATGATTTCCGGCTCCCTGGCTGCATTGCGCAGAACTGTAACGCCTTCTGCTAAGACAGCAGACATCATAAGGTTTTCAGTTCCTGTTACGGTAACAATATCAAAATAAATTTCGTTTCCTTTTAGACAATCTACAGAAGCTTCAATATATCCTTGTTTCAATTCAGTCGAAACCCCAAGCCTGGCAAATGCTTTCAGATGCAGGTTAACCGGACGTGCTCCAATTGCACATCCTCCGGGTAAAGAAACTTTAGCCTTTTTCAGTCTTGCAAGAAGGGGACCCATAACCAAAATGGATGCCCGCATCTTTCTAACCAGATCATAAGATGCTTCATGATTACAAAGCCCTGACATATCTATATGAACAGCATCTTTTTCCGTATCAATTTTTGCCCCATGACCTGAAAGAAGAATTTTTACACTTTCTATATCTTTTAAGTCCGGAACATTATAGTAAGTATTGCATCCATCCGTCAGGAGCGATGAAATTAAAATGGGAAGTGCGGCATTTTTTGATCCGCTTATTTTAACCTCACCTTTAAGAGGTCGCCCTCCTTCAACTACAATTTTGTCCATATTTACCTCTTTTAATAAAAAAAGCGCCTCCCCAAACTTTATGATGAGGTAAGCGCTTTTTGCCTTTAATAAAATACGGTTTTTAGCCCGCTTTTCTCATGAAGAATGCGGGTTAGTGGTTGTTTTTTAATGTATCGACTATTGCTTTTATCAGGCAGTAGGTCATGCCAATTCCGATAACAGTTAAAGCGAAATGAAGACTGCCCATAAAAACCATATGGGACATATCCCATACCCATTCAAAATTAAAAGGGAACATAACTCTTTCTCCTTTGTAACATTTTGAGAACTTTGGAAATAATTAGAAATAGCAAGCTCAAAGGTTGTTTAATTTTTAATCGTGTAACCGTCTGAGCGTATTAGTGAGAGTTAAGAAAGAACAGGGACTTACATTATGTATTGAATGGCAAATCGGTATTTATAGCTTAGCTGTTTTATTAAAAAGTCATGAACTGTTCTTTTTTTACACTCACTTATACGTGAGTTTTACACGGTTTAAAATTTAATTATCTTTGAAGCGGCCTTGTTTTCAGGCAGCTAAAACATTATTCTCCTTTAAGCCTCTGCAGGCTTTAGTTCTTGCCCCTGATCTGTTAGTTGTTCAACAAAATCCGTCTCCTCTTCTTGAGAAGATAATGGTTCAATGGGATTCAGTTCGGCCTCATTGGGAAATACCGGCAAATAACGGTACGATAGGGCTATAAAAATAATACCATAGGCTACCGGAAGTATTGTTGTGGCAACTTCCTGCCAGCTTGGAAAATACATTGCCCAGCTTTCAAATGTCAACACAGGTGCGGCCAAAACCTGAAGAACCATTGCCCAGCGATTGATGCAGACTCCTATCACGGCCAAAATTACTGCAATCCAAAGTGCCACAGGGTTTTTACGCCCTTTTGCTGTGATTAGAATAACAGCCGGAACAATACCGCAAAGTACTATTTCCATAAAAAGAATCCAATATCCATAGAACGGATTATCGGAATAGAAAAATTTCAACAAAAATCCCTTGGAAGGTAGTGTAACAGCAGCCCAATACCATGTGTCTATTATCTTTGCGATAATATATGTGGCAAGCATCCATCCGGATATCTTGGCCAGAAGTTCAATGGTCTTTTGTTTAACAAGCTGCTTTCCTGTAATTTTTTCTGTGATCCTGGTAATCAGTATTGTAAAACAGGGACCACAAGCAGCGGCAGACCATGTAAAGAGAAAGAATGTCCATGGCCAGATAAAAATATGTTCCCTGAAGGCAAAGGGACGACCAAAAAGAACGCCTGCAACGCCACCCAAAGACCCCTGGTGGAAAAAAGAGAGGAATGCACCTGTAGCTGCAAATACAGCCATTATTTCATGCATGCTGTGACTGAAATTATGAAAGAATGGAACCCTGTCGATCTGGCGATTTTCAAGAAAAAGCGGAAGGTACTCAATGCATAGTACGCCAAAATAGCATGTAAGACAGAATGCCACTTCGGTTAGCATGGAGTGTACATTTGCATGCCAGAAAATAAACCATCCCCTTAAAGGTTGCCCAACATCAATACCAAGAATTAACAATGCCGAACTATAACAGACGAATCCGATAATAACAGCATAATTGATTATATTTTTCAGATCATCCTTCCCTACAATATATCGCAAAAAACCGGTAAAGAAAGCTCCGCCGCCAAGCGCAATAACAGTAAGGTCGGCCCATATCCATAGTGCAAATCCATATGCATCATTCATGTTTGTCTGGTTAAGGCCCTTTATCCAAACAAGCAGCATGGCAAAAACACCCCATAACAGTAAAGCAACGACTGGACCGAGCATTAGGATAAATTGCCATAATGGACAGCGTTTAACTCCTTTGGGTATCAATACGGTATCCATAAATTATATGCTCCTATTTATTTTCCTTTTTAAGATAATTATCACCGGATCGTCTTACCCATTCCCGGCTTGACGTGTAATACACCTTTGGATTTGTACCAAGCCTTTCAAGTAGTCTGAAAGTATTTGGTTCCTTTTTCAATTTATTCACAGCATGTTCTTCATTGTTCAGATCACCAAAGGTTACGGCTCCGGCAGGGCATGCCTGGGTGCATGCAGTTTGATATTCGTCTTCTGCAAGTTCACGCCTCCCATCATAATATGCCTTGTCCATTGCCAACTGGTATCTGTGGAAACAAAAGCTACATTTTTCGACTACGCCTCGCATACGAGGTGAAACATTTGGGCTCAGGTATTTTTCCATGCCATCCGGCCATACCGGATCCCACCAGTTAAAATAACGGGCATGATAGGGGCAAGCAGCCATGCAGTAACGACATCCAAAGCATCTTGTATAAATCTGGCTTACAATGCCTGTTTCATTGCTGTAATCTGTAGCGACAGCCGGACAGACAGATACACATGGTGAATGCCCATGATCGCCCTCACAGTGCATACATGGTCTTGGCAAATAGCATATATCCGTTTTGGGAAAAGGTTTTCCGTTTTTCAACTTGTAAACACGCATCCAAGTGATGCTGTCCAATTTATTTGACTCATCCTCTTTAAACGGTATATTATTCTCAGCCATGCATGCCACCATGCATGCGCCGCATCCCGTACACTTATCAAGGTCTATAACCATTCCATACTTTTTAGCTTTTTGGTGTCTACTTTTCATCAGAACCCCTTTGGATTGACGATTGATGATTGATGATTGATGAATTTAAACCTAAAACTTTCGTAATATTTTAGTAACGTTCAAAAGTGTTCGCACTGTTTTGTAAGCGTTCAAAATCTGAAAAGGTAATGCCTCTTTCCGAAAGGCGATATCACTGTATAATTTATAGAGTGCTCACATAGATCAAATATTTGGGATTTGCGCCACATAAGCTATAGTGTTAAAGATTCTGTCTGTTAAATCCTAAATATTTGGTCACCCCCTAATAGGTAAATTGATATCGTCTTTCGGAAATATGCATTACCGAATGATTGTTAAATGGATCCCATTTATTTGGGAAAACAATTATGCGAACACTAATCCGCGATGAGACTTTATACTTTAGCCAGCTTTGCCCTGATTCCCCAGGCTGCATCCAGGCCGGAAACAGGATCTGCAACAGGACCGATTAGTTCATTAAAATTAATCCCTTTGCCAGCCAAATACTTGTCATAAGCCGTATGCCCCAGTCCTCTAGGCATTGCCACAATGCCCGGCATAATCCCGTCAAACAAATGGATTTTAACCTTTGCCTTACCTTTGGGTGTACTTAAAACTGCATATTTGCCCTCAAACAAACCGTTTTCTTTGGCTGTTTTCGGATTTATTTCAATAAAAATATCATTACCTTTTAAAACCGTATCTTCAACAGTCTTTACAACAAAAGGTGGAGCACCTATAAATTTGCTTGCAAGTCTCATGGAATCAAATGGTATAAGTATTAGGGGAAAAGATGAAGCATCACCTTCTAATACTATCTGATCTAATTGAGCTAAGGATTTGATATTATTACTTGCAAACTCAAATTTCCCGGAGGAAGTGTCAAATGCCTCCCTCCAGGCTGAAGGTTCAAAATCCTGATCATACCAAAATCCGTCCTCAACCATGGTATCCCACTTATCTTCCATTGTTTCTCCCAAACATGACTCATAGCTATCCCATGGGAAAGAGTCCGCTATGTTGCCTCCCAGTTCTTTTGCTATTTGAATGACTACATCACCCACATGTTTCGTGTTAAACAGAGGTTCTACAACAGGTTTTGTAAGACCAACAACAGTCTTCTGAAGTCCAACCGCCAATGCTACATCTTCGTAACGTTCCAGATAGATGTGGTTTGGAAGGATAAGATCAGCGTTTTTCGAAGTTTCGTCCATGAAGGAAGAAAAACTGACTACAAACGGTATTTTATCAAATGCTTTTTTCACATACTTGGTATCCGGCATTGAATAAAGCGGGTTTACATCTGAAACAAAGAGCGCCTGTATGGGATATCCTTCTCCGGAATTAATAATCTCCGGAAATTTGTTTAACAAATGTCTCGAAAAGGGATATTTTTTACCCCGGGCGCCGTCTATACGTTCTTTTTTTATGCCATTTGTTGCAATATTATCCATTTCCACTGCAGGCCAGCTAAAATAATCAGGCTCAGGAACAGCCCAGATACCGCCTTTTTTGTTTATATTACCCACCAGTGCGTTTAATGCGTGAACAGCCATAAACTCACCCATGCTACCTGGAGTATTTCCTTTACCGCGGCCACAAATTGCCAGTGGGTTCGCGGCACCGGCAAATTCCCTGGCTAAAGAAACGATTGTAGCTATATCGGTCCCTGTAATACTTGCAACTTTATCCGGGCTGTATGCATTAAGTACAACCTTTTTTAAATTGTTGAACCCGACAGAATAATTATCAATAAAATCTTGATTATATAAGGATTCTTTGATAATTACATGAATAAGTCCCAACGCTAATGTTGTTTCCGTACCCGGATTTATGGGAAGCCACTTAGTCGATTTTGCAGCGGTATTTGACAGACGCGATTCAATCTGTACTACTTTTGTCCCATTCTCCCGCCATGTACTGTTTGCCTTAAATACACGCACGGGTGAACCCCATCCTTCTATAATCCCGCTTCCAAAACTTAAAACAAATCCGGAATTTTCAATATCAAATCCGGCCATAGCCTGAGCGCCATGCATAAGACTAATTGTAAGCTCATAAGAATCTTGAATCGAAGGGCTGCGTATTAAATTAGGTGAACCGTATACGGTCAGGAACCTGTTAAAGAGTTGAGGGATTGTACCTCTATCTGAACCTAAAATACATCCGACAGTGTGAGATTCACTTTTAGACCTCAATTCACTAAGTTTTTGAACAATTTCGGAGATGGCTTTTTCCCAGGAAATTTTCTCCCACTTTCCCTCTCCTCTTTTACCTTTTCGCTTTAAAGGCGTCTTTACACGTGTGGGCCCATATAGAAGTTGAAGTCCGGCAAGACCCAAAATGCATATGCCGCCTTCATTAACAGGGTGGTCTTTCATTCCCTCTATCTTTACCGCTCTTTCATTTATTTTGCGTACGGAAATACCGCAACCACCGGGGCAGAGAGTACAGGTAGAATTCACATAACTCACTTCACCATCTTCCGGAACAGGTGTCCATGGCCAGTTCTGTGACCATACAGAGGAATCATCCATAAGCTTCCAGGGCAATGGTGAAAGGGTTGTACCCGCTGCACCGCCAATTACAAACGACAAGAAACTTCTCCTATCTATCTTCATAAATTCTACCTCTTAGACTTTTGAAACTAATATGCTACACATTACATTGTAAACGGCCACAAACTGCGGTTTTGGTTTTTATCATTTGCTTTGCAGTTATTCAATTGTCATTTAGTTGAAATTCGCTTCGCTGAAATTCGATTGTTATTTGTTGATTAATAACTACAGAATCTTTATTTAATTTCTATCGAATGACTACTGAATTTCTATCGAATTTCCATTTAATGACCAACTATCAGTTTGGCGCAGAATAAAAAACCCAGAATAAGACCTTTTTTAAGTATAAGTAACTATTTATGGCATACAAAACACGCATCTTTTTTTGTCTGAACACTCGAATTTCTACCGGTCTCTTTTGATTTCGAAAAAGGTATAGCCATAATTTCCATAAACATTCGATAAACATTCGATTGAGCTTTTTCTGTCATGACGGTTTCTCTGGCGTGGCATTCAGCACAATCATCCATTTTCATGCGATCCCATGTATTTTTTCTAAAGCCCGCGATATTTTTTCCCCAGATATCACGGCTGTAACCTGTAATTCTGTTTTCCTCATATACCTTTAAACTTTCAGATTCTCCCACATTGCCGTGGCAGACGACACAATCCATTGCTCCCATCTTAACGTGGGCGGCATGGGAAAAGAATACACAATCAGGCTGCTTTGAATATATCAGCCATGGAACCTCTCTTTCTTTTTCAACATATTTCTCTACAAACTTAATCTCTTCGGGATCTTCTCCCTGAACTTCTTCATGGCATTCAATGCAAGTTTCAAGTTTTGGAACCCCGGCAAAAGTACCATCTTCACGGAAATAATGACAACTTTCGCAGCCTTCTTCAACTTCTGCTACATGAAGAACATGGTTAAATTGGACAGGCTGTTTTTTCTGGGAGTAAAGAAGCTTCGGAAAAATTATCCACCCTATAATAAGACTCACCGCAAACCCGATAATGAAAAAAAGGAGAATAGGCCCACCTGGTCCGTTTTTTTCCGTATTGGCATCATTCTCCAGAGACGATGTCGTAACCACATCACCTGCGTTTTCCGCAGAATCCTCTTGAGATTTATCCACAGATTCAGCCTCTTCTGATGTAGATTTTGCTGAAATCTCTTTAGTTTTTTCAGTTTGTGTGCCCATGGAGTCTCCGTTATGTTGTATTGATGAATTCATAAAAAATCGAATTCATCCGGTTTTAGGTTTTAAGTTTTAGGTTTTAGGTTGAAAATTATCTCTGTTTATAAACACTTAAAACTTAACACCTCAAACTTACAAATAAATTTAGGGGTTATTTACACTTGGACATTATCTTTGTCAAGAAAAAATCGGTGATTAGTCGGAAGTTATCAGTCCGCCGAAGGCTGGATTAATCATTGACTTCAACATTCCTCCGAAGCATAGCATTTTAGACAAACACCGACCCGCCCGCCATCGCGAGCTCAGGCGAGGCGGGCGGGTTACTGATTACCGGTCACCGATTACTGATTTTAATGATGCTTTGATAAAATCCCTAAACAAAGGATGGGGGTTCATTGGGCGTGATTTGAATTCCGGATGAAATTGACACCCAAGAAACCATGGGTGATCTTTGATTTCGACCATTTCAACCAGTTCACCATTTGGAGAAGTACCGCTAATGATCAGACCTTTCTCTTCGAGTCTTTCTTTATATTCATTGTTGAATTCGTACCTATGTCGATGTCTCTCTGAGATATTGGAAATTCCGTATGCCTTATATGCAAAAGTTTCTTTATTGATATGACATGGATAAGCACCGAGACGCATGGTTCCGCCTTTGTCTGAAGTCATATCCCGCTTCTGAACTGTTCCAGTCTTATCATCATACCACTCTTTCATAAGATAAATAACAGGATACGGCGAATCACCATTAAATTCCGAGCTGTGAGCATCTTCCATATTTGCCATATTGCGCGCAAATTCAATAACGGCAACTTGCATTCCAAGACATATACCGAAATATGGAATCTTATTTTCTCTTGCATATTTTGCTGCGAGGATTTTCCCCTCTATACCTCGGGATCCAAATCCGCCAGGCACAAGTATACCATCAGCTCCTTCAAGTACCTTTCCGCAACTTTTTTCAGTGATCTTTTCCGAATCAACAAATATAAGATTAACCTTGCAATCACTAGGAATGCCGCCATGATACAGCGCCTCGTTCAAACTTTTATATGATTCTATCAGATCAACATACTTTCCGACAATGGCAATATTAACAGAATATTCAGGAGCCTTATATTTTTTTACAAATTCTTCCCACTCCTCCAGTTTAGGCGACCTTGTCCAGATACGAAGCAATTCCACTATCTTATTATCCAAGCCTTCCTTATGAAACATCAGAGGGACTTCATATATACAGTCAACATCTTTTGCAGTAATAACTTCATCCACACTAACATTGCAAAACAATGCGATTTTGGACTTTATTTCTTTAGACAGGTATCTGTCAGTACGACAAAGGAGAATATCAGGCTGGATACCTATACTTCTAAGTTCCTTTACGCTGTGTTGCGTCGGTTTAGTTTTTACTTCCCCTGCTTTTTCAATAAAAGGCACAAGGGTAAGATGAATGTATAGCACATTATCTTTCCCCGCGTCCGCCCTGAATTGACGAATAGCTTCTAAAAACGGAAGACTCTCAATATCACCAATAGTTCCGCCTATTTCTACAATAACCACATCTATTCCATTAGCAACAAGCTTAATGCTTCTTTTTATCTCGTCTGTAATGTGGGGAATAACCTGCACCGTCCCCCCAAGATATTCTCCTTTCCTTTCCTTTGTGATGACGGAATGGTATATTTTACCTGTTGTAAAATTGTTGTCCATACCTAATTTGGCACTGGTGAACCTCTCATAATGTCCGAGATCTAAATCGGTTTCTGCGCCATCATCTGTTACAAATACCTCTCCATGTTGGAAAGGATTCATTGTTCCAGGATCAACATTAATGTAGGGATCAAGCTTCTGAATCGTTACGGTAAGACCACGGCTTTCAAGAAGCGCTCCAATAGCCGCAGAAGCAAGACCTTTACCAAGAGAGGAAAGTACACCGCCGGTTACAAATATAAACTTTGTGTTGAAATCCATATATTTTCCCTTATCATTATTTGATGAATTCGACTTAATACGAATTCATAACTTAAAATGCAATAAAAAATTTTGTATTAATTTAGCCTTTTGAAAAAAATTAGAAGCAGCAGCTTCAACGGTTGTTTAATTTTTAATCGTGTAACTGTCTGAGCGTATTAGTGAGAGTTAAGAAAGAACAGGGGCTCGCATTATTTGTTTTAATGGCTAATCGGTATTTATAGCTTAGATGTTTTATTTAAAAGACATGCACTGTTCATTCTTTACACTCACTTATGCGCGAGTTTTACACGGTCTGCTTTGTTTTCAAACAGCAAAAAATATTACAAAATTCCTTATTTAAATATTTTTGAAAAATCTTCTATGGTTTTTTGAACTTCGTTTTCTCCATTAGATTCTTCTTGATCCACCAATTGATTGGTAACAAGCGGATATATAGACTTGAGGTGTTTAATATTAAAGACATTTTCAGAAAATGAAGGGTTAACCTCAAAATTTACAACATTAATTTCACGTACCAAAAAATTATTCTGATAAAATTCTATAAGCATAGGGTACCATATCTTATTTATTTTCTGCCAATTGAGGTACCTTACTTCCAAAGAATCTTTGCCAAGCCCAGGTCTATTGCACTCTATAAGCCACCTGATGGGTCTTAAATTATTTTTATCTATCCATATCTGGGGGACCGATTCATCCGGATATTCTGCTCCCATAATAAATACAATTTTGTCTTTAAATCTTCCAAGGCTTGAAACAGACACATCCACTCCAAGCATGGAAAGCCTTTCATGTAACAATTCTCGTGAACGAAAAAGGAGAATATCCTTAAACAGATCAAAGTCGGTTTCTCCTTCAGCAGAAACCTTGCCGTCTATCACAGTCAATGCCATGCCGTTTGATACAACATGAATCCTTTGAGCATTATTAGACTGAATATCCGAACGAAATGTCTCTGGGAAATGATATCTCAAGGTTTCTTCCAATTCAACCGAACCATTTTGTAGACTGTTATCAAAGATTATCAGCCTCTGGGAAACCAAAAGTCTTTCGGGCACACCAAGCTTTTTTGTCATTAACTCAAGAATATGTGGTCCTTGAAGTACATAGGCATCTGCAGATTCGTAAAACCACGCAAATGTCATGAAGATCAATATAATGGTATGTAGTTTTTTCATTGTAGGAAGTTTTTTTTCATTTATTCGTAATCGTTGAGCCACGAAGACACGAAGGCACAAAGATTATAATATAATTCTTTTAATACCGTTTTTAATAAAAGACACGCTAAAATTGATAGTACTATACACTTATGGATTCTTTTCTTTTTGATAAAGTTTTAAATTAATATCTCTTTTTTGTGCCTTTGTGCCTTAGTGGCTGAACTTCTATATTTATTCTTATTTATCCGGAAATAAATATTTCATCCGAGAACCTAGCACCTTCCCCAAGTTTTTCTTCAATCCTGAGGAGCTGGTTATACTTAGAAACCCTGTCGGTGCGTGACATTGAACCCGTCTTAATTTGGCCCCCGTTTACCCCAACTACAAGATCTGCAATAAAAGTATCTTCCGTTTCACCGGATCTGTGTGATATCACAGTAGTGTATCCTGCCTTCTTTGCCATCTCTATTGTATCAAGGGTTTCAGTAACCGTTCCAATTTGATTAAGTTTAATAAGGATTGAATTTGCTATCCCTTCTTCAATGCCTTTACCAAATATCTTGGGATTGGTTACAAAAATATCGTCACCCACAATTTGTACTGATCTGCCTATTCGATCGGTCATCAATCCCCAGCCGGCCCAATCTTGTTCGGCAAGACCGTCTTCTATTGAAAATATAGGATATTTATCTATTAAATCTTCATAGTAATCGATCATTTCCTCTGATGTAAGCTTCTTGTTTTCTGACTTCAGGAGGTATTTTCTATTTTTATAAAACTCGCTCGCCGCCGAATCCAAGGCTATCCCAATATCCTTACCTGGTCTGTACCCTGCAGCTTTAACGGCACTTATGATTAATTGTATCGCCTTTTCATTAGATTCAAGATCCGGTGCGAAACCGCCCTCATCACCTACGGAAGTGCTCAATCCTTTCTTCTTAAGTGTTTTTTTCAAACAATGAAAAGTTTCTGTTCCCATCTGTATAGCCTGGGCAATGGTATTTGCGCTAACCGGTATAATCATAAACTCTTGGATATCAAAGCTGTTGGCAGCATGTACTCCACCATTGATAATATTCATCATCGGAACAGGAAGATATCTGGCATTTATACCTCCAAGGTATCGATAAAGAGGTAAAACATAAGCCGAAGATGCAGCTCTTGCGACAGCCATTGATACGCCTAGTATAGCATTTGCTCCTAGCTTAGCCTTGTTGGGGGTTCCGTCAAGTTCAATCATTAATTTATCAATGCTTGTCTGGTCTGAAGAATCCATACCTAGTATTGAAGGAGCAATTATATTTTTGACATTTTCAACGGCTTTAATAACACCTTTACCTCCAAACCGCTTTGATCGCTTATTACGAAGCTCCAAGGCTTCACGTTTCCCTGTAGAAGCACCGGAAGGAACTGCAGCACGCCCAAAAGCGCCACAGGCGACTGTAACATCTACCTCAACAGTCGGATTTCCTCTTGAATCTAATATTTCTCTTGCATTAATATCAACGATTTCAGTCATGTTTCCTCCCTTTTGATTGACTATTTTCGATTGACGATTGGTGAATTTAACGGCATCTTGATAGAAGTTGCCGTGTTCTTGGATAAAAACTAACTTGACTAATTTGGAATAAATGTTACTCTTCTTATTCTATTATGTCAAGAAGGAGGCGAGACCTTTGCAAAGGTCTCTGTACCCACGATTAGTTCGAAAGTTCAGACGCTGATCAATCGGAACATATTTTTAAAAAAAGATTACTATGGAAAATAAAGACTTTTATTCTAAAGCCCATCTTATCGTGGCAGCAATAAGGATTCTTGAACACCAGAATTCTACTTTGCCCTCCATAGATGATGTTTGCATGACTCTATCTTTTTCTTTAGAACATGGCCACTTTCTATGCAAAAAACTCCAGGAGCTAGATATTATTAATTTAGTTGAGGGGGCCTATGGAAACAGGCTTTTTGTTAACAATCACTTAAAAATAGAAGAAATCCCAAAGGGAACAAAAGGGAGCAAACTCGAAGAAGAGATTAAAAAATTTCAAAGCACAAAAAAGGATTATTCAGAAAAGATTGAATCTATTCAGACAAAACAGGCAGAAAAGAAAAAAAGCCTTTTTGCCGAACTTGAAAAAAAGCTTAAAAAAGATTTGGAAAAGAAATAGAGTAACCGTTCACAGGTTCAGCCTCCGGCCCATAGGGCCTACGCCCCGCCTATGAGAAAGTAAGTCAAGAAAAAACACTCCTCCATTAGCAA
>CAZLRK010000050.1:0-22680 GCA_964561845.1 uncultured Desulfobacterales bacterium | reverse complement strand
GTTCATAGTTCAGTGTTTAATAGAATATGTTGCATTCAGATTTACGCCGGGTCAGAGCCCTGAATTTAATAGAATTATGTCCTATAATCAGCATTGATCTTCACATAGTCGATGGAGAAGTCGCAGGTAAATACGGAAGCATGTCCATGCCCCAAGTTTAAATCGATCGATATTTCAAACTCCGATTTTTTAAGAACCTTTGCTGTTTCAGACTCGGTGTCTTTTCCACATCCCGTACCATTTTTGACCATTAAAACATCATCAAAAAAAACATCAACCCTATTTGGATCTACGGTAACTCCTGCCCTGCCTACCGCCATCATGATCCTTCCCCAATTTGCATCCTCTCCAAAAACAGCAGTCTTAACAAGGGGTGAATTGGCAATCGTATCGGCAATTGCACGTGCATCTGTATCAGATAATGCGCCTCTGACTTTTATTTCTACAAATTTTGTAGCTCCTTCTCCATCTTTCACCAACTTTTTTGCAAGGCTCATCAGGACATCATCGAGCACACTCTGAAATGTTTCTTTTTCGGCGGAACTTTCAATAACGGCTCCGGACAAACCGTTTGCCATGATGATTGCCATATCGTTTGTACTTGTATCGCCATCAATGGAGATTCTGTTTAAAGATCGATCGGTAGCGATATGCAGGCTATCTTGCAGAAAATCATGCGTCATATCAACATCTGTGTAAACAAAACACAGCATTGTAGCCATATCAGGATTTATCATTCCTGAGCCTTTCGTAACACCAGTAATGGTAAAGGTCTTTCCACCTATGCTTCTTTGCATGGTAACTATTTTTGGCACTGTATCTGTTGTCATAATCGCCTTAACGAAATCATTAATGCCTTCGGGTTGGAGCAATCCTGTAAGTTTCGGGACCGAATCTTCTATCTTTTCAATTGGCAGTGGTTCTCCAATAACCCCTGTGGAAGCTACAAGCACCAAGTCTTCAAAAATTGCGAGTTCTGATGCCGCAAACTTTGCCATGGCTTTTGCATCTTGAATTCCCTGATCCCCGGTGCAGCAGTTTGCATTTCCGCTATTAGCTATAATAGCCTGGCAAACGCTGGATTTGATCCGATCTATGTTAATAAGCACCGGTGCCGCCTTAACCTTGTTTTTTGTAAACACCCCTGCAACCTTTGCCGGAACTTCCGAATAAATCAGTCCGAGATCTTTTCCGCCATTTTTTTTAAGACCTGATGCAATCCCTGCAACCTTAAATCCTTTACACGTATTTTTTGTCATCTTTTCATTTCCTCTATTCATTTAAATATTTCAAAAACATCTAATGATTATTTTACCGAAAACTTCGGTTTTAGGTCAAGCATTAACTATATGTCCTGCCCATTTTACAACTTGCCGAAATAAAAAGTTATTAGAAACTTGAGTTTCCGTCTTGCGTATGAAATAATCGTCTTTAAAATAATGAAACAAATAAAAATATTTTAGATTTCCTATCTGCCCTGGGGCACACGAAAATAAAAATGAAAAAAAACTTTAAACTCACCATAGAATACGACGGCGGTTCTTATCACGGTTGGCAGAGACAGAAAAACAGGAAAACAATTCAAGGAGAAATCGAAAAAGCAATAATGACCATGACAGGAGAAAATGTTACTTTAACCGGCTCCGGCAGAACAGATGCGGGTGTACATGCATTTGGGCAGATAGCAAACTTCTATCACGACACGAAGATTAGCCCTGAAGCCTTTCAAAGAGGACTTAACAGTCTTATACCCAAAGATATTATAATAAAGAAATGTTCTACGGTTGATGAGAAGTTTCATGCTCGGTATGATGTAAAAGCAAAAACTTACCAATACAGAATTTTAAACCGCGCAACCCCAACAGCCATTTGTCGACAATATGCATGGTTTATAAGAAAAAAACTCGACCTTGATGCCATGAAGTCAGCAATAATTAATATAATCGGCACACATGACTTCAAAGCATTTGAAGGCGCAGGCAGCCCCAGGTCAAGTACCATAAGGCATGTAAGTAATGCAACCTTTAAAAAAATAGATAGAGATTATCTGGTTTTTGAGATTGAAGCGGATGGTTTTCTAAGATTTATGGTACGAAATATTGTAGGAACACTCGTGGATGTAGGACTTTATAAAATAACTTCAGATGATTTTAAGAAAATACTCCTTTCTAAAGATCGCAACCTTGCAGGAGCAACCGCACCCCCGCACGGATTGTTTTTAATGGATGTAAAATACTAATAAATTGGTAAATGGCGAATCCTATTTTTTCTTCTTTTTCTTGAAATCGTCCATCATGTCTCTCATTTCGTCCATCATATCTTCCATTTCACGCATATCTTCGAGTAGCTTATCAATCTTGTACGGATTTCTTTTTGTGAGGATTTTTCCTCCTTTTGAAAGCTTTTTTGGCTTATCCTTTTTTTTCTTTAATGGTTCTACCTTGGCAGGCTCAGCTTTCTCTTCGTACTTTTTCTTTGGCTCAGCTTTTTTCGGGGTATTAGCTGATGTTTCGCCATATCCGGAAGAAGCCGCCCTGACAGCAGCAAAACGATATCCTTTTCTGTTCAGCCAGCTAAGAGCCACATTCGTCTTTATTGAAAAGTTGACATCCGTTATTGTGAGACCATCTGCCGCCTTCCTTGCTATCAGGGAGTTAATTCCGATCATTTGCCCTTCTTCATTTAACAAGGGTCCACCGGAATTTCCTCTATTAATACTGGCATCGGTTTGAAAAAGATCCTTCCCGTGCACACCTCCGTAATCCTTTCGGTAAGCGCTGATTACTCCTGTCGTGAGACTCCATAATCCACCCTGTTCAGGATGGCCGATGGCATAAACTTGATCACCTATACCAGCCTCTTGAGAATCTGCAAAATTTACGACAGGTAGAGGTTTATCAACGCCCATCATTTTTACCAGCGCCAGGTCAAGAGGGATATCATATGCTACTATCTTAGCTTTATAACCCTTAGAAAGGTCTTGCTTATGGCTACCTGTTAATCTTTGAGGCTTTAGATAAACCGATATATTTTTCGTCAATCTGGAGGAACCCTTCACTTTAAATACATGGGCATTAGTAATGATAAAACCGTCTTCTCGGATAATGGACCCCGTTCCGGCGCTTCCCCTTTTAGAACCGGCCGACGCGAAAATGAAAACGACACCGGGCCCGGCTTTCTGGTAAATTTGCTTGGGTGTAAAGGCAAAAGATTGGGTGGTTATAAGACAACATCCAGTTAGAATAATTGCCAACAAAACACACATAAATTTGTATCTTTTTATCACCTTTTACCTCCTTCTGTTAAGGTGCATTTATATGAATTCTTGTAATACTTTAGCTGTTTGAAAACAAGACAGCTTCAAAGGTAATTAAATTTTAAACCGTGTAAAACTCGCGTATAAGTGAGAGTAAAGAAAGAACAGTGCGTGTCGTATTAATAAAGCAAGTAAGCAATAAATGCCGATTAGCCTTTGAAACACACCAATTCAATCCCTGTTTTTTCTTAACTCTCACTAATACGCTCAGACAGTTACCCGATTAAAAATTAAACAACCTTTAAAGCTTGCTAATGTAATTGTTTTTATAAGGCTAAAATGTTACGAATTTTTTAGAAATACTCAAACATTATATTACTTTAAAAATAACTGTTTGTCAATTGAAAACAGTCTGCTGACAAAATATAAAGTTCCCTTGAGGTCTAGTGAAGCATTCTCTCAAGTCAAGCAATGTCCTTATTATAGCAGATTCTACAGCAGGATAAACAGCGTTTAGATTCTGCAAGGGCATCTTTTTCGTTAAGAACAAGATCCGCCTCAACAAAGGATTTTATCCGTTCTTTCACCGGCAGTTCCGGCATTTTTGCCCTTGGCGTTTTAACTATCCCCTCAACATATTCAAAAATAGATTCCGGTATATGCTTTTTAAAAAGCGATTTTGGGACAGGTGTTACTTGACTGCCGGTAAGATATTGATGAATTGACCTCGCAGCTCTCCTTCCCCCGCCGATTGCTTCGACAACCAGAGAAGGTCCTGTAGCTACATCTCCGCCTGTAAAGATATATGGAATATTTGATTGAAGTGTTTCATGATTTGCCTCAACAGTATTCCAGCGTGTAACATTAAGATCTTTAAGACGCTTTCCGTCATCGGTGAACGACACATCAGGTTTTTGTCCAATTGCGGTTATCAGCATATCGATATCAAGGACCGTTTCAGAACCTTCGATGGAAACCGGTCGTCGCCTTCCGCTTGCATCCGGTTCACCAAGCTCCATCTTTAAGTATTCCAGACCTTTAACTTCACCTTGCTCATTTCCTAAAGCGCGAGCAGGAGCGGCTAAAAAGAGAAAATTGACACCTTCTTGTTCTGCAGCTTCTATCTCCACCTTATTTGCGGGCATTTCGTTACGAGTCCGTCTGTAAACAAGATATACCTTTTCAGCGCCAAGGCGAATAAGAGTACGGACGCAATCGATTGCAGTATTTCCGCCTCCGATGACGGCAACATTACGACCGGTAGATACAGATTCAGCGTTATCTATTTTTTTAAGAAAATCGATGCCGGTATAACACCCTGAGAGATTTTCACCTTCTATTTTCAAGCTGTAATCATTCCATGCGCCAACACCGAGAAAAACAGCATCATATCCAGCGGCAATAAGTGAGCCCATATCAAAATCGACACCAAGTTTTACATTTACATGGTAATTAATGCCCAGATTAAGGATACCCTCTATTTCCCAATCGAGCACCTTTTTGGGGAGTCGATATTCGGGAATTCCATATCGAATCATTCCTCCAAGTTTCGGCATTGCTTCAAAAATGGTAACAGTATGTCCGAGACGACGTAAAAAATATGCACAGCTCAAACCTGCGGGACCACCACCTATTACTGCAACTCGCTTATTTGTTGAAGGTGCACAAAGAACTGGAAGGCGTTGGTCCGAATTCATTTCCATATCGGCAGCAAACCGTTTCAACTGATTGATGGAAACAGCTTCGTCTTCTATATTTCTTCGACAATAGGATTCACAAGGGTGCGGGCAGACTCTTCCGCAAGCAAGAAGCAGCGGATTACGTTCACGGATTGTATTGACGGCGCCCTCATAATCACCTTTTTTGATTTGCGCAATATATTTTGGAATGTCGATTTCTGCAGGGCATGTCTGTCTGCAGGGTGCAAGGGCATCGTCTTCTTCATTAAAATGCAGCAACCTTTCCGACATGGTTTTTACTTTTAAAATGTTTTTAGGGCAAGCCTTTTCACATGCGCCACATCCAACACATTTCTGTTCATCAACAACGGGATATCCATCCGATCCAATAATAATTGCGTTAAAAATACAGGACTTTACACAATCTCCTAAACCAAGACATCCTATACTGCATTCCAGTTTTCCGCCATAAGTGATACTCATGGCTCGGCAGTTGTCTGCACCCATATAATAAAATCTTTTATCAGCCCTATTGCCCCCTAAACACTCATTTAAAGAACGAAGAGGTTCCGCACTCCCCGGGTCTACACCCATCACCAGGGCAATATGTTTTGTTGCATCAGGACCGGCAACAACACAGACATTGGGAGGCGCATTACCCTTAACAACAGCACCGGCTGCAGCAGTGCATCCGGCATATCCGCATCCTCCGCAGTTTGCACCTGCCAGAAGTCCCTCTACCTCGGCAATTCGTGGATCTTCATAAACATAAAAGAATTTTTGGGCAAGACTAAGCATCGAACTACAGGCTGCTCCTATGAAAAACATAAAAAGAATAGCTTCTGTCACAAATACCTCCCTGATGCGTTTATTGTTCCAATTGACTGTTTATTTTTCCCAATGCTCTAATATATAGAGATAATTAGCTGTCAATCTCGGAGGAAAAATACTTCATTGAAGTCTTTTTTAATTCCTTTCGGCTGAAAAGAAGTGTGTATTTAGATACCGAGGCCTCTTTCGACATTTTAATTGCAGTTCGCCTGCAAGATTCTTCATCATTGCCGTGGATCATTGTATAGAGGTTATATGGCCACCCATCAGTGGGACTGCGTCTATAACAGTGCGTTACTTCTTTAAAAGATGCCATTTTTTCTCCTACCTCATCTATTCGGCTTTCACGAACCTTCCAGGCAACCATGGCATTTGCCTTAAATCCTGACTTCTGGTGTCTGATAGTTGCCCCAAAGCGCCGTATAACACCCCTATCACAAAGATCTTTTAACTTCTTAAGAAATTTATCCTCGGAGATGCCTAATTTTTCAGTAATTTTGAGATACGGACACTCCGTAACCGGCAAATCTTCCTGAATCGAAGCAATTATTTTTTTTTCCAATTTTGTTAACACTATGTGAAAATAACCTTCTTTTTTTATAATACTTTAGTAACGTTTAAAAGTTATGGCATAATCGGTTCCCAAACTTAATTAATTCCATTTAACAATCTAACCGGTAATGCCAATTTCCGAAAGACGATATCAATTGACTTCCTAGGGGGTGACCAAATATATGGGATTTAACAAACAGCACCTCTAACACCAGAGCTTAGGTGGCGCAAATCCCAAATATTTAGTCACTGTGAAACGCATATGGTTTTAACTGTGATCTCGCCTTTCGGAAACAGGCATTACCTTTTCAGATTTTAAACCTGTCATTCTCCGTCAGTTCGTCCGTCATCTGTCATCCGTCGTCCGTCGTCCATCGTCTTTTTCAGGAAACAGTCTTTTTATACCATTTTCAGTTGCTTTACAAATCCCTCTTTCAGTGATAAAACCGGTAACAAGCTTGGCAGGAGTCACGTCAAAGGCATAATTTGCAACAGGACTGCTTTCCGGAGGAATCAGGACATTTTTTGTTTTGCCTTTTTCAAAGCCTTGAACATATCTTACTTCATCAGATTGACGTTCTTCTATGGGGATATCTTTAATACCGTTTTTTATTTTCCAGTCAAAGGTGCTTGACGGAAGGGCTACATAAAAGGGTATGTTGTTGTCTTTAGCTGCAAGGGCCTTAAGGTATGTACCGATTTTGTTTGCAACATCTCCGGTGCAGGTCGTTCTATCCGTACCAACGATCACAATATCTACCATACCGTGTTGCATTAGATGCCCTCCGGCATTATCCGTTATGACCGTGTGTTTTATACCATGTTTGCCCAACTCCCATGCCGTTAGTCTGGCTCCCTGATTAAGAGGTCTTGTTTCGTCCACCCACACATGTATATCTATGCCCCTGTCAAACGCAGCGTAGATCGGTGCGGTTGCAGTTCCATATTCTATGCAGGCAAGCCATCCTGCATTGCAATGAGTAAGGAGATTTACGGTTCTTTTTTTTTGATTATGGCTTATTTCTTCAATCAGACGTAAACCGTGCTCACCAATTTTTTTGCACTTTTCAGCTTCTTCTTCGGCAATCTTTCCAGCTGCCTCACGGGCTATATCAACTCTTTTTATGGCGTTTTTGGTTTTTAGCACTTCAGCTAAAACCTTATCCACAGCCCAAGTAAGATTAACTGCCGTAGGTCTGGCTTCTTTTATCCTGTTGCATGCTTTAATTAAATAATCATCATCAATTGTTTTATCCGGCGTATTTAAAACTGCAAGATACACACCATATGCTGCTGTCACACCTATAAGAGGCGCACCCCTTACACACATTTTTTCTATGGCCATTATAATATCGTTGACTGTTTGCAGTTTCTTAACAGTAAACTCGTGGGGAAGACGCCTTTGATCTATTATTTTTACCAGATTTGAGTTGCGGTCCGACCATATGGGCCGTATGTTTTTGCCATTTACTTTCATAATTCCGATATCACCAACCGCTCATAATATTATGGCCCTTTCTCTTTGTAATTTCATCCCGAAACTGGAAAAAATGTTTTCCAATAACCCTAAGAACATATGACATAATCAAATACCCAATCCTTGCGTCTCTTTCAAAAAGAGCTGTAAGCTCCTCTTTTTCTATCCTTATCATTTCACATTTTCTGGAGGCACAATAACCTGAAAGTCTATATTTGTATGGTGGAATAAAGCTTGACCATCCAAAAAGATTTGCTTCGGATATGAATGAGATGGGATCCTCTTTCAAAGCAGGACGACCTTCCGGGCGATCAAAACGAACATCGATTTGTCCTTCCTTCACAATCCATAGGTGACTGGACTCCTCTCCTTCAGAAAACAGTCTGTCTCCTCGCCGATACTCAATTTTTTCACTACATCCCTGGATAGCAGTAAGCTGGTTATCATCCATGTCTTTGAAAAGTTCAATATTTTCCAGAAAATCGAGACTGATCATTAATAACCCCCTTATTTGGTTACTACAAAATCGGTTAGAATCTTACCATTAATGATATGGCTATTGAAAACCCGGCGTATTTTATCGGCATTCATTTTTTGATAAATAACCGGCTCTTCTCCCTGGATCTCTATCGTTACATTTGGTTCACTGCTACACATACCTATGCATCCGGAGGATACTACTTCGATATTACGCCTGTCAGACCGGATCATCTCATCCATTAGAGCACTCATTACTCCACGAGCCCCGGCAACAATTCCGCACGTTGCCATATGAACGCTGATCTTTACCCTGGCAAAGGGAGCGGGCAGAGTCGAATTTTGTAACTGATCGAACCTCTCACCTACGACTGTGGCCAAATTGGAGATTATCCTATAACCGATGTGTGCATCTTCTTTAAAAAGATTTGAAAGATATTCTTTAGCCATCTTTATTACCTTGCAGCTTTTTGTGGCACAAAAAGCAGAAAGGCTGTATTTGTACGGCGGGACAAGGCTTGACCACCCGAAGGTATTATATGCTGATATGGAGGAGATAGTGTTTTCTTCTGAAGTAGGGCGCCCCGGCAAATCAAAACGAAGATCGACCTGTCCTTCCATTACCACCCATAAATGGATAGCATCATCTCCTTCACCAAAAAGTCTGTCTCCATAATAATACTCTTTTTCCTGACAGCAGTGCATAACATCAGATAGTTGATCATCATTCAATTCATTGAAGACTTTAACTTTTTTTAGAAAATCTAAACTGATCATCCACACACTCCTTTTATCCTTTAATCATAGATTTATTAAATAAGACGAGCATTAAATTCTAATAACGAATAACGAATAACAAATAACAATTAACATCTAATTGAGCATTATTTTCGCTCAATTAGGGCTACATCTTGGCCAAGGCAAAATCTGTCTGAACTTCTCCTTGAAGGACATGTCTTTTAAAGACCTGGCGCATTTTGTTAGCGACCATATGTTGGTAGACAATCGGCTCGTCTCCACCGATTTCAACGGTTACATTGGGCTCACTGCTGCACATGCCCATACACCCTGAAGCTACTACCTTGATATCTTGACGATCGGTTTGAGCCATCTCCTCCATCAGGGCATTCATAACTTCCCTGGCGCCTGCAGCAATTCCACATGTTCCCATATGAACAGTGATTTTTACATTGAATTTACCGTCCCGTACCGAGGTTTCCTTTGAAACCTTTTCCTTTATCTTTTTAAGATCGTCAATGGTTAGTTTTGCCATTTTTTCCCCTTTTGCACGGTTTAAATTTTATTCGCCTTCGCCAGAATACCCTGTAGCTTGCTACAGGGATGAATGACGAGGTGAACGCGCCGTAGCTCGAAGAGCGAAGGCGGGTTGGCTTCGGCGAATTCCGTTTTGATACCCTGCTGCTTGCAGCAGGGAACTTTATTTTTGTCTCAGCCGGCTAAGTTCTTCCTTTATTGATTTTGTCAAATGTTGGATTACCGTGGGATTGGTAAGGGAAATGCCTTCAAGCTCCTTTTTGATATCCCTGGTGTCCATGGTAAAATCTTTTTCATCCACTATATGGGTATAGACAAAATCGACATCCGGATTGCCCGCAATCAACATAATAACAGAATCGGCCATCTTGCCCAAAGGCATTCTGTCGATATGGTCGTATTGAAAAACAGCATTAACACGAGTCCCTTTCCCTGGTTCTGATGCGATGGTAAATTCACCTTCACATCGTTCGGCAGCAGTTTTGAGAAGGGATAATCCAAGGCCCACCCGTCGGGTAGTCCTGGTTGTTACAAACGGATCAATCGCCTTATCAATCATGTTTTCTGGTATGCCTTTCCCGTTATCATTGATTTCTATCTTTAAGCGATTTTCATTACATGCCTCATTTACAACAATCCGGATACAGTCAGCGCCCGCTGTGATTCCATTCTCTGCAATGTCCATGATATGAAGAGATATTTCACGCATTCAGACTTCTATCCCCCTTCCATCCGCACCTTGAAATGCAAGGCGAATCTCTTCTATATTAGGAACAGCCAGTTTAAAGACCGTCCACGCCTTTCCGATATCGTCCTGAAAGTGGGCGTCTGAAGATGTCACACAAGGAAGGTTTTTAATTTCCGGTATTTTTTCCCGAGCTTCTTTCAGGGAGATACGATATGAAATCTCAATCCCGTCAAGCTTCAAGTCAGGTGGTATAAAGCCAAGTTGGCTGACAATTCCAAAGGCCGGCCTGTCAACATGCGAAGCGATACCCAAACCTTTTAATAAATGTATCTTTTCTACAATCTCATGGAGTCCTAATTTGGTAGCACCAATCAACAACCGATGATTCTCTTCAAGAACCTCATCCTTTTCGTTAACCACAATCTGGTCACCAAACACCTCAGGTTTATTTTTTCCTTCAAGGTGAGCGTATACATATTCCTGCATTGCCAGGGCTTGCTCCGGTTTGTCAAAGAGGGCGACTATGTGTACTTCCTCCCTTGAACAGATCTCCATCCCTGGAAAGACGAATATGCCTTTCTTTTGGCCGGCACATATTGTGGCTTCAACGTTTTCCGCTGTGTTGTGGTCACAGATTGCGATGATGTCAAGACCCTTTTCACGACTTTTATTAATTATCCTTTTGGGGCTCATACTCAAATCGCTGCAAGGTGAAAGACATGAATGAATGTGCATGTCCGCCTTAAAACGTTTCAATGGTGCGGCATTCATACAATGGATTCCCATCTCAGGCTTCTTGAGAATCAACGTTTTTCACGCCGGCAGAGTAAAGATGACCGGCCAGGTCAAAGGCTGTACCGGACCACTGTAGTATTGGAATTCCTTCTTTGTCCGCTTTTTCTTGTGTTTCAGCATCAGGAGTTCCGCCGCCGGTGAGAATAATAGCCGCCATTTCACGTAAAACAGCAACAGCTACTATGTTTTGATGACTCTGTATTGTCAGCCATACACATCCAATTGGGGCATTTCCCATCACCTCGCTTAATAGATCACCGCAATGCCCCCCCTGGACAATACGATCCAGGCCCTTTTTGCCTGCTGCAACATCCAATCCGAATTTATCCACCAGATCTTTTACTATCACATTCACCATCCTTTTATAAAGAATCCCCCGCAAAACGGGGCAAGCATTGCCAAGAGAACCAGGCATCAATTTACCCCCTTGAAAGGGGGGAAAGACATTAACTATTCACAATTAGCAATTGATTATTAATTAAGAAAAAATAATCAATATTCAATTGTTAAGTTATCACTTCTACCCCTCGAAGGGGATCACGTGTTGCAGGCATCTAAAAATGCCTAAAATTTGTTAAGTTTTCTGATTTTCAGTATTTTCGCGTGCACGAAGGATGAGACATTTATCCAGAGAAACCACTCCCCTTACAACATCTTCGGCAAAGGTTCTACAATCCGGCGCACCGCATGCAGCACAGTCAATCCCCTGAATGAGTTCCAGGAGCCTTTCTATCTCCTGTAAAGATTCTATTGATAACGGCTCATTTTGTGCGCCGAAAAGTTGTTGCAGTTTGGAAGGCTTTGCTTCCGCCATAAACCATCCCTTTTCGTAAAGTCGGAGAATATTACTGCGGGAGAGCCGTTTTCCGAGGCCAAGCATCTTAACCATTTTTTTAACAGCACTTTTAGCCAGATATTTATCAATGACTGTCAGCGATCCTCCAATGCACCCTTCAGGACACACCCTGAATTCAATGTATTCCATGTCTCGAAACAATCCAAGCTCAATCTTTTCAAGATAAGTTATGGTCTCCTTTAATCCGGATACCGCAAGGGAACGGTCTAAATTCATGTCAGAAATCTCACCACCTGACAATCCCCACATGGGACCGTTTCCACTGGCGCAATTTTCAAATTCAAAGCGCTCCTGGGAAAAAGGAATCTGATCGGATTCCCTTATCTTTTCTATCTGCTGGAGCAGCTCGGTATATATATCGTTTATTCCCAGTGCTTTACCCATTGAAGAATGTTTTTTTTGAGAAAAGTTGCTACTATATTTACTACTGGTTGGACACGGATTAATGTAATATAGAGTAACCGCTTCTTCATTTACGCCATATTCCCGGGCAATTTGCTTTTTGACTTCACGTGCCATAAGGGCAACAGGTCTCAACACCGGAATGACATGTGGTAAAAGAGTGGGAAATTGATAAGCAATCAGCCTTACTACAACCGGACAAACAGGAGAGATAAGAGGCCATGGGGATTTTTGGTCGGTACGGTTTCTAATGATAAATTCTTCGGTGGCGCACTGAAACATCTCAAGGAAGTAAGACATATCCACTGTGTGCAAAAAGCCCATCTGCTTGAGCCCCAGTAATACATCTTTCGGCATCACCCCGGGAAACTGGGAGTATAGGACCGGAGAAACGAGCGCTACGGATATCTGATCTATATCAAGCTCTGATAATTCATTAGTCGCTGCACTAACTGCACCCTTTGGACAAACCCTGATACATTCTCCGCAGCCGATACAATGATCAACCATTTGAATCGACTCATTGTCCTTTAAGCGAATTGCCTTTGTGGGGCATACCTTTACGCAAGTAGCCCGTCCGCCGCAGGGTTTTTGAAAGTGGACATAAGAGGAAATTTGCATCTCTTCAGCCAATCCTATTCTCCTTTCTTGTCAATGTTAAAATACATACGAATCCGTGTTCCCTTATTTCCGTCAGATTCAACGGTCATATGGTCTGCATTTTTTTTCATATTCGGAAGTCCCATACCGGCGCCGAAGCCCATCTCCCGATATTCGTCTTTTGCGGTGGAATATCCTTTTTGCATGGCTAGTTCGATATCTTCTATACCAGGCCCATCATCGGAAATATCTACTATTACTTTATCAGAATCGATTTCAGAACACAGAAGGCCGTCACTCCCATGCATTACAACATTCATTTCACCTTCATAGCCGCAAATTGCTATACGACGGATTAATTTCGGGTCAAAATTCAAGGATTTGAGTATGTTCTGAATTTTAATAGAAGCCTCGCCAGCCCGAATAAAATCTCCTTGTTTAATAGGAAAACACTTTTTTAGAGCCGAGTCCAAAAATTTTCCTCCATTCTGAAAAGCAAAATAAACTATTTAGTCCCATCTAAGCCAGTAATGCCGGTGGAATGAAGCTTGCCACACGAGACAAACATGGAAAATGGAGATGATAATACCGGGATGCCCTGCGCCCGAGCATGCTCAACCACCGCCTCCGGAGGCTTTTTCCCTCTTACAAACACCACAGCCCCCACACCGGCAACCATGGCCGTTCTAATAACCTGAATGGTGGTCAGCCCAGTCAAGAGAATACATCCCTCAGAAATTCCAGCCAGAATGTCACTCATCAAGTCGCTGGCGCCGCCAGTAAATATTTCTTTCTCCAGCTGATCTTCACCTGCCAGAACAGAAGCATTTAAAACATCTATAATCTCTGTAAGTTTCATATAACCTATGCTATTGGAATTTATTTTTTTTAATAAAAATTCGACCGTACCCTTTCCGTAAAAAATTTGAATTCATTTAGAAAATACTAAAAAGCACCTTTATGAATTGTATATATATGATACTAATATGTCTTTGTCAATGGATTGAGTTACCTAATAAATTAGTTCTCTCAAGGATATCTTCAATGTCTATCGTTAGGAGACGCCCATCTCTAACAACAATCTTCCCTGAAATGATAACATCCCGTACATCTGAACCAAGGACTGTATAGACTATGTGAGATATGGGATTGTACATGGGAACAAGGTGTGGCTTATTGGTGTCAATAATGATAATATCTGCCTCTTTTTCTATCTCTAGAGAACCAATAGTTTTTTCAAGGCCTATGGTTTTAGCCCCTTCAATTGTCGCCATTTTAAGGACTGTTTTTGCATCCATAACAGTCGGGTCAAGTTTGTTAACTTTATGAAGCTTTGCAGCAATATCCATTCCCTGAAAAAGATCAAGATTATTGTTGCTTGAACACCCGTCTGTGCCCAGGCCGACTGCCACTCCTGCATTTAAAAGTTCGGGAATCGGAGCGATACCTGAAGCAAGTTTCATATTGCTTTCCGGGTTATGGGAAACATTTGCACCCGACTTCGTTATAGTTTCTATGTCATCATCACTCAACCATACGGTATGAACAAGTAACGTATTTTGGTCCAGCACGCCAAGACGATCAAGGTATTGAATCGGTGAGGCATTGTGGTCCGAACGAATTTGATTAAATTCGGTTTTTGTCTCCGCCACATGAATCTGGAAGAGTAATCCTTGCAAACTTGCCGCATCTTTGGCCTTATGCAATGTGTCCTCGGAGCAGGTATATGGTGTATGGCAAAATATTGAGGGAATTATTTTACTGGATTGATTCCGCCATTTCTCAACGAATCTCACGGCGGTTTTAATATTATCAGATGGATTCAGAACTCCAGGTGCGGGGAAATCGATAACACCCTGGGCAAGAACGGCCCGCATACCTGAATCAGAAACCGCTTCTGCAACATATCCTTCATGAAAATATCCGTCACAGCACGTTGTCGTCCCTGACAGAATCATTTCTGAACAGGCCAGTAGGGAACCAACTTTAACAGATTCCGGGTTTATGTGTTTTTCCTCGGCAGGGAAGATATGTTCATTAAGCCAGACATGGAGGGGAAGATCATCGGCAAGCCCTCTGAACAGAGTCATGGGAAGATGTGTATGTGTATTTATCAAACCGGGCATGATTATTCCGCCTTTTGCATCTATAATATTCTTTGCATCAGGAAGAGGCAAATCAATATCCCCGGATTTAATGCCTTTTAGTTTTCCTTCTTTTATACAGACAATGCCATCTTTGATGATATCAAAATCAGAATTAACGGTTACTATTATTCCGTTATGGATAACAAGATCAAACATTATGAGATTTTTCTAAGGGAAGGCTCGGATTTTATTTCTTCAGCGATAATATTTACATCTTGCATAGCCTTCTCAAGGTCTATCGTCAGAAGCTTTCGGTCTTCCATGACCACTTCACCATTTATTATGGATGTTGAGACATCGCTTCCCCTGACAGAATAAACAAGATGGGAAGCCGGATTATACATTGGTGTGAGATGGGGTTTGTTGGTGTCAATAATGATCAAATCCGCTTTTTTGCCCGGTTCAAGAGAGCCTGTTATATCACCAAGTCCAAGCGCCCTTGCTCCTTCAATTGTACACATCTTTAACACTGTATCGGCATCCATTACGGTGGGATCAAAAGTGTTAACTTTATGAAGTTTGGCTGCGGTATCCATTTCTAAAAATAGATCAAGATTATTATTGCTTGCACTCCCATCGTTTCCAAGTCCAACACATATCCCTTCTTTTAACAGCTTTGGAACCGGTGAAATACCCGATGCCAGTTTCATATTGCTTTCCGGATTATGGGCAACCTTTACATCGTAACGTTTAAGAAGAGCAATATCTTCATCAGTCAAAACAACGCAGTGACAAGCAAGAAGATTTGGTGATAAAACCTGTAAATCTGCGAGAAAACCCATGGGTGTGAGACCATGTTGTTTTTGACTATTTAACATTTCGCTTTCTGTTTCAGAAACATGTATGATAATCGGAATATTATTATCTTCTGCAAGTGAAGAAGCCCTTTTGAGAAGGTCCGGTCCACAAAGATATGGTGAATGTGGTTCAACGGCAATAGATATCAAGGGATCGTCTTGCCATTTTTCAATGAGATTCTCTGTATAGGCAAAACCCTTTTCTATATGACCGTAATTGGGTGAGGGAAAATCGTATAAAACCTCTCCCACTAGGGCACGAATTTTCGCATCCTTTGCGGCGCTGGCCACGGCGTCTTCAAACAGATACATATCGCAAAAACAAGTTGTGCCGGATAGTATCATCTCGGCACACGCCAGAAGCGCCCCGCAATAAACCTTATTATAGTCAAGTTTTGACTCGGCAGGGAAAATATGGTCATTGAGCCAGGTCGCCAAGGGGAGATCATCTGCAAGCCCTCTGAAGCAGGTCATGGATGCATGGGTATGGGCATTTACAAGTCCGGGCATGATAATTCCACCACGTGCATCTATAATCCGAGATGCTTTCCATGCTGAGAACTCATCTGCATGACCTACAGCAATAACCTTGTCTTTATTGATGGCGACTGCGCCGTTTTTAAATCCCGTATTTTTAGAATCCATGGTCAGCACAGTACCGTTTGAAACGAGTATGTCAGTTGAATTCATTGTCATCTGAAATTCCTAATAACTTCTTTAATGATTGTATCTAATTTAGGTGCAGATTCTTTAGCTACGGAAATAATTTCTTCAATTGAAGCTGGTGCGGGAGCATCCGGGTTATGGACATTGGTTATCGTTGAAAGCCCTAGCACCCTTATTCCAGCGTGAACAGCTGTAATTACTTCCTGCACAGTTGAAAAACCGACTGCATCGGCGCCGATAGTTTTAAGAAAACGCACTTCTGCAGGTGTCTCAAGCGATGGGCCCTTGAGTCCTGCATAAACTCCTTTTTGTGTATGAATACCAGCTATTTTAGCAGAACTTTCAGCAAGCTCTACAAGATTTTTATCATATGCACTGCCCATATCGGGAAATCTTTCACCCCATGTTTCTTCATTTAATCCGATAAGTGGATTTGAAGCTGTAAGATTAATATGATCTGCAATTATCATTATATCTCCGGCAGCAAATTTGAGATTTAAACCTCCGGCTGCATTAGAAAGGATCAATATTTTAACGCCGAGTTCCTGCATTACTCTCAAAGAAAAAGTAACTTCAAGGGATGTATAACCCTCGTAAAGATGGAAACGGCCCTGCATTGCAATAATCTGTCTCTCCTGTATGCTGCCGGCAAGCAGTCTTCCGGAGTGACTCTGAACAGTAGAGATTGGAAAATTAGGAATATCTTTATATTCTAAAACAGTTGAAATATTAAGTGATTCTACACTTTCACCAAGACCCGTCCCTGTGAGAATGCATATTTCAGGGAGTTTTTTAATACGAGTTTTCAAAAACCTAACTGTTTCAGCAACTTTCTGTTTATAATTTTCCATTATGTTCCTTTTAAATTTTGAGACCTTTGCAAAACGCCCCCTTTTGCCCAATTTCTGTGTTAGGCTCATAATTTTGGCACGAAGTGAAGCTTTAGCGCTATCCTCGAAATACTCAATGTATGCCTGTGGTTAAAATTTTAGCCCGCCTTGAACTTGAACAAAATTGAGCATTTTTCAAAGGTCTCATTTTGGAATGCTGAATGAAAAAAATTCATACCTGAATTTTGAACGCTACCAAACTTTTAAGAATATTTCAGTATTCAGAATCAAGCAAAGTGATATATATTAGTCAAGGGTTTTGTTATATTCAAAAATTAAAAATATTAACCAAATATGTTCATGATGTAATTGACATTTTGTTGCTATTATGAAATATATCCCCTGGATATTCATTTACCTCTTTAGTTTTTACAATGATTGTTAGCAGTGATAATGCAATTGGAGGCTTGGCAATGACTCAAGACGTACATCCTCAACATCCTGATATCACAGATGATATGTGGGGCAAAATTAATGAAATTATTACTCTCAACAAAACGAGCCGCGGGTCCGTTATTTCAGTTCTAAGGCAGTGCCAGGATATTGTCGGTTACCTGCCTATCGAACTCATAGATTATATTAGTGTTGGCCTTAATTTATCCCGAAGTGAGGTTTTCGGTGTTGCTTCCTTCTATTCATTATTTTCATTTATACCAAAAGGAAAGCATACAATAAAGGTATGCATGGGAACGGCTTGCTATGTAAAAGGCATAAAGGAAGTAATCAGCCGTATCAGTAATAAATATCAACTTAAAGAAGGTGATACTACCAAAGACAGGCGCTTTTCTTTAGAGGCTGTCAGATGCTTAGGTGCATGCGGGCTTGCCCCTGTTGTGGTAGTAGATAAGGACACTTATGGCGGTGTTGGCTCTGATAAAGTCATTGATATTATTGAGAAATATTAAAAAGTGGTAATGTTTTAGCTGTTTGAGAACAAAGCCACTTCAAAGGTAATTAAATTTAACAACCTTTGAAGTGTGCTATTTCTAATTGTTTTCAGAGGGCTAAATTAATACAAAAATTGATAGATTTATTAAGGGTAACTGCAATTGTAAGATCTCCGGATTTGAATATGAGTTGAAACAGGCGTTTCAGGAGAAAAAAATGGTCAAAGAAAGAACCAATTTGATGTTGTGTGGAGGTACAGGCTGTCAGGTCAGCGGTGCTTTGGAATTTCAGGAAGCTCTTGAAAAGGAGCTTGATAAACAGGGACTTTCCAAAGAAGTAAAGATCATTGAGACGGGTTGCAATGGGTTTTGTGCCGTCGGCCCTGTAATGTTGGTTCAGCCCGAAGGAATTTTCTATCAAAAGCTCAAGGTTAAAGATGTCCCTCATTTGGTTGAGGAACATTTTCTCAAAGGCCGTCCGGTTAAAAAACTTTTTTATGTGGAGCCCGCATCCAAAGAGACCATTCCGAACATGGGCCAAATCCCTTTTTTCTCACACCAGATGTTTTGGGTAATGCGAAACAAGGGGACAATCGACCCTGAGGTAATTGATGAGTACATAGCTAATGACGGATATTTTGGCACCGCAAAGGCCCTGAAAGAAATGACACCGGAAGAGATCATAGAAGAGATGAAGATCTCAGGGCTTAGAGGTCGGGGAGGCGCCGGATTTCCCACCGGATTAAAGTGGGAGTTTGCAAATAAGAGCCCCGGGGATGTGAAGTATGTGCTATGCAATGCTGATGAAGGTGACCCGGGGGCTTTCATGGACCGAAGTATCCTTGAAGCAGACCCCCACGCTGTTCTCGAAGGGATGATCATAGCCGCCCGCGCTATTAACTCCCGGCAGGGATACATTTACGCCAGAACAGAATATCCTCTGGCAATTAAGAGACTGGAAATTGCAATAAAACAAGCAAGAGAATACGGGCTTCTGGGAAAAGACATCCTTGGAACCGGTTTCGATTTTGATATCGATATCTACCAGGGTGCAGGCGCCTTTGTATGTGGTGAGGAAACGGCATTAATGAGATCTATCGAAGGAAAAAGAGGAATGCCGCGACCCCGCCCACCCTTTCCCGCACATAAAGGCTTATGGGAAAAACCTACCATTTTGAACAACGTTGAAACCCTGGCAAATGTCTCTCAGATCATGTTAAATGGCGGGAAATGGTATGCCAGTGTTGGAACTGAAACAAGCAAAGGGACAAAAGTCTTTGCACTTTCAGGCGCCGTTAACAATATCGGCCTTGTCGAAATTCCAATGGGAACAACCCTGCGAACTATAATCTATGATATAGGCGGGGGTATCCCTAAAAAAAGAAAATTTAAGGCCGTTCAATTAGGAGGTCCATCAGGCGGATGCGTGCCGGAGCAACACCTGGATACACCGGTTGACTACGAAGCAATAGCAAAGGTTGGGGCCATCATGGGATCGGGCGGAGCTATTGTCATGGACGAAAACACCTGTATGGTTGATATGGCCCGTTTTTTCATGGATTTTGTTCAGGATGAATCATGCGGCAAATGCACGCCTTGCAGGGAAGGAACACGACGTCTTTTACAGATACTTGAAAAAATATGTGACGGAAGGGGTGAAGAAGAAGATATTGAAACATTAGAAGAACTCTCTGCAGTTGTTAAAGGAGCTGCTTTGTGCGGGCTTGGCCAAACCGGTCCCAATCCGGTTCTTTCAACGTTAAGATATTTCCAGGATGAATATTATGCCCATATATACGAAAAAAGATGCCCTGCAAAACGTTGTATAGCTCTTTTAAAGTTTGAAGTTGAAGCTGATCTTTGTAAAAAATGCGGCCTGTGTTTTAAGGCTTGCCCGTCAGAGGCGATTTCCTGGAAGAAAAAAGAAGTTGCAATAATTAATAAAGATAACTGTATAAAGTGTATGACCTGTTTTGATAAATGCAAATACAGCGCAATTTTTTAAGGATACTAATCACGAAATAAAAAAGAGACCTTTGGAAAATGCTCAATTTTGTTCAAGTTCAAGGCAGGCGAAAATTTTAACCACAGGCATACATTGAGTATTTCGAGGATTAAAATTTAAGCCTAACACAGAAATTGGACAAAAGGGGGCGTTTTGCAAAGGTCTTAGAAAGGTAACGATATGATAGAACCTGTTTTTATAATGGGCGGACTGGGACTTATAATTGGTGTCATCCTTGCTGCGGCGTCTAAAATTTTCTATGTATATGTTGATCCTAAAATACTTGAAGTGGAGGATGCCCTGCCCGGTGCTAACTGCGGCGGATGCGGACTACCCGGGTGTAGCGCCAATGCAATGGCTATTGTAAACGGTAAAGCCGAGCCCAACTCATGTGTGGCCGGCGAATCCGATCTTGCTTTTGAAATAGCCAGGATTCTAGGGGTTACAGTTGAGCTAAAAGAGCCGGATATAGCCGTCCCCGGATGTACTTACGGCCTTTTAGATGCCGATATCAAGTACATATATGAAGGTTTGAGTGATTGCAAGGCTGCAGCTCTGCATGGCGGCGGTATGAAGGTTTGTTCCATCGGATGCTTAGGCCTTGGAAGCTGTGAAAAGGCCTGTCCCTTTGACGCCATATCCATGGGACCACATGGACTGCCCGTAGTAAATGAAGAACTCTGTACCGGCTGTGGTACATGTGAAAGAGTATGCCCAAAACACATTATTACTCTTTCATCAATTACAAGAAGGATTTTACGTGAATATACTACGGAGGATTGTACTACTCCCTGCCAGAGAGCATGCCCTGCAGGTATCAATATAAAAGAGTATATAAAACAAACGTCACTGGGCAATTATCATAGATCCATTCAGGTGATCAAGGAACGAAACCCCTTTCCCACCGTAATTGGAAGGATTTGCCCACGTCCTTGTGAAGAACACTGCAGACGTAATTACATTGATGAACCGGTGGCCATTAACTATTTAAAACGTTTTGCCGCTGATTTTGAAAAAAAGAATAAAGATAGAATACTCCCATACAAAGCTCCGGCAACCGGCCGTAAAGTGGCGGTAATCGGTGGAGGTGTCGAAGGGTTATCAACGTCATTTTTTTTGGCTCGTTTAGGTCACGAGCCGACTGTATTTGAAGCAACATCAAAACTGGGCGGGCTGCTTAAAAGTGCTATCTCTAAACACCGGCTTCCCAAAGAGATGCTTGACTGGGATATTGAAGGTATTCTAGAGATGGGCGTAAAGGCCGAAACAGAAAAGTCTCTTGGGAAAGATTTCACCATAGATTCACTTCTCAAGCAGGAATTTGACGCGGTTTTTCTGGCAACAGGCGGTTGGGACAGCCGCCTTGCTCGCGGGGCCGGGTCTGATGTTGAATCATCCATTCCAGGTACATACCTTCTTCTGGATTTTATCAAGGTCGCCGCTGAAAACCCTGATAAAATTTCCTGTGGACCGGATGTTGTAATTGCAGGTGGCGGAAAACTTGCTCTTAAAGCAGCATCTGTTTGTAAAGATCTTGGCGCGGAAACAATAACTATTTTATTAAGAGAACCGCGGGAAAAGAGTCATTTTGAAGATGTTGATTTAAAAATGCTTGAAGGTGTAAATTTAAATATCGTCTTCGATACAGGAATAAATCGTATTTTTGGTGATGAAGACAGGATAACAGAATTGGAATATATTGAATCAGATACACTGACAAAAACTATGATAATGACACAAACACTGATTATTGCATCCGGACGATTCCCTGAACTTATTTTTATAAATTCCGAAGAGAAAATTCAGGATGTAATAAGACTTGTCGAAGGCCTGGGCTGGGAGGGTACAGAGCCTTACAAACAACCTACATACAATAAAGAAGTCGGTTTGTTGGCTGACGGTGATATTCTGGGCGACTACAGTGCAGCAATAAAAGCAATCGGTGCAGGACGAAGGGTAGCGGCATCTATACACCAAATTATGTATGGTATTTCACCGGATCTCCCTGAAAAGGTAATTACTCCAAAATCCATCCTTCAAGATGTTGACCATGTCAAAAACGTTGGTGCATGCACACGTCAAATCATGCCGCTTTGCAGCGGTAAAGAACTATCGGTTTGCGGTGAAATTGAAAGAGGATTTACAGAAGGTATGGCTCACAAGGAAGCCGAAAGGTGCTTGCAATGCGGGCTTATATGCTACGAACGATCAGAAAATATTAATAATTAGATAACCGTTCAGGGGTTTGGGGCTCCGCCCTTCGGGCTTCGACCCCACAAGCAGGGTTCAGCATTCAAAGGTGACGGTCTCGTAAAAATTAATTAATTTTCTTTTATGAACGTTTTAAGTTTGAGGTTTTAAGTTTTAAATATCTGTAAATAATTGCAATATTATAGCTTC
>CAZLRK010000049.1:0-22694 GCA_964561845.1 uncultured Desulfobacterales bacterium | reverse complement strand
TGGCTCATTTTTAAACGACCATTTTTGGCTCACTTTATCACGACCATCTACAATACTTCAGTTATTTGAAAATATGGCTGCTAAATCAATGCTTTTTTTTATTAAAATTTCCATAACTCTTGTCGTTTAAATTAGATTATGATATACATTGATATCTTCGTAAAAAATCAAATACAAAACAATCTCGTAAAATGGTCTCTATTTTGGCTTTTTACGAGACAATAATTCTTAAATTCCATTTTTATTTGAAAAGGAGTGTTAATTATGCCGGTTTATTTGTGGCAGGGTACGAACAAAAAGAATGAAACCAAAAAAGGGCAGATGGAAGCCGCTGACGAAGATACTGTAAGGGCTCATTTGAGCAGACTTAAGATAAAGCCTACCAAAATCAAACAAAAACCAAAAGACATCTTTGAAAACATTGCTTTTCTTCAGCCAAAGGTTGAAGTTTCCGATATAATGCTTTTCGCGAGACAATTTTCCACAATGATTGACGCAGGCCTTCCCATAATTCAATGTCTCGAGATATTTACTAATCAGCAAGAGAATGTAACCTTTAAGAAGATGTTAAAGGATATTAAAGAAACAGTGGAAGGTGGCGCCACTCTTGCCGATGCTTTGAAAAAATATCCAAAACACTTTGACAATCTTTTTGTTAATATGGTTGCAGCGGGTGAAGCCGGCGGTATCCTTGATACAATTTTAAGAAGACTTTCCGCTTATATGGAGAAGGCGGCAAAACTTAAAAGTCAGATAAAAGGCGCTATGGTATATCCGGTAGTAACCATGATTATAGCCTTTGTAGTTGTTGCGGTTATCCTGATTTTTGTTATACCTGTATTTCAAGAAATGTTTTCCACCATGGGAGGCTCGCTTCCTACCCCGACCCAGATTGTGGTAAATATGAGTGAATTTGCTCAACATAATGTACATTATGCCATTGGCGCTATTGTCATTTTTATCTTTGCTTTTAAAAAGGCATATGCCACAGAAAAAGGAGAGGTCCTTTTTGATAATTTGTCTCTTAAATTGCCGATATTCGGGGTGTTGTTACGAAAAGTCGCTGTGGCAAAGTTTACGCGAACAATGGGCACGATGCTTTCCAGTGGAGTAGCTATTTTAGAGGCACTGGATATTGTTGCAAAGACAGCCGGCAATAAAGTAATCGAGGAAGCAATATACAAAGTGAGGGCAGGCATTTCAGAAGGCCGCACAATGGCTGATCCACTTGCTGAAAGCGGTATCTTTCCCCCAATGGTTTGTCAGATGATTGCAGTAGGTGAGTCCACCGGCGCTCTTGATCAAATGTTGGAGAAAATAGCCGACTTTTACGACGAAGAAGTCGATCAGGCAGTAGAAAACCTAACCGCACTGATAGAACCGTTTATGTTGGTTTTTCTAGGAACAGTAATCGGAGGCCTGGTTGTATCCATGTATCTTCCCGTGTTTAAAATGGCGGGAGGATTATAGAGGCCTTTAAAAACGTCTCGAAGAGGAGGCTATTTATAACCTTGAACTTCTTTCATTTTTTATGAACAATCCACAGAAAAAACCCGAAAGTACTTTTTTTCATAGTCTAAAATGGCTTATGTTCTTTCGGGTTCTTTTTACTACTTTTCTCCTGGGATCTACTATTTTATTTCAACTCAGGAAAAGTCCATCCCCTCTTGATAAGCCTCTTTTAATCCTTTATGGGCTCATTGCCGGAATCTTTATCCTTTCATTTTGTTATGCGCTGATACTTAGTCGCATTAAACGCGGGCTGTTTTTTACTTATATACAGATAGGCATAGATACATTTATCGTATCTATGATCATTTTTGTAACGGGTAATTTTTCAAGTATTTTCTCTTTTCTCTATCTCCTTGTTATTATCTATGCGAGTATACTGCTGTTTAGAAAGGGAAGTATGATTATGGCGGCCCTTTGCAGCATACAATACGGTATCATGATTGACCTTGAGTATTATGGTATCCTTATACCTTTTGGTTTAGATAACAGCCTTATTGCCGGGAGCTATGATGGTGGCCATATACTTTATAAAATAATAATTACTATGGCGGCATGTTTTAGCGTTGCCTTTTTAAGTAGCTTTCTTGCGGAACAGGAAAAGAAGACAAGAAAAGAACTTTTGGCCATGGAGGATCATGTTAAACGTGTTGAGAAGATGGCTGCAATAGGAGAGATGGGAGCAGGGTTAGCCCATGAAATCAAAAATCCGCTTGCCTCTCTTACGGGTTCAATACAAGTTTTAAAGGAAGATATCCCTTTTAATCCTGATCACGAAAAGTTGATGCAGATAATATTGAGAGAGGCAGACAGATTAAGCTCTCTAGTAAACAATTTTCTTTTATTTGCAAAGCCTCCGGTTGGTAAAGTTGAGGCAATTGAACTGAGTAAAGCTTTGAAAGAGACAGTAGGCCTTTTTGAAAATGACCGTACTTTTTCCGGGAGAATTACAATTACAAGAGAATTTTCTTCGGTTATGTGGGTTGAAATAGATCCGGTTCACTTGCGCCAGGTTCTTTGGAATCTTCTTTTGAACGCGGTTGAGGCTATTAAAGATAAAGGACATATCGATATAAGTATGTACCCTTTGAAAAAAAAACATGTGGGGATCAAAATCTCTGATAATGGATGTGGCATGTCAAAAGAGATTCTTAAGACCATTTTTGATCCTTTTTTTACAACAAAGCCGAACGGAACAGGTCTCGGACTTTCAATTGTTCATAGAATACTCGAATCGTACAATAGCCGACTTGATGTTTCGAGTGAAATTGATGTTGGAACAATATTTACGCTTAGATTAAATCGGATAGATCCACCCAAGACCACATCATTTAAAAGGAGATAAATGTCCTTCAACTAATTATTGACACTCACCTTCAAATAGGGTACCAAATCCTGCTTAATCTTATTGTTATCAGCATGAGATCTTATTTTTATTAATTTTCTCTTTATGCTTTTGTGTGTTAGCATCTGAAGAGTCAGGAGAATTATTTAAGCAGATAGATATTGGATTGATATGGAAAAAAAAAGCGACATCCTTGAAAAACGAAGGCAAAAGTTCCTGGAACTAAGGGATAAAAAAGTTAATCTTTTCCCAAACGATTTCGTTGTTTCGCATAGCATAAAAGATATTAAAACTATAATAGAAGATTCGCCCGATTCTATTATGGAAAATGAACCTGTTTTTGCTGTTGCAGGCCGTATGATGGCTATAAATAGGTTTGGTAAAACATCTTTTATAAGGTTTAAAGACAGGACAGGGCAGCTTCAAGCATATATTAGAAAAGACAGAGTGGGAGATGAAGTGTATGGTCTTTTTAAACAGTTGGATGTTGGTGATTTTGTAGGTCTAAAAGGGGGAATGTTTAAGACCAGAACAGATGAATGGACTATCCTTGTTGAGGAGTTTAAGCTTATTTGCAAGGCCACAAGATCTCTTCCGGAAAAGTTTCACGGACTTAAGGATCCTGAAAAGCGTTATCGTCAACGCTACCTTGATCTAATTATGAATCCGGATGTGCGGGATATATTTGAAAAAAGAAGTAAAATAATTCAGGCAATACGTACATTTCTTCTTGATAGAGATTTTCTTGAGGTAGAAACCCCTATTATGCAACCTATTCCCGGGGGAGCTGAAGCTACACCGTTTCTAACCCATCATAATGCATTGGGGATGGATCTTTTTCTAAGAATCGCCCCTGAGCTTTACTTAAAGCGTCTAGTTGTTGGTGGTTATGAAAGGGTTTTTGAGCTTAATAGAAACTTCAGGAACGAAGGGATCTCAACACAGCACAATCCTGAATTTACAATGCTTGAGTTTTACCAGGCCTATGCTACCTATGAGGACCTAATGGATCTAACAGAAGAAATGTTTCGGTATCTTTCAATAGAGATTGCAGGGTCAAACTCAATTGCATATCAGGGAAATACCATTCACATGGGAGAAAAGTGGAAACGGATGACCCTCTCATCTGCTTTAGAGAAGCACGGAGGGATTGATGTAAAATTACTGAATGATAAAGAAGGGTTGCTTGAGCTTGCCTCTTCAAAAGGAATTGAAGTTACAAAAACAGGGCGTCTTGGAAAGATTATTACCAAGTTGTTCGATATTTTGGTGGAACCAAAACTAATACAGCCTACATTTATTACCGGATATCCGGTGGAAGTTTCTCCTCTTTCTAGAAGGAGCGACAAGGAGCCGGAACTTACCGATCGTTTTGAGCTTTTCGTGGCAGGGCGGGAGATTGCCAATGGATTTTCGGAACTTAATGATCCGTATGATCAAAAAGAACGTTTTTTACAGCAGGTGGCGGAAAGAAAAGCAGGTGATGAAGAAGCCCATTACATGGATGAAGACTATGTTGAGGCGCTTGAGTATGGTATGCCGCCAACTGCCGGTGAAGGGATAGGAATAGATAGACTGGTTATGCTCTTTACCAATTCTGCATCCATCCGAGAGGTCATTCTTTTTCCGCACATGAAACAAAAGACATTGTAATATTTTAGTAACGTTCAAAAGTGTGTACATAATTGTTTTCCTAAGTTAATGGGATCCATGTAACAATCATTCGGGAATGCATATTTCCGAAAGGCGATATCAATTTACCTATTAGGGGGTGACCAAATATTTGGGATTTAACAGACAGTTTCTTGAACAATAGGGCTTATGTAGCGCAAATCCCAAATATTTGATCACTGTGAGCAGTCGAGGAATTATACAGTGATATCGTCTTTCGGAAACATCCATTACCTTTTCAAATTTTAACCGCTTACAAAGAAATGCGCACACTTTTGAACATTACCAATATTTTAGCTGTTTGAAAACTATACCACTTCAAAGCTTGCTAATTGTTCTCAGAAGGCTGAATTAATACAAGACATTAAATGATTAGTTACCTGGATTTGCCATATGTCATATGAAATTTTCATAGGAAGCCGCTATCTCAGATCCAAACAGAAACAGACTTTTATCTCATTAATTACCTTTCTTTCTACGGCTGGCGTTACGGTTGGGGTTATGGCTCTGATCGTAGTAATAGCTGTTATGTCTGGTTTTGAGTCTGATCTTAAGTCACGTATCCTCGGGGGACAATCGCACGTAGTATTAATGCGTCATGGCGGATCCTTTACGGATTATCAACACATACTGGAAAAAGTGGAAAATATCAAAGGAGTTGAAGCTGCCACACCCTTTATATATAACCAGGTCATGCTTCGTTCATCATCACGTGTTTCCGGCGCTGTTTTAAGAGGGATAGACCCCGAATCAGCAGGCCGAGTGATTAAAACTCTAAAAAATATTTCTTTTCAAAATAATAGTGAAAATTCGACCGATAGTACACCTGGTATTGTTTTGGGTAAAGAGCTTGCTAAAAACTTAGGAGCCGATAAAGGTGATATGATTCATCTTATTTCATCGCGAGGAATGATTTCTCCCATAGGGCACGTTCCGGCAATGAAGCGGTTTAAGGTAACGGGATTTTTTGAGTCCGGCATGTATGAATTTGACGGATCTTTTGCATATATAAATATTAAGGATGCTCAGAAGCTTTTGCGAATGGATGATTCTGTAACTGGAATAGAAATTCGAGTAAATGAAAAAGATATCTATAATACAAATATTATTATTGATAAAATTGATAAAGATTTGGGATTTCCATATTGGGCCTGGGACTGGATACAGAAAAATCAAAATCTGTTTACAGCGCTAAAACTTGAAAAGAAAGTCATGTTTATCATTTTAACACTTATAGTTCTTGTGGCAGCGTTTAATATTGCAAGTACGCTTATTATGATGGTGATGGGGAAGACAAAAGATATTGCGATATTAAAGACCATGGGCGCAACGGATAAGAGTATTAGAAAAATATTTATTTTTAAAGGAATGGTTATCGGTTCAATCGGCACTGTTCTTGGCGTTTGTTTAGGATCTATTATATGTAAAGTGTTAAAACATTACAAGATACACGAACTCACGGGAGATATATATTATTTTACAACTACACTTCCGGTAAAACTTGAAATCCTGGATGTATTTTTAATCGTACTTGCTGCCTTGATAATTTGTTTTATTGCGACGCTCTATCCTGCGCGGCAAGCATCCAAACTCGACCCCGTGGAGGCAATCCGTTATGGATAATACAGGGTGGGTTTAATTGTGATATCGCCTTTCAGAAACAGGCATTACCTTTTACAACTTTGAAGCTACCTTATTTTCAAACAGCTAAAGTATTATGATACGAGACCTTTGAAAAACGTTCAATTTTGTTCAAGTTCAAGGCAGGCTAAAATTTTAACCACAGGCATACATGGAGTATTTCGAGGATTAAAATTTTAGCCTAACACAGAAATTGGACAAAAGGGGGCGTTTTTCAAAGGTCTCGATACAAGAATGGAAATGAAACCTGTGATGCACGGCACACAAAATAAGACAAGCAGTTTTATAGCTGTTAAAGATATATATAAGAGATTCAAAAGCAATAGTATCTCCATTGATGTCCTAAAAGGTGTAAACTTTGATTTAAATAAAGGAGAAACTATAGCTATTATTGGAGCCTCCGGTATCGGGAAGTCTACTTTTCTTCATATTCTAGGAACACTTGACCGACCTGACAGCGGAAAACTTTGGTTTCAGAATGAGGATGTTTTTCTTTTTGATAATATAAAGCTGGCAAAATTCAGAAATGAGTCTATAGGTTTTATTTTTCAATTTCATCATCTTTTACCTGAATTTACAGCTATTGAAAATACAATGATGCCGGGGCTTATAAATGGGATGAACAAACAGTATATCAGAGAGTCCGCAGAGGCTATCCTTATAAAGGTCGGGCTTAAAGAAAGATTACTATATAGGGTAAGTAAACTTTCAGGTGGTGAACAACAGCGGGTTGCTTTAGCTAGAGCCCTGATTCTTAATCCTGTTATTCTTCTTGCTGATGAACCTACGGGTAATCTTGATAAAAGAAACAGTGAACAGGTTCATGAGTTGCTTTTGGAACTGAATCGAGAACTTAGTATGACAATGGTTGTAGTTACACATAACTTGGAGCTTGCATCTTATATGTCACGTAGGATGACAATAATTGACGGGCGATTAAAAGAAACGGATTAGGATATTTTTGTGATAAAACGTTTGGGTTTGCTCATTGTTGCGGTAATATGTTTTTATACGAATACTGTTTATGCTAAAAAGGATGTTAGCATAGTTGTATTACCCTTTCAAATTCATTCAATAAAAAATCTTTCATATCTGCAAACCGAAATTTCGGATGTAATTAAGAATCATCTTAAGCAAGATGGCGCTGTTGTGTTGGAGTTTGATATTGTTTCTGATTCTTTATGGAAAGAAAAGGTAAAAACTATTGATGAAATAAGAAATATAGGAGTTAAAATTGGTGCTGATTATGTAATTTGGGGAAGTTTGACCAGGATAGGCCATAAATTTAGTTTGGATGCAAAGATGATTAATTCATATAACAAGGAGCCGCCAAATGTTTATATTAAAGAAGGAGAAAGCATAGAGAGTCTTTTTGGAACCGTTAAAAAACTTGCCGTTAACCTTGGCATGAAGCTTTTCAAGCAAGAAAAAGTTGCTAAAGTTATTATCACCGGGAACAAACGTATTGAGGTTGACGCCATTAAAAGAATGATTAAAACAGCTCCCGGTGACATTTATCTTGTAAAAAACCTTACACAAGACCTCAAGGCAATTTATTCAATGGGATATTTTGATGATATTCGTATTGAGGCTGAAGATGTACCCGGGGGAAAGACAATAATATTTAAGATAAAAGAAAAACCGACAATCAGGAAGGTTACTTTCAAGGGGAATAGAAAATATAATGATGAAGAGATCAAAGAGAATTTGACCATAAAGACAGGATCAATTCTAAATATCTTTAAGATAAACAATAACATTAATAGGATTGAGGAGCTTTACAAAGATAAAAACTACCATAATGTTAAAGTTACGTATAAAATAAAACAACTTAAACATAACCAGGCTGATTTAAAATTTATCATTGAAGAAGGTAAAAAGGTTCGGATAAAAAAGATAGTATTTGTTGGGAACAGTGCTTATACAGACGGGGAACTTAAAAAAGAAATTAAGACATCTGAAAAAGGTTTCTTTTCATGGGTGACAGCCTCTGGGGATCTCAACAAGGAGGATCTTGAACAGGATATTTCCAAGCTTTCGGCTTTTTATCAAAATAATGGCTATATCCATGCAAAATTGGGAGATCCGCAACTTGAATTTAAGGATAAGTGGATATTTATTACTATTAAAATTAATGAGGGATTAAGGTTCAAAGTTGGACAGGTTGATATCGAAGGCGATCTGTTATTATCTAAAGAGGACCTCTTTAAAAAACTGAAGATTACCCAGGAAGAATTTTACAATCGTGAAGTTGTTAGAAGCGATATGATTTTACTTTCGGATCTTTATTCTAATGAAGGGTACGCATATGTAAATATTTATCCACGTATTAATAAAAATATCGATAAATTGACGGTTGATATAACTTATATTATTAATAAGGGTAAACCTGTATACTTTGAAACAATTATTATTGGTGGAAACACAAAGACAAGGGACAAGGTTATTCGCCGAGAGTTAAAGGTATATGAGCAGGAACTTTACAGCGGGGGAAAAATAAAACGCGGTATACGAAATCTGTATCGGCTTGATTTTTTTGAAGATGTAAAAGTGAATATGTCAAAGGGCGATTCAGAAGACACAATGATTTTAAAAATCGATGTTACTGAAAAGCCTACTGGTCAATTTAGCTTTGGAGGCGGATACAGCAGCGTTGAACAATTTTATGTCATGGTCTCCATTTCTGAAAGAAATCTTTTTGGACGCGGGCAGACCATTCAACTGAAAGGTGAGTCTGGAAAAGTGTCAACAAAATACAGTTTAAGCTTCACAGAGCCATGGATGTTTGATATCCCATTGTCGGCAGGTTTTGACATATATGATCTGGAAAAAGATTATGATAATTACGAAAAGGATAGTATAGGTGGTGGGGTAAGATTCAGCTATCTTGTGTATGATTTTACACGGGCGTATTTAAGTTACCAATATGATACCGGCAATATAACAAATATTGATGAAAATGCATCTGATTCGATTAAAGATTTGGAGGGAATTAATACAACCAGTAGTATATCGACAACTTTGCGTTACGATTCAAGGGATAGGATTTTTAATCCGACAGAAGGATCAGACCATAGCATATCTGCCCAATATGCCGGTTTTGGAGGAAACATTGCATTTACAAAATATAGAGCAAAAGCCGGTTGGTATTTCCCTTTGTTTTGGGGTAATGTAGGTTTTCTTCATGGCAAAACCGGCTATGTTGTAGAAAATCCTGAGGGAACGCTCCCTGATTATGAACGTTTTTATTTGGGTGGTATGAATTCAATACGTGGCTTTGGCTGGCACGATATATCTTCAACAGATGATACCGGCGCCGAAATTGGTGGAGACAAATTTGCACAGTTCAATTTTGAATTTTTAGTGCCCTTGATCAAAGAAGCAGGAATTGTCGGGGTTATCTTCTATGATACGGGTGATGTGTATAACGATGATGAGAATATAGATTTATATAATATGCGTGAAAGCGCAGGATACGGGTTTAGGTGGTATTCACCCATAGGGCCTATCCGTCTGGAGAATGGATATATTCTTGATCCTAAAGAAGGAGAGAGCGGAACAGGGCGCTGGGAGTTTACAATAAGTACAATATTTTAATTAAAAAATTATAAGTGATTTTTTCTGTTAAGGAGGATACAATGCGAGCTTTGAAAATAGTTTTTGTGGCATCGATTTTTTCATTTTTTTTCCTTTTAAATGCTTCCTTTGGAGCAGACGTTGCTAAAATCGGGATTGTTGATTTTCAAAGAATTTTTATAACATCCAATGCAGGTAAACTAGCGCAAAGTAAGATCAATGACCATGGGAAAAAGATGGAAGCTGACCTTAAAAAAAAGGGGGCTGAAATAGAAGAACTTAAAAAGAAACTAGAACGTGAGATTCTCGTTATTAGCAAGGAGATGCGAGAAGAAAAAGAACGTGAACTCCGGATAAAGACCAACGATTTTAATTTTTTAAATAAAAAATACGTAAGAGAGTTCAAGGGAATAGAAAAAAAAATAGTTAACCGCATTAAAAAAGATATCCTTAAGCTTGTCGAAGAAATAGGAAAGAATAAAGGCTATCTTATTATCATTGAAAAACGGGATGCAGGTGTTCTCTATGCTCCCAGTAGCATAGATATTACAGACATATTGATACAGAAATATAATGCCGAATTTGCCAAGAGAGCAAAGGAGACCGAGGATAAGGAATAAGGAATGACGATTAGATTGTAAATGGCCACAATCTGCGCTATTGGTTTTTGTCATTTGCTTTGTTGTTATTCAATTGTCATTCGCTTCGCTGTCATTCGGTTGAAATTCGGTTGTTATTTATCATTCGTGATCAGTATCCAATGGCCATTGAATTTCTACTGAATTTCTATCGAATTTCCATTGAATGACCAACTGCCAGTCTGGCACAGAATTAAAAAAGCTTAAAATAAGACCGTCTCACTCCGCCTGGCAGGAGGGCGGGCTTGTCCGGTCAGGTAAAAATATGGAAATACCACTATCCAAAATTTCTGAAGTTGTCAAAGGTGAACTTAAAGGGGACCCTATTAAGAATATTCGCGGAATAGCCCCTTTTGATAGTGCAACTCAGGATGATATAACATTTGCCTCTAATGTAAAATTTTTAAAAAAAATAAATGAGACTGGTGCAGGGGCCGTATTGGTCCCTAGAGATTTTCAGGGTTCGTTTCAAAATATTATAAAGGTTGATAATCCTCATGTTGCTTTTACAAGGGTAATGAAGCTTTTTTATCCGTCTCAGAAACCAGAACCGGGAATAAGTTCATCAGTCTCTATCGGAAAAAATTTTATACACGGAAAAGATAGCTGCATTGCTCCTTTTGTCGTGATTGGGAATGACGTTAAATTAGGTGATCGTATTGTTATTCATCCCAATGTTGTTATCGGAGACAAAGTGGTGATCGGAAATGATGTTGAGATTTTTCCTAATGTATCTATCCTTGAACGATGTATAGTGGGAAGTAGAGTAACGATTCATGCAGGAACGGTAATCGGAAGTGATGGATTCGGGTTTGCTTCGGATGGAAAAACCTATTATAAGATCCCCCATATCGGTATCGTTAAAATAGAAGATGACGTGGAGATAGGAGCGGGAAACACAATAGACAGGGCAACTTTTGGCAAAACCTGGATAAAAAGAGGTGTTAAAACAGACAACCTTGTTCATATTGCCCATAACGTGACTGTAGGCGAAGATACTGTTCTTGTGGCACAGGTTGGAATTGCAGGAAGCACAACCATTGGGAAGCATGTGACAGTTGCAGGGCAAGCTGCAATTTCAGGCCACATTACTGTAGGTGACAATGTAATAGTCGGTGGAAAATCAGGTGTAGCCAAGTCTGTTCCCAGCGGTGAAGTAGTGTCAGGAACACCTGAGATGCCTCACAAACTATGGCTTAGGGTACAACGAATTATTCCAAGACTTCCCGAGCTAAAAAAGAAGCTTACGGAAATAGATAAGAGATTGCAAAAAATTGAGGGAGAAAAAAATGGAAAAAACTTATGATATTAAGAAGATAATGGATTTTTTACCTCACCGATATCCTTTTCTCCTAGTGGACCGGATACTCGAAGTTATACCTGATAAGAAGATTCTTGCCCTGAAAAACGTGACCATGAATGAACCATTTTTTCAAGGCCATTTTCCGGGAGTTCCGATTATGCCCGGAGTGCTCATCGTAGAGGCTATGGCACAGACCGGAGGCGCGCTTTGCTCGGTGTCAAGACCCGAAGAAAGCAAGGGGGCTCTATTCTTTTTTATGGGGATGGATAAAGTCAGGTTCAGAAAACCTGTTGTACCCGGAGATCAGCTTATAATTGAGGTTCAATTTTTAAAAATTAGGTCTAAGGTGGTCAAGATGTCCGGAATTGCAACTGTTGATAACAAACGCGTGGCTGAAGCCGAACTCATGGCATCCATAGGAGAAAAACAATGATACATGAAACTGCAATTATCAGTTCTAAAGCAGAGATAGATTCTGACGTTGAAATAGGTCCATATTCGGTTGTCAAAGAGAATGTTTTCATAGGATCCGGAACTGTGATAGGGCCCCATGTCGTTATTGAGCCTTATGTTACTATAGATTCAAACTGTCAGATATTTCAGTATGCCGCTATAGGAGGTGTTCCGCAGTCGGTAAGATTTGAGGGTGAAAAGACCCATGTTAAGATAAGAAGTAACACTATCGTACGCGAGTTTGTTACAATTCACAGAGGAACAGGATTCGGAGGCGGGATTACCGAGGTTGGCGAAAAAAACTTTATAATGGCATATACACATGTAGCCCATGATTGTAAGATTGGCCAAAATGTTATTCTTGCTAACAGCACACAGCTTGGCGGACATATCACGATAGGTGATTATGTTACAATCGGTGCGCTTGTGGGCATTCATCAGTTTGTAAAAATTGGTGATTATGCATTCATCGGTGGAAAAACTGCGGTTGTAAAAGATATTCCGCCATATGTTTTAGCTGCGGGCAACAGGGCAACGCTAAACGGATTAAACACTGTGGGTCTGAGTCGCCAGGGCTTTTCAAAAAGTATGTTATCATCATTAAAAAAGGCTTACAAAATCGTTTTTCGTAGCGGTATTACAATGAATGAAGCTATCGAAAGAATTGTCGCTGAGGTTGAACAGACCCCTGAGGTGATCCATTTTATGAATTTTATCAAATCTTCTGAGCGGGGAATTACGAGGTAATTATCGTTAATCGTTATTCGTTCGTCGTTATTTAATCACCTCTGAGGCGTTTAAACACCAATTTCGGAACTCCTGACCCCAGTTGAAAATGCTTCTCGCTAAGCCTTGAATTGCAGGGCACTACAAAATTTGTAGTAAATAAATAGCGTAATTTTAGATGCAACAATTTGAACATCGAACATCGAACGCTCAACATCGAACGTCGAATAAGGATATCGCTTCGCTCTATTAAATTATAAAATTGAAACACCGAAGGTGTACATTCATTCGATGTTGGACGTTGGATGTTCGATGTTGGACGTTCATTTTTTATTTTAGTTCATAGTTGTATTTAATAGAATATGTTGCATTCAGATTTACGCCGGGTCTGGAGTTCTGAATTTGCTCCAAAAGGCTCCCAATTGGTTTTTTTACTCAATTGGGGTGTTACCTAATTTCCAATAACCAATAACCAATAACCAATAACTAATCATGCGTATAGGACTCATTGCCGGAAGCGGCCAGTTTCCAATAATCTTTTCTAAAGCGGCAAAATCAAAAGGGTTTGCCGTTTTTGCGGCTGCCTATCTGAACGAGGCAGATGATAGGCTCAAGGACTACGTTGATGTCATTGAGTGGATACATCTTGGGCAAGTTAAGCGTCTTATAAAGTTTTTCAAAAAAAACAATATTAAAGAAACTGTAATGATGGGCGCCATAAAAAAGACGAGATTATTTTCAGATTTAAGACCTGATACTAAAGCAATTTCAATTATAGCCGGAATGAAACATACCCATGACGACGGGCTTTTACGAGCCTTTGCCGGAGTACTTGAAAAAGAGGGTATAAAAATACAGGAATCGACATTCCTTATTCCTGATCTTCTGGCACAAGAAGGGTGCTTGACAAGACGGAAGCCTAGCCGAACCGAAAAGAGCGACATCGATTTGGGCTGGAATCTGTCAAAAGAGATTGGACGCCTTGATATAGGACAATGTTTGGTAGTTGAGTGTGGATCTGTGTTGGCGGTAGAGGCTATTGATGGAACAGATGCTACAATAAAAAGGGGTGGAAAACTGGGTGCAGGAGAAGCTGTAGTTATCAAGACCTGTAAACCGAATCAGGATAAAAGATTCGATATTCCGGCTGTGGGTGTACAGACAGTCGAAACCATGTATAAAGCGGGAGCTAAGGCACTCGCTATAGAGGCGGGAAAGGCCATAGTCTTTGACAAAGAAGATATGATAGCACTTGCAGACAAATATGGCATTTCAATAATCGCCATGAATAAGAGGTAATATTTTAGCTGTTTGAAAAAAAGCCGCTTCAAAGCTAATTAAATTTAATAATCCCAAATTATAAAAATGGATAAATCATTAAAGAAGCTTCGCGTAGGTGTTGTCGGTGTCGGTTATCTTGGAAAATTTCATGCCGAAAAATATTCAAGGATGGACAATGTTGATCTTGTAGGAGTAGTCGATATTAATAAGGATAGAGCAGAAAAAACGGCTAATGAAGTTACCACTCGACCCTATTCAAATTATAAGGATCTTTATAAAAAAGTTGATGCCGTTAGTATCGTAGTCCCTACGCCCTTTCATTTTCCTTTGACAAGGGATTTTCTGGAAAATGATATAGATGTTCTTGTCGAAAAACCGATTACGGAAAGCCTTGAAGAGGCTGATAAGCTTATTCAGATTTCTGAATCAAGAGGCTTAATCATCCAGGTAGGGCATCTTGAGCGTTTTAATTCAGCGGTCGTTGCCCTCCGTGAAATTGTAAAGAAGCCGATGTTTATAGAATCTCATCGCCTGGGTATATATAAGGATCGCGGTACTGATGTCAGCGTTGTTCATGACTTAATGATTCACGATATCGATATTATTTTAAATTTTGTTAAATCGGAAATAAAAAGCATTCACGCGGCAGGTATTCCCGTAATCTCGAATAATATTGATATTGCAAATTCACGTCTTGAATTTAAAAACGGATGTGTTGCAAATGTTACAGCAAGTAGAATTTCAACCAAGAATGAAAGGAAAATCAGGCTGTTTCAAAGAGATGCATATATATCCGTGGATTTTGCAAATCATGGAATAACAATTGTCAGACAGGATGGTCAAAAAAGTTCCGGTTTGATACCGGGTATGGATATCCAACAACTTTGCTTTACAAAAGGAGATGCACTTGAAGATGAATTGAAGTCCTTTGTTCGAGCAGTATCTAAACGTGAGGTGCCGGCTGTTACAGGCCAGATGGGCCGTGATGCTTTGAAAATTGCATTAAGTATAGTAGGGCAGATTAATAAAACAAACAAGCGGTTTTTAAGATAGTACCTCGTGCAAAATTCAGGTAGTAAATCCATGAGAAGGCTTAAAGAACAAAAATGTATTATGATCATAGCCGGAGAGGCTTCTGGTGATCTTCACGGATCAAATCTTGTAAAGGCAATGCGAAAAAGTGATGATTCCTTATTCTTTTGCGGGATAGGGGGGCAGGCCCTTAAAGATGCAGGGGTAAGGATTTTAGTTGATGCCTCAGAGCTTGCCGTTGTGGGGATAACCGAGGTCTTTTCCAAGATGATAAGCCTTGTTAAAGGAATGACTATTGCCAAAAGGTTTCTTAAACTTTTACACCCTGATCTTCTTGTTCTGATAGATTTTCCCGATTTTAATCTTCATGTCGCGGCAAGTGCAAAAAAACTTGGAATACCCATCCTCTATTATATTAGCCCACAGATTTGGGCGTGGAGATCAGGCAGGGTAAAAAAAATCGGAAAATTAGTAAATCATATGGCCGTTATATTGCCTTTTGAGAAGGATTTCTACTCAGGGCATAAAATTCCCGTAACATTTGTTGGTCATCCTTTACTGGACATCGATCATAATCCGGCAGATGAAATATCAAAGGGAAATGCTGAAAAACGATCGGTAATAGGCTTATTGCCTGGCTCCAGGGACAGAGAGATTGCCAAACATCTTCCTGTTATGCTTGATGCCGCCCGGGATTTGTTAAGGCGTGATAACAACTTAAAATTTATTATTTCCATTGCTCCTTCAGTAAAAAGAAAACATGTGGATGCAATCGTAAATGGGTATCGTAAGACGATCAACCCCGAGCTTTTGTCTGACAATGTGGATAAAGTTTTAGAAAAATGCGGATTTGTTATAGCTGCATCCGGAACAGTTACACTTGAAGCTGCAATTTATGGTATTCCAATGGTGGTCATATACAGAATGTCTCCTATTAGTTACTGGTTAGGCAAGGCTATGGTAAAGGTTAAAAATATCGGTCTTGTGAATCTGATTTCAGGAAAAAAGATTGTTCCCGAACTTTTGCAGGACAGAGCATCTCCTGAAAATATTTCTAATACAGTATATGAAATGCTGAGTGATTCTTCATGCCATGCAAGTTTAAGAAAAGACCTTCTTAACATCAGAAATTTACTGGGCGGTCCGGGTGCTTCAGAACGCGTTGCCAGAATAGCCATGGATATGATGTAGATATATTTTATAATGAAAAAAATATTGATCCCTCCAATTAAAGACAAGCATAAGCGGTTATTGTTGTTAATAAAAGACAAATGGATCAGACTTGGGTTTGCAATGGTTTGCATGATGGTGGTAGGAGCATCAACTTCTGCTACAGCCTTTTTGGTAAAACCTACTCTGGATGATGTCTTTGTTAAACAAGATATCAGGATGCTTAAAATTATTCCGATTGCCGTTGTTATTATTTACTTGCTACGCGGTATTGCAAATTATTGTCAAATATACCTTATGGATTATGTCGGGCATAGTATCATAACAAGCCTTAGAAATATTCTTTTTAGTAAGATTCAGGATCTTCCTCTTTCTTTTTTTCATAAAGAAAAGACAGGTGCATTGATGTCTCGTGTTATCAATGATGTTAATATAATGAAGAGTATGGTTTCGAATGCTGTTACAGGGGCTTTGAAGGACTCCTTTACCATAATTTGTCTGACAATCGTTATCTTTTATAGAGATTGGAAAATGGCGATATTTGCTTTGATAATTTTACCCATTGCCTTTTTCCCGATAGTGAAATTCGGCAGGATACTTCGAAGAGTCAGTATCAGCTTCCAGGAATCGGTGGCTGATTTGAGCTCTTTTTTGCATGAAACGTTTTTTGGAACCAAGATTGTCAAGGCTTTTGGAATGGAGGCTTATGAAAAAAAGCGTTTTTATGATAAGACGCTCAAACTTTTTAAGCTGGAAATGAAGGCGGTAATAGCCAGATCCTTGACAGCACCGGTAATGGAATTTCTTGGTGGGCTTGGAGTGGCTTTTATCATATGGTATGGAGGCTCCAAAGTTATTGCCGGCACTTCCACGGCAGGAACATTTTTTTCTTTTATGGCAGCCGTCATTATGCTGTATGAACCGGTGAAAAAGATAAGTAGGCTAAACAATGCGATTCAGCAGGGACTTGCCGCTACTGATAGGGTTTTTGATATCATCGACAAAGAGTCGGATATAAAGGAGCATCAAAATCCAATAAATATTAAACCCGGACTTCATAGTGTAACCTTTAAAAATGTGTTTTTTAAGTATGACAATACAATGGTTTTAAAAGATATCAACCTTGAAGTGAAAGCTGGGGAAATTTTAGCGCTTGTAGGAATGAGTGGTGGTGGAAAAACTTCTTTGGTGAATCTAATTCCCAGATTTTATGATGTAACCAAAGGAGCAATCATGATTGATGGGATTGATATCCGAAAAGCTTCAATATCTTCACTCCGAAATCAGATCGCAATCGTTACTCAGGATCCAATTCTTTTCAATGATACTATCAGGAACAATATTGCCTATGGTAATCAGAATGCGTCTGATAAAGAAATTAAAAAGGCCGCAAAAGCCGCATTTGCCTATAATTTTATCCAGAGATTTCCCGATAAATTCGACACAAGTATAGGAGAATTGGGAGGACGTCTCTCAGGAGGAGAAAAACAACGTATCTGTATAGCACGTGCGCTTTTAAAGGATGCACCCATATTGATTCTTGATGAAGCGACCTCTTCACTAGATTCAGAGGCAGAGACATTGGTTCAGAAGGCGCTTGAAAACTTGATGGAGGGGCGCACTACATTTGTTATTGCTCACAGGCTTTCAACTATCAATTATGCTCACAGGATCGTTGTTCTTGTTGACGGCCGGATCATTGAAGAGGGCAATCACAATGACCTGATTGCCATACAGGGAGAATATTATAAATTACATAGAATGCAGTTTAACAATAACAAATTAAATGTGGAAACTTATTGAGCATATAGATATCAATCTTTTTTATCTCATTAACCGGGGCTGCCAAAACTCATTTTTTGATTTGGTGATGCCGGTCATGTCGGATATGAAATATTTCTATATTCCTTTAGGGTTGCTTTGGGTTTTCATGGTTGCAAAAAAAAACCTAAAAAGCCGTACCATTGCTGTAACAATCCTTTTACTGATCGCTGTATCTGATTTCGTTAATTCTAAAGTCATAAAACCTGTAATAGGTCGTCCAAAGCCATATTATACTATTACCAATATTCATTATTATAAAGATAAAATCTGGACTATAACTTCCAAAACAGAAAAGGCTGTAAAGTCAATAAATTACGCGTTTCCATCCTCTCACGCAACAAATACGTTCGCAGCGGCTTTTTTTTTAAGTTATTACTATCCAAAATTTATTTCTTTTTTTTATTTAATCGCGATTTTGGTTGGATATTCCAGGATATATCTTGGAGTTCATTATCCCTTTGATGTCATTGCCGGTGGTATTGAAGGAACACTATTCGGGCTGATGTTTGTATGGATAAGCAATAAAATAATAGTTTTTTTTGAGAAAAAAAAAGAAGAATGAATCGGGATTTAGCTCACATTTAGCTTTTATTTACTCTTTTGAGATACGATTAAGTAATGCGGCCATGGATAACCGAAATCAACCCGGCGGTGATCTTTTATTTTAAAGCCGTTGTCGTTCAATTGGGTTAGATAAAATTCCACAGATTCCAACCTGGGCAAATGCCCTTTTGTATATTTCAGTATTTTAATCGCCATAATTTCCTGGGCCAGGCAAATGTAATATTTCCACTTAGGCTTATTAACCGTTTCCTTGATAATGAGAATGCCGTTCGGTTTGAGATATTTATTTGCTGCGGAAAAGATTTCAGGCCATTGATTAAGAGGTATACTGTACAGAACATCAATGATCGAGACTGAGTCAAAACTTTTTGGCTTTAATTGTTCTATCTGACTATCTAATAAAAACGTAAGGTTTTTACGAGGGCGTGAGCTTTTTGCAATTTTAATCTTGTTATCGTCATGATCGAGTCCGGTGCAAACCAGGTTTGGATATTTTTTTTTTAACAGATGAAGAAAAAGCCCATGCCCGCAACCAATATCAAGGACGCTATCCAGGCCGTTAAAGTAGCTTAAAATAATGTTCCATGGACAAACGAGATATCGAATAAGAGCAAAGAGTTTTATAAAAATTGAGTGTTGCTCAAATGAATCAAATATATATTTAGACGTTGATAGTTCTTTCATGTTCAGTTAAAAACTGTTGATATTTTTATTTGATCCCTTGAAATTAAAACATTTATATATGTATAACTGCTTTCGAATCTTACCGGTGTTATCCTGGTAAATTATTAAATGTTTTGTCAATTCGATCCTGGTGAATAAATCTTTTATTCTATTATCGGAGAGCGGTCGTTTGTCCACAAATACCGCATCCTTACCGAGAACAGGAATGGTGTCATTCCAAAAGTCGTACTGACTCATCCTCCTTCCGACGGGTATTTCGTAGACTTGAGGATTTCCGTCAACATAGAAAGCAAGAAGAGCATTTAAACCATAATCTTTTGATGATACGAAACTTCCCTCTGGCATTGTTTTTAATATCTTCGACACTTCAACACCGAGCTGTTTCCATCCATAAAGTCTATTTGCAGGATCCAAACGGGGCGGCAAGGTGATTCCCAATGTAGTATTTAACAAAGTGGGATAGCTTACAACGACCAGGGCAAATCCCCCCAAAGCAAGTGTTAAAACGAAAGCCGTCCTGATAACATATTTTGCAACCTTTGCTCCTTTGCTGTATATTTCAGAAAAAACGGCAACACCTGCAATTCCTCCCGTGATATAGCCGGAGATAGGCCAGTTTGCTTCCGTACGTCCTCCGATGGATAAAAATGCGATAAAAATGATTACAGGCCCGGATAGGCAGAATAACATTAGATGTTTATCATCCTGGCGGATGATTCCGCGATAAGCACAGATACATAGGCCATAAATTACCGCAAGGAAAAGAAAGGGGGTTTGGACACCCGCTTGTCCACCAACGAAATCGATAAATGTAATTAACATTTTAGGTGAGATGGACATGAGGCCTGTAGCATGTCTGAACATGACTGAGTTGTGCATAAGGTTCCAAATAAAAATCGGGCTGGCTATTAATAATTCAATTACCAGCGCTATATAAGGTTCCTTTTGTTTAAGCCATCTTCTGTTATTCTTTGACAGCAAGATGAAAAGACCGACTTCTGCCGAGAAAAAAAAGAACATATGATGGGAAAGCAAACCTAATCCAAGGCTCATACCAATTAGATACCACCACCAGCCTTTTTCCTCTTTGATAAGACGCCATAAAAAAAAAGCAGTCAGGGACATAAAAAAGACCTGAGGAGAATAGTACGTCATAATTACCCCTCCTACTGTAGAAATAGGGGTAATATTGAAAAGCAGGATCAAAATAAAAGCAAGTCGAGTTGATTTAAGAACTTCCATTGCAAGAATATAGACAACAATTGAAGTCATTGCAGAAAAAACAGGAGCTCCTAAACGAACTGAAAATTCAGATAAAGGGAAAATAGAGGTGAAAAACCTTATAATCCAGGCGACCATTGGCCCCATATCATAATAACTTAAATCCGGATGGCGGGACCAGTCCCAGAAATATGCCTCATCAGCTATCAGATCATAGTTAGTTGTGGCGATATAAAATATTCTAAAGATCAAAAAACCCAAAATAGTGATGCCAGTATAAATTGTATATTTAGAATAAGTTTTCATATAAGCTTGCTATAGTTGGTTAAGGTTATTTTATTTTTTTGCACCAACATTTTTATCTTTTTGGAGGTGAGCGCTGTGAGTTCATCATTCCATTGATAACCCCAGTCATATTTTGCGGATGCGTCGTATCCCGGGTGTATAATCAACTCTGTGACTCCTGCCTGAAGCGTACTTAAGGTCTGAGATAATATTGTTTCATTTGCAAATCCACTGGTATCAAAACCCTCGCAGCGGTCCGAATATCGCAAATTATATCCTTTAAGCCCTAATTTTAAAATGTTGCTAAATAAATTTATCCCGATACTTTTGACTCCCCATTTTTTGGAATGAGGAATTCTTATCCATTTTATATTAAAGTATTTTGCAATTTGAATCAGAACATCTCGAAGGTTGGGCAGAATGTGAAGGTGCTGGTGGGCATCAATATGGGATATGTTCAATCCCGAATCTTTTAACATGGAGGTTTGTGCAACCAGTTCATTTTTAAAAGCTTTTTTATTATATCGGTTTAATATAATTTTTGGAATAACTTGCGTGTATTTTTTAAAAAAAAGGCCTTGCTCGTCAACCAAACCATCAATGGGCCCACATAGGGGTTTTTCTCCATCGATAAAAGTGAGGTGAATACCCGTATCTATACCGGATTCTTTAAGGAGGGGAATACCTTTCTCAAAATATTTACCGTTCGAAACCACGGATGTTGAAGTAACAATTCCTTCGTGATAGGCTTTTATTATTCCTTTTGATATTTCTTCGCATAGCCCAAAATCATCTGCATTAACAATAAGAAATTTTGACATATTTATTTTATCGGCTGAAAGGATTTTATCTCTTTGTATAATGAAAACATTTCCTTAAGTATCTTGAAAATGACACTCCAGCTCGAAAGGGTTGAGACCCCTCGACTTCTATGAAAATAATTTGTTCCGAACTGGATTATTTTAAAACCGGATCGGTTTGATTTTGATAGAAGTTCCGCATCGATAAAGCTTCCTTCAGACTTGAGATTTACATATTCCAAAACCGTTTTCTTCACAAGTTTAAATGAAAAATTAACATCTTTGATCCTTATATTGAACAACAGCATAATTAAAGCATTGTAAATTTTTGAATAAATGAGTCTTCGTAAACCTTCACACGTTCTATCGAATCTAAAAGCAGCGACAATATCTGCATTGTAATAACGCATCAGGCGATATGCCTTTCTTAGCTCCATCATATCAAAGGGTAGATCAATATCGGAATAGAGTATTATTGTCCCATTGGCATTTTTAAAACCACTTTTCACGGCACCGCCAAGACCTTTATTAGATTGGTGATGTAAACACCTTATTTTATTGTTTTTGGCTGAGAGTTCATTAGCAATGGCGCTGGTATTGTCAGTAGAAGCATCGTTTATAATAACGATTTCATAGGTTGAAATCTCTTTGTTTTCAACCATACAATCGCCTACTTCTTGAGCGGCTTCAGCAGCTCTGTTAATGTATGTCTCTTCGTTAAATGCCGGGAAAAAAATGGTTAGACTGTCCATGTGGGTTGCTTAATAATTTATTATAAAAAAAGTAGAAATATTTTTCTACAGTAATACAAACAATTGCGATCTATAGTGGTCTCATGTTACCATGGGCAATATGAGACCTTTGCAAAACGCCCCCTTTTGCCCAATTTCTGTGTTAGGCTCAAATTTTGGCACGCAGTGAAGCTTTAGCGCTATCCTCGAAATACTCAATGTATGCCTGTGGTTAAAATT
>CAZLRK010000048.1:0-22867 GCA_964561845.1 uncultured Desulfobacterales bacterium | reverse complement strand
GAAGCTCAAAGCGTACTTTATAGTTTTTTCTGTTGGAGCTAAAAATATTGTTAACAAGCACCTGGCAGACCTTGCACGTATCCATTTCATCAGACTGAGTTTCCGCATCCAGTTGTTTTTTAATCAATTCCAGGGTAAGTTGTTGAACGACTCGATTCAGTAGCTTTTCTACCAACTCCTCAGGACTTATTCCTGAGACGGCAGCGAAAAGTGCACACATTTTGTTTGAAGCTTCTTTATCCCAGCAGGTAAATTGTCCGTTAATGTGCAGTAGATCCGTTGGCGTTAAGCCACAGCGTTGGATTATAAAATTTTTTTCTAAGTGGTTTAGAGGTAAAGTTGCCGGATGTATTGTCCCGGTTTTTTCCACTATCTCATACACAGAGTGCGGTCGTTGAGCGAGCAGTGTTACAATTTCCGATTCTAAATCATTCAGCTCCAGATTTTTATTATATCCGGATAATGTGAAAATTTGCATTGCCCTGGAAGATCCCAGATACAAATGCATGCGATTGCGTAAATGCTCAAAAGCTTTTAACAGACCGGGTTCTCGTTTCCCTACCCAGGCCATCGGGGCTACCCTTCGCGGACCAATTTCAAAAACGCCATTATCATAGGTAATCAGACTATCGCCGCCAAGACCGGACGTGCGAATTTCCAGTGCCTTAACATGTGTATGATATCCCCCCCAGATTGGAACCGCTGTCGCAAACCTGAACTCTTCCGTTTTCCAGAGCTGCCGTATCTGTTGTGGTGCCGCCCATATCTATTACAATGGCATCTTTTTTACCGGTTAAGAAATGCGCTCCGGCAACACTGGCTGCCGGTCCGGAAAGAACAGTCTCGACCGGTCGCTCCATAGCCATTGTGCTGCTCATCAAAGAGCCGTTACCCTTGACCACCATCACCGGGGCGGTGATTCCAAGGGAACCGAGAACCTTATGCAGATCCTGTAGCAACTGAACCAGACGAGGAACAATCCTGGCATTCAAGACTGCCGTCTGTGCACGAGTTTTGAAGTCAAGCATATGGGACAGCTCATGCCCGCAGGTAACAAAAAGTCCGGTTTCGTCCCGAATAATCTGTTTTACTTGAAGTTCGTGTTCAGGATTGATGGATCCGGCGAAACCTGAGACAGCAAAAGCCTCCACACCGTTTTTATCTATCATTCGTCGGGCAGCTTGTCGCACTTGGGCCTCATTTACAGGAAAGATGACCGTGCCTGTGATCTCTAACTGCCCATCAATTAAAGCTTTGGGCTCATAGGTAATATCCTGAGGTTCGAACAAGCCATAGGGTGGCATCAGGAGTAATCCCACTTTCTGACCTTCACCCTCCACAACCGCATTTGTGGCCAGGGTGGTGGATAGCGCCACCAGTTCCACTTTTGGAAGTAATTCTTTATCCAGTCCTGTCAGGGCTTCAAGTATCCCCACAGTAAAATCCCATTTCGTAGTCAAAGCCTTATTCTTAGAGCGCACCTTTTGAGTCACCATGTCGAATATCACAGCATCTGTATAAGTTCCGCCGGCATCAATTCCCAAACCGGTCTGCAAATATTGGCTTGATTGTTTGCGAGTGCCTTCAATAATTTCAATTTTTTCCTGTGGTTTTATATCAATTGTTGAGTAATCCAAAATCGGACTGGCTTTAAGACCTCCTTCTCGCGCGTCAAATATTGTCACATGGTTTGGCGGGACAATTAGGATTTCATCGGTACTTTTGCCTGCAGTTAAAAGTTTTTTTAATAACGTTAAACTACCTTTTAATGCTTCGTATCTCCACCCATATTTTTCGGCCATTTTACGGGCATATTCGGCATACTTTTGTGTTTTACCTGAGCCGGTGTCAATAAAAGCGGCTCGTTGATAATTACGCTTCCAGCTATTTAAAAATTTAAAAGTTTCTTTAGCATGAGTTTCTCCAAATTTTTGGACCAGTTCATCATAATATACCTTGGTTTCTCCCATATAAGCATAGGGTCTTTTCTGTGATAGCGGTTCAATTTTTTCCTCATGCCAACCCGCTGACACATAGTAAGTTCCAGGATAGCGTTTAAATTCTTTTTTGTAGGCAGCATTGCTTCCCAGGAACAAGGATATGCAGTCATGCACTTTAGGGATAGCTAAAGGGATGGCCCCGGCCCTGATGCCGACAGTGCCCCGTCCGCAGATGCCGTATCCTATTGCAATACGGTCCCACTTGCCTGATTTGGAAGCGTTATCAATGGCTTCCTGGAGTTGAGACCTCAGTTTTGAGGGATTGTCATGCAAACCTCCTTCCAAAAAATGTGTTTTACTATGGATGTCTATATCCTCTAATAAATTGCGAATATCTATACCCAGCACTCCACATGCAATCACAAAAGTTCCTTTTGCTTGATTCATTTTATTTTTTTCTCCTTAATAATAAAATGATAAATACGAGTAAAAATTACAATTGTAACATTGTAGTATTTTTGTCAAGCAATTATTTTACTGATTGTCACGATAATGTGATCCATAGTCTATCTGCATTTTATAATCATCAATTGAACCCTTTTCTAATAGAATACCGTCAGCCACATGAAGTATTCTCCGGGTATATTTAGCGCATTCCAGACTGTGTGTAACCATTACAATTGTCATGCCTCTCGAATTCAATTCTTGGAGCAATTCCATAATTTCATGTGTTGTCTTGTTGTCAAGATTTCCTGTGGGTTCGTCAGCAAGCAAGACAGGTGGTTCGTTTACAATGGCGCGAGCGATGGCCACTCTCTCCTTTTCTCCCCCTGATATCCGGCTTGGCAATCGATTTGCTTTGTCATTCAGACCAACGTTAGCAAGTGCTTCTTCAGCCATAGCTCGTTTTTGCTTTCCGCTGGCCTTAATTGTAGTCAATGGAAGCATGACATTTTCCGAGACAGTAAGATAGGGTAGAAGATGAAAGCTTTGAAAAACAAAACCTAAAAACTCTCTGCGAAAATCTGCTCTTTGTTCTTGTCCAAGACTATAGACATCAATTTCGTCAACTATAAAATTACCGGAAGTAGGAGCGTTCATAGCTCCCATAATGGAGAGCAGTGTAGACTTACCGGCCCCCGATTCCCCCATTATTCCAACAAACTCACCGGATTCGATCTGAAAACTTATATCGGTAATGGCCGAAACTGTACCATCACCGTTTCCATATTGCTTGGCAAGATTTTCTGCTATGATAAAACTCATGAACCACCTCCTATAGGACCCGCAAAGCCTGGTTTGGATCGAGCCGTGAGGCCATAAATGCCGGATAAGAGCTGGAAACAAGGCCAACTAAAATAGCCATGACAAAGGCCCAACCCGCCAATTCAAAATTTATGGGAATTGATACTGATTGGCTTTCCGTAAAAAATCGAACTGCAATTTTTGTTGCCGCTAAACCAAACAAATAACCCAGTATTCCGGCAAAACCCGAGACAATCGCGGTTTCGATAAATATTATTCTAATGATATGACTCTTTCTAAAACCAATGGCCCGAAAGATTCCGATCTCCTCAGTACGTTCCCTTACACTGCCCATCATGGTTACCAAAACAACAAGACTTCCCACCAGCACGACAATAGCAGAAACTCCATAGGATAATTTTTTAAATTGGGATAAAGTTTCCATGCGACCCTTTACAACTTGCTGAATAGCCATCACTTTAGCGCCTGGAAGGGCATCTGAAATCTGTTTTACCATTTCATTAATGGGGCAGGCCGTGCAAAGAGCAGCAACCTCGGCCATGGAAATGCGTCCTTCTTTGCCAAGTAACGATTGGGCTGTCCCGAGGCGAGCAAAGATCAGTTGATCGTCCTGAGAGCCGGTAGGTTGAAGAACACCTGAAACTCGGAGTTTTTGACCATTGATTTTGATAAGACTTCCTGTGCTTAGATTTAGAATGCGGGCTGTTTCATCTCCTACAACGACTTCGTTTGCCGCTGGAAGTTTTCCTTTTGCTTTCCACCATGGCTTTAAAATCTTTATAGCCTCAAAATCTGTTCCTGCCAGCAGAACCTTGTGTTTATCTATATTAATTACACCCAAAGCCAATGGACCTACTGCCGCGACATTGGCGGCATTTTTAATCGATTTAATTCGCGCCAAATCTTTCTCTTGGATTTCCTCCATCTCAAATGCAACGCCTCCAAGAGAAATTCCACCATAAGTGAGGGTAAGTTTTTCTGATTTAGGAACAATCAGGATGTTTGCTCCGTATTTTTCAAGCTTTTCATTAATATCGCTGGTCATTGCCTCCACAAGGCTGATAATGGTAACCACGGTACATACACCAATAACAAGCCCGGCAAGAATAAAGGCAACTTTACCTTTGCGACGTATCAGATTCCTAAATGCAATTTCTTTTAAAGTCATTGTTAAACCTTCCCGGAAAAATTAAAATACTGTTTCCCATCAAGAATGTCATTTGTTTTGATTACCACTTTTCCGTTTTCAATATTTCTGTTTAAAGGAGCAGGGTTGCATCCGCCCTTAACTTCGTTAACACGAACGGAAGGAAACCTGCGACCGCAATTTCTGCAGACCACAACATCTCCATCCTGGTAATATCCTTTACCAGCGGGCCAGCAAACATCACAAGCATCAAAAGCAGCGCGGATTATGCCGTCAGAACTCTTGAGAATGAAATACTTAATAGTAATATTTTCCTTTTTATACTCATAATGACGAGCTTTACCATCTTCAAAAAGGCTTACAGGATATGTGATTTGAGAAACCCGGACATCCGACGAAATTTGTGACGTTAAATCAGATGATTCTTTGCCGGTGTTGGAAAAATAATAGAAAGCACCACCTGCTAAGAGGACAGCGCTGATTAGGATAGTTAATAAATGCAGGTTGCCTCTTTTTTTGTTTCCAATAACTGCCGCTTTTTTGGCAGCTATTTTATTATGATTTGGATTTTGAACTGCACCCTGTTCATTTATCGATTTTTTTCGAGTCTGCTTATTTTTTTTCCTGGACATAAAAAATTTCTCCTTTCATTGGGTTGAAGAATCCACATCTTAAAGGCATATAAAAGATTACGTCGAACATCGAACACATTAAAAGATGAACGTCCAACACCCGCCTGCCATGCATCACAAACGATGGTGGTATAATCATTGTCACCGGGCCGAAACACCAGGACATTCTACCAAGGCCACTCAAAGGCACTGCGGGCAGGTCGAACGTTCAACGTCCAACGTCGAATAATGATGTCGCTTTCAGCCGTCGTAGCCACTATCCTGCCTTTGCAGCCAAAGTTACTACGGCGGAGTAGGCTGGCGAAGCCTGCGTGCTCCGCAATTTAATTTAAACTCGAATAAAAAGATGAACGTCCAACAATACACATCTTGAATACTTCATGATTCTGCTGTTTCTTGTTTGATGTTCAAATTGTTGCAGGAATCCTAAAGTGCCGAAATTGCTTAAAATTAATGTATTTTGACATTTTATTATAAAACTAGCCGCTTTTTCGCATTGCTAAATGGTTTGAGCAATGCAGCTATATTTAAAATTAACTCGCCAGAGGCGTACCACAATTTTAGGCATTTTAAATTTTAGGCATTTTAGGCAATTCTTTTGACATATTTGAAGAAAAATCAGCAGAGCAGAGAAAGGTTTTGGATGTAAATAGGTGTGGATTGAGTAGACATTCCCATAAAAAACTGTTGACTAAAATGATTGAAGGTATGGTTGCCGGAAGGATAAAGATTTGTACTAATAACTATAAATGAATGATTATCTTTCCACCTTACGTCCAGGATGTTGGCGTCAAGTATATTATGAGAAATGCCTCTTTTGAGATCACAGGGAATATCCTGGGTTTTGGAGCAGCATCCGTGGGGCATGGAAGCCTCAATAGTTCCTGTTATTTGATCTTGATCGCATTTAACAACAGCCGTGCAGCACTCTTTTCGGCAACCTGAATCAGCCACAGCACCGGCAGAAAAAAGGTTCATGCTGAAAAATACGATAATAGCGATTTGAAGGGTTTTACGGATGATCATTTTAACCTTGTCATGGTACAATTTATGATTTATATATATTATATAATACCACATTGTGGTTTGTCAACCTTTTTTATTACACAAAAGGGATCATATAATTAAGGGCAACAGTCCGCCACAAATTGATGCCGGCGATGGGTGACATGCGCTATTATATCTTGAACATCAGGAATGAAAAGCCTGCTCCTATCGTTTTCGCCAGGCCTGGGTGCGCTTTGTCAGATTCCGGGTCACAAAAAGGTGAATCAAACGTGCCGCGACATTGGTATAAAAAATCATCATGCCCATAGCCGCTGCGGGTGCGACATCCCCGGCATCGTCCATATTCATCACTGCCACCGAGGCGAGGGCGGTGTCCGGAGAGTAGAGAAAAATCACGGCAGATACAGTGGTCATCGCATTGACAAACAGGTAGATCGAGATATCCAGAATTGAGGGCATACAGACCGGCACTGTGACTTTGGCCACGAGCCTGTAAAACGGTTGTTTGAGCGAGGAGGCGACCGCCTCAAATTCCCGATCCATTTGTTTTAATGCGGTGACGGCAGTTAGGTGGGAAACGGTATAAAAGTGAGTGACGGTGCAGACAACCAGAATCACCATTGTGCCGTATATTCCATTGAGTGGGTTTCTCGGGTCGTTGAAGAAAAAGATATAGGCCAGGCCTAAGACCATTCCTGGAATTGCCATGGGCAACATGGCGAGAAACTGGAAGCTGGACCGGGTGGCTAGAAACCCATTGATTTTTTCAACCATATAGGCCCCGGAAAAAACAACTGTTGTTCCGATCAATGCGGTTAACAACGCCATTTGGATCGAATTACCATAGGACGCCCACCCGCCTCCATCCATCACATCGAAATTGTAGTTACTCAGACCGAGGTTTAAATTGTAAGGCCAGAGCTTGACGAGTGCTGCATATTGACAAATGATGATAAGGCTCAGGATGAAAAGGGCCACCATACTGCAGTAGGACAAACAAATCGCATCAAATTTTCGATTTGGCTTGGGTTCATAAGGAACTGAACTGGAAGAGATCTGAGCGACCTGTCTTTTTTGCACATAGCGATCTAGGACAAACGCCATCATAGCCGGGACCAGTAACACCATAGACACAACTGCTCCCATTTCAAAATTCTGCTGGCCGATGACCTGCTTGTAGATGTCCACGGCCAGCATGTTGTATTGTCCCCCGATCACTTTGGGTAATCCGAAGTCGGTAATCACCAGATTGAAAACAACAATGGACGCCGAAATTAATCCGTAACGCGCACCAGGGATGGTCACCGTCCAGAATGTTTTCCAGGCACTGGCACGCAGGGAAATGGCTGCTTCATAGAGACGCGCATCGGAGATGGACAAGGCAGTTGTAATGATGATCAGCGCGTGAGGAAATGTAAAAAAAATCGATCCCAGCACAATTCCTATTGGACCGTAAATTTCATGGCCGAACAACAACCCTTTGATAATACCCTGTTTGCCGAACAAATAGACCAGAGCGATCCCGGGCAACAAAGAAGGGACCAGAATCGGAATCATGGCAATAATCCGAAAAAGCCCCTTGAACCGCATGGTGCTTCGATTCAGCGCATAGGCAAACCAAAAAGCGATACTCACAGTTATCACAGTCGACAGTACCGAAATGAAAAACGAATTTTTAATAGAATAAAAAAGCGCGGGAGTGGAAAAATAAGTGATAAAATTATCCAATCCAGTGGACTTGGAAGGACGAAAGACGATGCGTCTGAACTTGTTTGCTGTATAGGTGTGCCACTCGTTATCTGCGATACGGGTCGATCCCACTAGAAACGATCCGTTTTTGTCCAGTTGACGGAGGCGATATTCGGTTTTGCTGCGGAAACTGAAATCAGGAAAAAAGGTGGTAGCGTACAATCGCCCGTCCGAACTGGTTTTCAGCTCTTCAGGTTTGAGGAGTTTCAAGTTTTCATTGATTTGGAAAGCGGAAATCACTTCACTCCAGCCATCACCGGTATTGACTTGAAATTCAAAATTTTCAAAATCAAAGGCAGCGGTTGTGAAAGATTTTGACAGCATCGCATAAAGAGGAAAGGCCAGTGCGACAAACAGGTAGAGCGAGATGATAATCATAAACCCTGCCATCAACCGGTCATCTTTACTCGTTTTTGGGTGAATGATCGGTGCAGGAGACATTTCTTTATTAGAGGGAATAGTGGTCATAGTTATTATTCAGTGGGAGGGTTGAAAACACAGAGTCGATCTGATGGCAGTTCTATGGACATTTTTTTGCCAACAGATGTATTCATTCGGATGACGGCATTGACTGACAGATCGATGATCAGTTGAGAATTGCCCAGTTGCTCGTCTCCCAGATGAATACGCCAGAACGAGCCAAGAAATTCCATATCCTTGACCGTGACATTGAATTTATTGCCATTTTGAGCAACTGTGGCCGCAATTTCGCCGCCAGGAACAATATCCTCGGGACGTATAGAGATAACAGCTCGTTGCCCAGGCGCCAGGTCGTGTTTACGGCACGCTATCTCGAGTGATCCGAGACTGGCCGATTCAGGTGTTGCGGCATGGCCGTTCACATGATTAATAGTCCCGATAAAATCTGCTACAAACAATGTTTTCGGCTCGCGGTATATTTCTGTAGGGGTCCCAACCTGATCAATGGCACCCTGGTTCATCACCACAATGCGATCTGCCATGGTCATGGCTTCCTCCTGGTCGTGGGTCACCATGATCGTGGTCACACCAAGCTTTCGCTGAAGGGCTTTGACCTCATGACGCAAATAAGCACGAACTTTCGCGTCAAGAGCCGACAAAGGTTCGTCGAGCAGTAACAAACCTGGAGAGGTGGCGATGGCTCTGGCCAAAGCGATGCGTTGCTGCTGGCCCCCTGATAGTTGGGAAGGGTATTTTTTCTCTTGTTCAGGAAGTCCCACCAATTCCAGCAGCTCGTCCACTCGCTTTTTGATCTCGCCACGCGAAAGCTTTTGGCTTTCCAAACCAAAGGCAATATTTTTTTCGACCGTCAGGTTGGGAAACAGGGCATAGGACTGAAAGACAATCCCGAAGTCGCGTTCTGATGGAGGCAGTGCTGAGATATCTTTATTGTCCTGGAGCACCGTACCGGATGTTTGGATATCGAGACCGGCAATGGCACGTAAAAAGGTCGTTTTACCACAGCCGGAGGGCCCTAGAAAACAAACGAACTCCCCATCGTTGACTTCGATGGAAACATCGTCCAGAGCCACAAAGTCACCAAACTTCTTGGTCAGTCTGGATATCCGAAGATAAGGCGGTTTATTTGAGGTATTGGCAGTAGACAGATCTCTCACGATAATCATGTCCCTATTTAATGTTTCACAGGTAGAATCGGATTGAGATTTCTAGCAGTGATTCGGTCGTAGAGAATTCGCTCTGACTCAAGTTATATTCTAACCTAAAAAGATTAGAATGAGGTATCGACAGCCTGATCTAGCACACAAAGTTCAGGCTGTCGATAAATAGTTAATTATTTAGGGTCTGATTTGGAATCGTAGCGTTTCTGCCATTCGGCCAGAATTCTTTTTCTGTTATTGGCTGCAAATTCGAAATCATTTTCAATCATCTGTTCAAGCGTTTCCGGTGGGAAATGCTTTACCGGTTTTGCGACGCCTTTGTAACCGACTACAGCATAATAGGCGTTATACATTTGATTGGCTTTTTTGGTGATCGTCCAGTCCATGAATGTTTGGGCGGCTTCAAGTTTATCTGTACCGGCCATAATGGCGGCAGCTTCTATCTCCCAGCCGATTCCCTCTTTTGGAATAATGACATCTAAGGGTGCGCCCGCTGCTTTGGACTTTGCACCACGGAAGGCAAAGGAGATACCGATGGGGATCTCTCCCGCGGCTGCCAGTTTGGCAGGTTTTGAGCCCGAGTGGGTGTAACGGGCGATATTTTCGTGCAGCAGATCCATAAAGGCCCATCCGCCTTTTTCACCAAACAGCTGCAGCCAGCTGGAAACATCAAGAAAACCGGTACCGGATGAATTCGGGTTCGGCATGATCACATGACCTTTGTACATCGGCTTGGTGAGGTCCCACCAGGATTTTGGCGCCACCAGGTTGTTTTTCTTCCCTTCGACGGTGTTGTAAGCAATCCCCGCCACATAGGCATCCAGACCAACCCAGCTGGGAACAGGGTCACTGTCGTAGAATTTCGGGTCCAGATTTTCAAGTCCTTTGGGCTTGTAAGGATGCAGCATCCCTTCGGATTTGAATAATAATAACGATGATCCGGACATCCCCCAAGCAAGATCGGCCTGCGGATTGTTCTTTTCCGCCAGCAGTTTGGCGGTCATAATCCCGGTTGAATCCCGAACCCATTTAATATGGATATCCGGATGACCCTCATTAAAGTTGGCTGCATACTCTGCGAGATGCTCTGCCTCAACTGCAGTATAGACGGTTAGATCTATTGCAAATGCTGAGTTCCCCATAGCGATCATTGATACCGCAACGACACATGTAACGACGACAAGCTTTTTTATGATCTTATGCATTATGATTCCCTCCTTCTAATAAAGTTAGTTGAGTGTTTTTAAATGAAAATCTTCGGTTTTATCTTTTTCACCAAGAACCACAAAGTATTATTATGATTGATTGCAGAAAACATTAATAGATCAATTTCAAACTGTCAAGAGAAAAATGACTGATAATGATTTTTGTTTACACATGTATGCAACAGTCTCCTTAATCATATCTCAATACACTTGTCAATTTAAATTTAACGACATGTAAATAGCATTGCAAACACTTGATGAATTCGTAAATGAATAAATGACTTAAAAAAAAGATTTAATATTGATATCATATATAATAACCAATGAAAATTTTTTACATTGCAATGGTTGTAATGGCTCAGCTATTTTTTAGACAGGATTAGCTTGATTTATAAAAATTATGTTTATTAAAAAAATACTTTTTCTGATTCTTTTAATAATTACTTTTTATGTTCATTCAGTAACGGCTGATGAGTATTTCCAAATGACCGGCCTTATTGTTACCAGAACAACATACAGTGACGGAACTCACGATGTTGACACCCTTGCCGGAATTGCAAAATCAAGAGGATTTGATGTCCTGTTTATCAACGATCATGACAGGTTGGTTATGGAATATGGTCTGTTTCCTCTAAGAAATATTTTAAAAAAGCGAGTGGAATTAAATTCTATAAACAAAAGAGGTGCGGTTGACTATTTAAATGCCATTGACAAGGCACGAAAAAAATATCCTGATTTGATTTTAATCCCGGGTTCTGAAACAGTCCCTTTTTATTACTGGACAGGCTCATATTTTAAGAACAATCTCTCTGCCAATGATCATGAAAAACGGATTTTGACCATAGGCCTGGAAAGACCTGAAGATTATAAAAATCTTCCCATTATTCATAATGGTTTTTCCACCCATTATATAAAAAATTCTATGTTGGAGATATTAATTTTTTCGGTAACTTTTATCCTCGGTCTTCTAATGTTAAGGGATAGAAGATTTTATAGAATATCCGGAATCATCATAAGCTTAGCTTCCCTCCTTTTAATTATTAACACGGATCCATTCAGAAGTTCCCCTTTTAACCAGTATAATGGCGATCAGGGAGAATCGCCATATCAGTTGTTAATCGATTACGTGAATGATAAAGGAGGGCTTACTTTTTGGAATTATCCTGAAACCGGATCGGGTGTCAGAAAAATGGGCCCCATCTCTTTAAACACCCCTCCTTATCCGGAATCCATTGAAAAAACATTAGATTATACCGGCTTTGCCGCTCTCTATGGAGATAACATAACAGTTACCGAACCAGGTCATGAATGGGATAAAGTTCTTCTGGAATTTTGTAAAGGTGAAAGGAAACGTGCTGTTTGGGGCATAGCTACGGCTGACTTTCATGAGGACGGCGGAGGAGGCCAAAAATTAGGGGATTTTCCTACCGTATTTTTAGTACGAAAGCGAACAAGAAAAAGCATTCTATCTGCCATTCAAAAAGGAAGGATGTATGCATGTCGAGGCGGTTATCCTCAACAAATAGTACTAAATGAATTTGCAATTTGTTCACCCTGATGTAAAATAAAAGCAACTTTAGGGGAAGAAATCCTTTTAAACGGTAACCCAAGGATTCATATCTCCCTCTCTTTAAAAAGGCCTGTTGAAAATCGAGTAACAGTAAGATTGATAAGATCAGGAGAATTGATAAAGAATTTTAAAGGGTCTTTACCAATGGATATTGACTTTGAGGATAAGTATTTTAGAAAGAGTGAGAAAATATATTACAGGATCGATGTAAGAGGGCCCGGCATCCTTGTTTCTAATCCAATATTTGTAACCTTCAGATAGTCTTGATGGCTTCGTAAAAAGTCTCATCTCAATCTTCCTTATTCAACTTCGGTTTTATACAGGAGAAGACTGTTTGATACTACGGAAATGCTGCTTAAGGCCATTGCTAGGGCTGCCAGGATAGGATGAAGTTGTCTTAAAAAATCAGGAAAAACATCAAAGGGTTGCAATATTCCCGCAGCGATGGGAATGAGTAATATATTGTAGCCAAAGGCCCAGAAAAGGTTTTGCCTGATGGTTCTCATGGTTGCCCTGCTGAGACTGATAGCATTTGATACACCTTCCAGACTGCCGCTGGAAAGAATTACATCTGCAGTTTCAATTGCCACGTCCGTACCGGTGCCGATGGCAAGGCCGACATCCGCCTGGGCAAGCGCTGGAGCATCATTTATGCCATCTCCAACCATTCCTGTTTTTTGCCCTTTTTTTTGAAGATCTTTAATCTTTGATGATTTATCTTCGGGACGCACCTCGGCAAAAACGTCATCAATATTTACTTGAGAGGCAATGGTTGCGGCTGTCCGGAGATTATCTCCAGTAAGCATGACCACTTTAAGATTCTGCTGATGAAGCTTTTCGATGGCATCTTTAGACTCCGGTTTCAGTGTGTCTGATACTGAAATTAAACCTGATAGCGCTTTATCCCTGGCCAGAACCATAACGGTTTTGCCTTCAGACTGCAATTCATTTATCTTTTCGTTAGCTTTATCAACGTCTATTCCAAATTCATGAAACCATAGCGGCTTTCCCAGTTTTAAGAAATCGCCGTTTATTGTTGCCTCAACGCCAAAGCCGCCTGAAGCTTTGAAATTTTCCGGTTCAAAAAGATCAAGACCTCTTTTTTTTGCTTCTTTTACAATGGCTTTTCCAACGGGGTGCTCAGATCCTTTTTCAACAGAAGCCCCGAGCTTTAAAAGTTCATTTTCAGTTTCAATTGCAGGATCAAAAGATATTACGTCAATCACTGCAGGTTTTCCCATTGTGATGGTTCCGGTTTTATCCAGTACAATCGTATCCAGTTTTGTAGCATTCTCAAGAGCCTCACTCTTTTTAAACAGGATTCCCTTTTCTGCTCCTTTTCCCGTGCCGGCCATTATTGCCGTGGGTGTGGCAAGTCCTAAAGCACAAGGGCATGCAATGACAAGCACGGCCACCAGTCTTATCATGGAGGGCACAAATTCGCCTGTTATTCCCCACCACAAAGCATAAGTAATAAGAGCTATAACAATGACAAAGGGAACAAATATAGCCGCCACCCGGTCAGCAAGGGCCTGTATGGGGGCTTTGCTGCCCTGGGCTTCCTGGACAAGTTTAATAATTTGTGCAAGGGCTGTTTCCTTGCCTACGCGGGTTGCTTTAAACTTTAAAAGGCCCTCGCCGTTTATTGTTCCGCCGATAACAGTGTCATTAGCACGCTTATCAACTGGAAGGGGTTCACCGCTGAGCATCGATTCATCTACTGCCGATTCTCCCTGTATAATGATGCCGTCAACCGGAACCCGTTCACCCGGGCGAACAATAATTATATCATCCTTTTTGATCCTGATTAATGGGACTTCACTTTCAACCCCGTTTTCCAATACTGTTGCAGTTTTGGGCTGAAGGCCGATAAGCTTACGGATTGCGCCGCCTGTTTTTCCCTTGGTTCTGGCTTCCAGCATTTTACCAAGTTTGATAAGGGTAATAATTACTGCAGATGTTTCAAAATATACATGCTTGCCAATAAAGGGAAAAAGTAAAACGCTTAAAGAGTAAAAATATGCAACCGATGATCCCATGGCAACTAGAACATCCATATTGGCACTTTTATTTTTTAGGCTTTTAAACCCTCCCACGTAATAATCCCATCCCGTGTAGAATTGCACCGGTGTAGCAAGGGCAAAGAATAGCCAGTTGACCCAGGGCATATGACTCCAGGGGCCGATAAGGTTAAAATCCCGCATCATACTTAAAACAAAAAGCGGAAAGGCAAACAACACCCCTATGGCAAACTTCCTGGTCTGATCCTTAATTTCAGCATTACGCGCGGCCTGTTCCGCATCTTCGCCCTCCAGGGTTTCATCAGGTGGTATGGCGCCGTATCCAGCTTTTTTTATGGCCGATACAATATCGTCGACATTCGTAATCGAAGGGATATATTCAACGTAGACCCGCTCCATTGCAAAATTTGCCGAGGCATTAACAATTCCCTGCACCTTTTTGTTTAAAGCTCTTTCGATGTTCATGGCACAGTTGGCGCAAGTCATGCCGGTTACCGGCAATTCGACATTTGCTGTAGCAATGTTATATCCTGAATCATGAATATTTTGAACCACGTCTTTAAGATGGAGCTGTTTAGGGTCAAAAGAAACCGTTGCCTGTTCAGAAGCAAAGTTAACGTTTGTATCCTTTACGCCGTCCAGCTTTTTTACGGAACGTTCGATATTCATGGCGCAATTGGCACATGTCATTCCTGTAACCGGTAGTGTAAATTTTTGCTCGACCATGTTTCACCCATATATGAGACCTTACAACTATATGTCAGGATCGTGTTATCTAATAAAATAACACATCAAATTAGATACTTATTTAATACATTAATTTTTAAATAAATTCGAAATTCGAACCACGAAATTCTTTACTCTGTTAAATCATTCAAAATGATATCCGTATAGATCTATCTGTCATCTGTCGTCCGTCATCCGTCATCCGTCGTCTGTCATCTGTTAAACAAAATCTTCTAATTTTGCCAAATTAAAAGTAACTTTGATGTTGCTGTTATTTGCATGTTATTCAGCCGGATAATTGATCTCTTTTAATGTATCTTTAATATTTTCCAGAGTGGTTGGAGCTTCCCATTCAACGGTAATACTCTTGTTTTCAGGATTACCATCAACGGTTTCTACTCCTTCCAATTCACGCAATTCATTCTTAATGGTCATTACACAATGACCGCATGTAATATTCGGTACTGTCAAAGTTTGTTTTTCCATCGCTTGTTTTCTCCTTTTTTCATTTATTTAATCATTAACCATAAAGAACACAGAGAAAAATATTAATAACGTTCAAAAGTATGCGCATAATTGTTTTTCCAATAAATAGGATCTATTTAACTATCATTCGGCAATGCATATTTCCAAAAGACGATATCAATTTACCTATTAGGGGGTGATCAAATATTTGGGATTTAACAGACAGTTTCTTGAACAATAAGGCTTATGTAGCGCAAATCCCAAATATTTAATCACTGTGAGCAGTCGAGGAATTATACAGTGATATAGTCTTTTGGAAACATCCATTACCTTTTCAAATTTTAACCGCTTACAAAGAAATGCGCACACTTTTGAACGTTACCAAAATATTAGCTATTTATAAAAATAATACACTTTTTCAATTTGTACACTACATAGTGGTACCATAATGATTGTGCCGGGGTTCAACAGGGAAAATAGAGGGAAATTATATTATCTTCCCTTTACAAAAAGGAGACCTGTGAGGATATCTGGTACTTTTCGTTCTGGCACAAATTAGAGAAAATCGAATCAAGCAGAAATGAATTATTATCCTTGCGGTCGCTCACCAAGGACTACCGGCACCTCTTGAAAATCTTTATTTCTCAATATCTTCAGTGTGATTCTGTCACCAGGTTTATATTTACGGATCATTCTAATCAATTCCTCTGATGTGTTCACAGGCTTTCCATTTAGGGATATGACAATATCTCCACCTGCCGGAAGCATCATATTGCCTACCTGCAGCATTTGACTGCTTCCCTTTAGCCCTGCCTTGTATGCCGGACCACCCTGGAGCACTTCTATAATCAGAACTCCCCGCTCTACTTGTAAATCCAGCGCCTTGGCAATACCGGGAATAAGAGGAAAAAGGGTCACTCCGATCCACGGATGTGAGACATAGCCTTTTTCAATCAATTCCGGAATAATCCTTTTGGCAGTACCAACAGGTATGGCAAATCCTATTCCAACGCTGCCTCCTGAAGGTGAAAAGATGGCTGTATTGATTCCTATGATCTTTCCCTTTGAGTCGAGTAGCGGACCACCTGAATTGCCGGGATTAATGGCTGCATCGGTTTGGATCAGATCCTCCATGAGGGTGCCGTTAGCTGAACGTATGGAACGACCCAGGGAGGAAATGATACCGGTTGTCAGGGTTTCAGCAAGTCCAAAAGGATTTCCTATTGCTAAAACCTTCTGCCCTACCTGCAGATCCATGGAACTACCTAAAGAAAGGATGTTTAGCTGATCAGAGGGAGCTTTAATCTGGATAATGGCCAGGTCATTGTCAGGATCGGTTCCAATTAGACGTCCGGGAAATTTGTTTCCATTGGATAATGTCACTTCAATTCGATGAGCGTTTTTGATGACATGATTGTTTGTAAGGATATAACCACGTGAGTCTATAATGGCGCCTGAACCCGCACCTTCACGCGGGACAACACCCTGAAAAAAATCCCGCCTTAAAACAATACTGGTTATATTTACGACTCCTTTAGCCGCATTCTTATATACGTTTATGTTGTTTTCTTCATCTACAGTAAGTGCCCACGACATGGAAGCATAAAGCCATATAAAAAGTAATAGACTCAGTACGAAAAGTCTGAGTTTCCATTTTTTTGTAGAATATAAAATCATATTTTCCTCCTTAAATTTTAAAGTATCACTTAAATTCCTATTCAAGATTTGTGCCAACTTGAAGATTTTTCTACAACTATGAACGCTGAACCTGTGAATGCTTATGGCATAACACCATATTTTTTAAGCTTTTTATGGAGGGTTCTTCGGGTTATGCCTAATCTTCTTGCAGCCTCACTCTTGTTGCCTCCGGACAAATCCAGAGTCTTTAATATGCTTGCCTTTTCCACTTCTTCTAGAGGCAGGTCTCCCGTAATAAAATCTTTTGATAGAGATTCCTTTTCCCCTTTTTCATCTTTAATAACCAACAGCAGTTCTTCGACATCAAGGTGTTCCGATCTGGAAAGAACCACTCCTCTTTCTACAGCATTCATAAGCTCACGAACGTTCCCAGGCCAATCATATTTGATTAGCTGATCCATGGCATGAGGGGTAAATCCCTTTATCTTTTTGCGGTTTTTTTCGGAAAATATTTCTAAAAAATGCTGGGCAAGAAGCGGGATATCCTCTGACCTCTCCTTTAGGGGGGGAATATTCAAGGCAACTACATTTAGACGGTAAAAGAGATCTTCCCTGAATTTTCCTGTTGATATTTCCTGCAACAGGTCTTTGTTTGTGGCAGCTATTACACGTACATCCACCTTGATCACATCTTCTCCGCCCACACGGGTAATCTCTCTCTCCTGGAGTACACGCAATAGTTTAACCTGCATGGCCAATGACATCTCGCTAATCTCGTCCAGAAACAGGCTTCCACCATGTGCCTGACGAATTCGTCCTTCTTTTTTTCTATGTGCTCCTGTAAAGGCTCCCTTCTCATGGCCAAAAAGTTCAGATTCAAGCAGTGTCTCCATAATAGCAGCACAATTAATCTTAACAAAGGGACCGGTTTTTCGAGAGCTGTTAAAATGTATTGCTCCTGCTATCATCTCTTTACCTGTTCCGGACTCACCGGTAATTAAAACAGTCGCTTCGGATGGGGCCACCTGGGCTACTGTTTTAAGGACCTTGTCCATGGCCTTACTTCGCCCTATGATGTTTCGCCTGTCAAAGTGAGTGCCAAGACTCTCTCGCAAGAGACGATTCTCCTCTCTTAGCTGTCTATGGTCCACAGCCCGCTCCATGGCAAGCCTAAGTTCGTCAAAATCGAGTGGTTTTGTCAGATAATCATATGCGCCGTTTTTTAAAGCCTCCACAGCAGTCTCCACAGACGCGTACGCTGTCATGATAATAATAGGCATGGCAGGATTAAACGTCTTGATTTGATTTAGAGCCTCAAGACCGGAAACCTTTATCATGCGGATATCCATTAAAATGAGGTCAAATACCTGTTCATGGACTTTTTCAATGGCAGTTGAGCCGTCATCCGCTTCAAAGATGGTGTATCCCCATCCGGTAAGAAGGGTTCGCAACATGGTGCGGTGCCCGGGATCATCATCTACAATTAAAACACTCCTTTTCTTTTCCATTACTCCAACACTCCAATACTCCATCAATATAAAAATACGTTGAATTACCCCCCACTGGGGGATAAGCGATAACTTAACAATTAATTATTTTTTCCTTAATTAATAATCAATTGCTAATTGTGAATAGTTAATGTCTTTCCCCCTCTGCGGGGCAATCAATGCCTAGTCCTTTGGGTCTTGCTTGTCCTGTTTTGTGGGGGATTCTTTACTGTTTCAACATCAATATTGAGGTAAAATAAGCGTCACAGTAGTTCCTTTACCATGCCGACTTTCCACCTTAACCTCACCATTATGGGATTCAATAATCTTATGGACGATTGCAAGTCCTAAACCTGTTCCTGACTGTTTTGTGGTGAAATAAGGATCAAAAATATGAACGAGGTCTTCTTTTTTAATCCCGGCTCCTGTATCTGAAACCGTGAGCTTTACTTTTTGAGAGTTCTCTTCACGAGATAGAGCAACTGAAAGGACGCCCCCTTCTTCCATGGCCTCAACAGCGTTCAGATATAGATTAAGTAAAACTTGATTGAATCTATCCTGATCAATATGAATCTCATTTATTTCGGGTGAAAACTTTGTATTTATACTGATATTCTTAGATTGAGCTTGTCCCTCGATAATCTTCAGAGAATGCTGTATCAAGGGTCGAATGGATACCGGTTTTTTAATAACTTCCAAAGGACGTGTAAATTCTAAAAGTTGAGTTATGACCCTGTTTAATCTATCCACCTCCTGAATCATAATTTTAGCTGTGCTTTGATACTCAGGCATATCCTTAAATCTCTCATTGAAAAAGGTGGCAAAACCTTTGATTGAGCTCAATGGATTTCTTATTTCATGGGCAATTCCGGCAGCAAGCTTACCCAGTGAGGCAAGGCGCTGGCTTCTTTCAATCTCTCTTTTAAGCTCTTGGATCTCTGTTAAATCTCTGAAAAGAATGATGTGGCCTAGGAAGATTCCATTATCTCCTTCCAGCAAAGAAACACTTACATCCATGGGGATCGATTTCTCATCTTTAAGAGGACAATCGATTTCCTTTTCAATGACTTTTTTCTCGGCTTTAAGTTGTGCGGTTAGAGCTGCTATCTCCTGGGGGAGTATTTCACCGGCCTTTTTTCCAAGAACCTCGCGAGATGTTAGTTTAAGCACTAATTCGGCTGTCTGATTGAAAGAGACGACCTTTCCATCCGCATCCATGGCCAAAAGGCCAATGGGCAAATTTTCCACAACATTATCGGAAAAAGCTTTAACCCTGGTCAGAGTAGTCCTTGCCGAGCGATATGCATGGGCAAGAAAAAGAAAAAAGATGCCTGCAAATCCTATTAAAAGAAGGATAAATGCCATCATTATTGTATGACGGGTATCCTCTTTTCTGGCGGTTTCAATTGGTCCCATGTCTAACCCCACAAAGATGATATATCCCATGTCTGCTTGGGAAACACCTGGGTTGATAAGGGGTATGTGAAAAAGATCAGACATCATTTTTTCGAGACGTTTTCGAAAAAGTTCTTGTGCCGGTAAAAACCGACGGAAAACCTCAAAGGTGCCGGCTCCATTTATATTGGAAATCTGCCGCCATTCCACCTTTTTGGAATGAAGAATTTGTTTAAGATCCAGTTCTCTCCCATGGATTCCTCCTATTTTAGAAGGATCATTATGGGCCAGTATTTTACCATTGATGTTGGTGACAATGAGATAAGCAATATCAGGCTGCTGTGCCGTCTCCATCAATAATCTTTGGAGTCGAAACCCGCCCCTATGCATTCCCATCATCCCCATCATTCCTGTTCTGGTTCCGGCTTCAAAAGACCTTATGAGGGCTGCCCCTTTTTCCAGAAGAAGAAAAGTTGTGTCTTCCTTATATTTGTTTATATGCTCCAGGGCCCAGAAAACAAAAATAGGTAACAGGATGATCACAGATCCTAATATGATCCAGGCGGGTACACCAAACCATCCTTTTTTCTTTATTATATTATCTGTCATAAACATTTTATTTTGCAAAATAGATACCAAACTTTTTCGAGGTTTGAATATTGATTATTTTTTCCTTAATTAATAATCAATTGCTAATTGTGAATAGTTAATGTCTTTTTGTTTAAGATAGTGTCCCACTTCGAGGGGGTAAATTAAAGCCTGTTTCTCACCGCCTGGATATTTTATATCCACTTGGATACCCTCCTAAAATTATAACCGGATACTTTATATCCATCCTTTATTGTCTTCTTGCAACAAAATGTCAAGACAATTAGCGATAAAATGAAACTATTTATGTAAAATTAAAACGTTATAGGCTGTTTATGATATTTGGCACGTCCTTTGCTATCTTGTTGATCAAGACTCTTACCCCAATTGAGTAAAAATCAATTGGGAGCTATTCGTTATTAGTTATTGGTTAATGGTTTAAAAGGAATAAAATCCATTTTTATATTTCATCAATCATAGATTTATAAAATGAGACGATCATCAAATTCTAATAATGAATAACTATTAACAAGTAACGCCTAATTGAGCATTATTTTGGCTCGATTAGGGTCTTGCAATCATAATGATCAAGAGAGCAAAAACAAAAAAATAAGAAAGGAGATTTTATCATGAAAAAATTAACATCAATTTTAGGAATTACAATGTTGGTAGCAGCTTTGTCTGTTCCGGTATTCGCATGGGCTCATGGCTGGGGCAGGGGCCAATATAACATGGGCTACCAGGGAGGCTGTCCCGGTTATGAGACAGAATATGGCAAAGGATATGGCAATCTGACAGAGGATCAGCGTGAAAAGCTCGAAAAGATTGGTCGAGCATTTTATAAGGAGAATGATCAAGTTAGAAATAAAATCTGGAGCAAGTCCCAAGAGCTTAATGGCCTTTTAAATTCATCCAATCCTGATGCTGACAAGGCAAAGGCTCTTCAGAAAGAGATTAGTGAATTAAGGTCAAAATTAGATCAGGCACGTATCAATTTTAAGCTTGAGGCCGGCAAGATCAATCCTGATGCACGTTTTGGTGAGAAATACGGGCGTGGCTATGGCCGCTATGATCGTTACAGAGGCGGGCATATGATGGATTTCGGCGGGCATATGGGTGGTTATGGTCGGCACATGGGTGGCTACTGGAATTAGTCTGTCATAATACGGGGGTGAGCTTGTGTTTTACCCCCGTAGTTTTATAGAGACCTTTGCAAAACGCCCCCTTTTGTCCAATTTCTGTGTTAGGCTAAAATTTTGGCACGCAGTGAAGCTTTAGCGCTATCCTCGAAATACTCAATGTATGCCTGTGGTTAAAATTTTCGCCTGCCCCGCCGGGGCGTAGGCCCTACGGGCCGGAGGCTTGAACTTGAACAAAATTGAACATTTTTCAAAGGTCTCTTATAAAGAGAAATGGAGGTTTAGCAATGACACAGATAACAACTCCGATAAAAGATATTACAAAAGCCGTTATCGACCCAGTATGCGGTATGAATGTGCCCTTTGGTAAGATAGATTTATCTGTCAAGTACCAGGGATGCAGTTACTACTTCTGCGCAGAGGCCTGCCGCAAAGCTTTTGAAGAAAACCCCGGGAAGTATTTAGACAAGGCCGGCAAAAAAAAAGGCTGGTGGGGACGTTATGTGGAACGATTGAATAAAGCTACAGAAGGCAAATGTCTCAAATGCCATTAATGTTTTCTTTTTTTGCCAAGCTATAAATTTAGAAATTATTATTTTATGATCGCGCAACAGCTTTACAAGACAGATGTTAAAGTGCCTAATTAGATCGTATGAAGGGGCAGGATGCATCCAATTATAATTCAAATGGGAAATTTTACAATCCGCTGGTATGGAGTAATGATAGCCATAGCATGTTTTGTCGCTGTCTGGGTTGCAGGGAAAGAGGGCGAGAGAAAAGGAATCGACAAGGAGAAAATCGGGGAATTTTCTCTTTACGCTATAATCGGAGCCATAATCGGTGCTCGCCTCTATTACGAAGTATTTTCCAACCGGGCCCTGTTATGGGATAATCCATTTTCTATTTTTTTTATCTGGCAGGGTGGGTTGGCCATCCATGGAGGAATCTTAGGGGGTCTTCTGGTTAGTATCCTTTATACCAGAAAAAAGAAAATCTCTTTTTGGAAATTTGCCGATACTGTTGTACCATCTCTTATTTTAGGCCAGGCCATCGGCAGGATAGGATGTTTTCTTAATGGAGATGCCCATGGATACCCAACAGACATGCCGTGGGGCCTGGTTTATTCGCCTGAAAGCCCTGCAGGCCGGATGTTTCCGGGGCAATACCTGCACCCGACTCAGCTTTATGAGATGCTATTCAACACTATCATTTTTAGTATACTATGGAAATTGAGAAAGATGAAGTGGTATAGTTAAAGTGGACACTTCGAAAAGCATATTATAAGAACCAGCT
>CAZLRK010000047.1:0-23075 GCA_964561845.1 uncultured Desulfobacterales bacterium | reverse complement strand
TCAGTTGTTAATCAAAAATGGAAATTTTGGAACCGGTGTGGCTGAAAAATTAGCCAGTTGGGATCCATATGATCAAAATACATCTGCCGATTTTTTTGATATGGAGTGGATGTTCGGGTTGAAGGATGGATTTGATGTTGTTATTGGGAATCCGCCGTATGTTGAACATAAAAAACTAAAATTTATTAGCCATACCCTTAAGTCAATATTTCATGTTTATTCTGGAACTGCGGATCTTTACGTTTATTTCTATGAAAAAAGTATCGATTTTTTGTCTATAAATGGTGTTTTGTCTTTCATTTCCTCAAATAAGTTTATGAAAACGAGGTACGGCGAAAAATTAAGACTTATGCTTTCACAACTTGTATTAAGCAATATAATTGATTTTACTGATGTTCGTTTATTTGATGCTTTAGTTGCAAGCTGTGTAGTAATTCTAATAAAAGCTCAGAAATTAGGAAACGAAATTGTAATTGCACATGCTAATGATAAGATGTTTATTGAAACTAATATCTATGAATTTATTAAGCAAAATGGTTTTAAATATCCTCAAGAGAGATTGGAAGGAGGAGAAATATGGAACCTTGAAAGCGAGCAAGTACAAGAATTAAAAGATAAAATTGAAAGAAAAGGAGCTAAATTATGCAATATTAGGGGAGTACAAATATGCAGAGGAGTGACAACGGGATATAATCCTGCTTTTATAATTGATGAAAATATTAAAGACATATTAATCGGCAGAAATAATAAAGCAAGACAAGTGATTAAGCCTCTTTTGCAAGGACGAAACATTAGAAAGTGGTATTATAATTTTGATGGAAATTACCTGATATTTACACGCAGAGGATATGACATTAATTCTATCAAATCGATTAAAACACATCTTGAAGCTTTCAAAAAGTTTTTAAAACCAAAAAATGGAGATACAGAGTATGGCCGAAAACCCGGTAGCTATCAATGGTTTGAAATTCAAGATAATGTCGCATATTATAAAGAATTTAATAAACCTAAAATAATTTGGGGCTTAACGGCTGACAAATGGGCATTTGCCTATGATGAAGATAACCATTATTTACCAAGTAATGGATATATTCTTACATCTGAAAGTTTTTCTGTGAAGTATATTTTAGCCTGTTTGAATAGCTCCTTATATCAGTTTTATTTTGGTCTTATAGGAATCATGACGGCAGGAGGAGCTTTTACACTAAAACACGAAACTATAAGAGAGTTCCCTATTCCATTAGTTAAAAAAATGGGGAAAAAAATATTCTTAAGCCTCGTTAATAAAATTATCGATATCGCTAAATCAAAAGATTATTTTAGAAATCCCAATAAACAAGTTAAAGTTACTTCTTTAGAAATAGAAATTGATGCTCGCGTTGCCCATCTTTATAATCTGACAGAAGAAGAATACGCACTGATTTTAAAAGAAACAGACTGCACGGACCCGTTCCGTGTAGCAGCGTTAAATGTTTACCGCGATATTGCCAGGGGAAAAATAAAATGAAACCGAAAATTTCTTTATCATCCTTTTGTCTAAAAAATTTCAAGGCCGTACAGAACAGTAAAACAATCAGGTTTACACCGCTGACGGTTTTTATCGGCAACAATGGCTCCGGGAAAAGCAGCATCATTGAGGCCATGGAAACGTTTCAATCAATTGTTTTTAGCGGCCTGGATGAAGCCATGGTTCCCTGGTACGGGTTCGAATATATTTGGAACAAAGCCAAAGACCATAAAACCATCAAAGATAAAGTTTCTAACCCCATGACGTTTACTTTACATGGTAAAGCAGAGGATGAAAAGCTAAAATTTCATCTGGAAGTTGTCGCGGATTCCACATTCAACAGGATCTATTTCCAGGATTACAAGGCTGCATATAATTCCGGTGAATTAACGCCCATGCACAAATTTATCTCAAAAGGTGAAATCACAGATCCCAAACTGAAATCGTTTGTAAGCAACTGGCAATTCTTAAGGCTTGATCCTCATTTAATGACCGAACCAATGCCGCAAAAGCGGTCTTACGGTGCGATAAAATTGAACCATACCGGCTCCAATATTGCCGAGTATCTTCAATCCATCCGAGACATGGATCTTCAGGCCTTTAACGGCATTATCGAGGCGTTTAAAGGTGTTTTGCCTTTTGCGGAAGATCTTCAACCGGCAATTACATCCGAACTTGATCGAAAAGTGTACCTGAGTATGTCTGAAGAAAATATTGCAGATAAACTACCGGGATGGCTTCTTTCTACCGGAACCCTCAGAATTTTAGCTCTTTTGGCTGTATTGCACCATCCAACGCCCCCAGGGGTTATTATTATTGAAGAAATCGAAAACGGGCTCGATCCGCGAACTGTTCACCTGCTTGTGGACGAAATCAGGTATTTTGTCGAATCAGGTTTTGGACAGGTTATTGTTACGACCCACTCCCCTTATTTGCTCGATTTACTAAAACTATCTCAGATTGTTGTTGTTGAAAGAGATGCTTCAGGTGCGCCTGTGTTTTCGCGTCCGGCATCTCAAACATCTTTGGAAGAGTGGGCCCAAAAATTCTCGCCGGGCAAACTGTACACCATGGGAAAGCTGAATCGGAGCTAATATGAAGGTTGGTTTCATTTTCGAGTGCGGCCCCGAAGGTCCGGATGTTCAAGTTTGTCGCCATCTGGTTTATAAACTTGATCCGACCATCGAATTTGTTCCCAGTACGCTCGACAATAAGAAAAAACTGATTGAAGATTACGGGGCTGTTGCTAAAGCCTTATTGGATGATTGCAAAAAAGTCATCGTGGTATGGGATCTTTATCCAGCCTGGCGTAAAAAAGGCGTGAGACCCTGCCGGTATGAAGACCGGCAGGCCATTTTCCAGTCTTTGCAAGCTGAAAAGGTCGATTTAGATAAAGTTTTTCTGGTATGCATCCAAGAGGAACTGGAGGCATGGCTGCTTGCGGATTATCGGGCGGTTACCGCCATGCTTCAACCGTTAAAGCATCCTCACTCTGTCAGCCGAATTTCAAGGTTCTCAAACCCCGACAGCATCAGGAACCCCAAAAAAAGACTAACCAAAATTTTCACTCAAGAACTTGGACCCCGTCGACGCTATGTGGATTACCGGCATGCACTTTTGATTGCCAGGAAAATCGTAGACTTTAGTAGAGTCAGGCGATCTGACTCTTTCAAAAGATTTGCCTTAAAAGTAGCAGGGCTGGAGCTGTAAACGGGAAATTAATGAATTTGGATTCTCAACATACTCCTGTGGAATGAAGATGAGACAAAGGCGCTCATAGATATGAAGAAGCGACGTAAAAACGTGAGGCCAAAAGAATCAAACTCTGGACAGAATCACTTTTTGATGCGAATAAAACAGGGTGAGCGTTTGTATAAATTCTATTATTTTCGTCCCCTAGCCGGCACCATTATCATTTTGAATACCGCATTTTGACTAAGGAAAAAATCCTTACTTACGTCCAAAAGCATGGTTCAATAAACAATACTGAATGTCGCAAAATTTTAAGTGTCAACGATACACGGGCATATTATCTGCTTAAAAAACTATGCAATCGTGGCCGGTTAAACCCTGAAGAAAAAGGTAAATGGCGACGGTATGTCCTTCCATGATTTTTTTAAAATCAGTACTTATCCAGAATGTATCCAGAATTATTCTGGATAGGATTCTGGATAATGGAAATGCCCATGCCTTATGAAATAAATCAAATTAAAACAAACCGTTTAGATTGCCCATCATTTCTAAAAAATAGAATTAACAGAAAACAGTTACTAGCAAAAGGAAGAAAACAGACGACAAACAACTCAAACCTCTTTTACGATGTTAATGCATGAAAACACATTAAGGATAACGTAATGAAAACAGATCAAATTCTTTTAGATCATGGCGGTGGAGGAAAAATATCCCACAGCCTTATAGCTGAAACTATGCTTCCGGTATTTGACAATTCCATCCTTTCTCAACTGGACGACGGTGCTGTATTTAAAATTGATGATAAACAATTTGCCTTTTCAACTGATTCCTATGTTGTGGATCCCATCTTTTTCCCGGGAGGAAATATAGGAGATCTTGCAGTCAACGGGACGGTAAACGATCTTGCCATGTGTGGCGCTACTCCCCTCTATCTTAGCGTGGGTTTAATCATTGAGGAAGGTTTTTCCATGGCTGATCTGGAAAAAATACTAAAGGCCATGCATATTGCTGCAAAAAAAGCAGAGGTAATAATTGTTACCGGAGATACAAAGGTGGTCCCCAAAGGTGCCGCAGACAAAATTTTTATTAATTCATCCGGTATCGGTTTAATACCTGAACATATAAAAATTTCCGGCCATAATGCACGGCCGGGAGATATAATATTACTAAGTGGGAGCATTGCAGACCACGGCATTACCGTTTTGACCCAAAGAGAGGGTATGGATTTTGATTCGCCAATTATTAGTGATACGGCGCCCTTAAATCACATGGTTAAACGGATGTTGCTTGCAAGTGAGGATATTCATGTGCTTCGTGATCCAACCCGAGGTGGTGTTGGAACATCTTTAAATGAAATTGCCATCAGCTCAAAAGTAGGAATACGAATTTATGAGAATAAAATACCTGTCAAGGATGAGGTGTCGGGAATCTGCGAATTACTTGGATTCGACCCTCTTTATATTGCAAATGAAGGAAAGCTTCTTGCTTTTGTCGAGGCCGATAGTTCAGAGGAGGTACTTAAAACCATGAGGAAAGATGAATTCGGAAAAGATGCATGTATAATTGGGGAAGTGATTTCCGATAACCCGGGTAGCGTGTTCATGCAAACATGCATCGGAGGAACCAGAATCGTCGATATGCTAACCGGCGAGCAGTTACCGAGAATATGTTAGTTTCCACCCGGAAATGGCATCTTTTGGCCCAATACTGCGTTCTCGCCCTTTTGCGATCCTCGACGTAGTCCCGCTACGACTCCGGTCGCAAAAGGGCTGCGGCCTTGTCTTGAACCAAAATCTACCATTTCCGGATGGAAACACTTAAATATCTAACTTTGATGGTCTCGTAAAAAGTCAAAAAAAAGACCATTTTACGAGAGTGTTTAGCACTCTAATTCCACTCAACTACTCAACAGCTTAACGAGATCTGAAATAAGGTTCTTATCTGTGAAGCCATACCAATTAACAAGCGTTATCATTATTCTTGTCATCCTTTTAACCGGATGCAGCTTTAAAAAAGAAGTCCGATTTTCAGGAAAGACCATGGGGACAATCTATCATATTAAGGCGATTACCTGGTTTTTCAAAGATACAAAGGGTCTTAAAGATAAAATTGAAGCGCGGCTTGATGATATAAACAGAAGCATGTCCGTATATAGAGCAGACAGCGAAATCAGCAGGTTCAATGCTCAAAAAAGTACAGATAAAAAAATTTTTGTTTCAAATGACTTTTTAAATGTAATGACTGTTGCTGAAAATATTTATAAACTAACAAACGGGGCATGGGATGGTACAATAAAACCACTGGTCGACCTTTGGGGTTTTAACGATCCGGCAAGAATTAAAAGTATCCCCACGAAGGATAAAATAAAAAGACTTTTAAGTGAGTTAGGGTTTAACCAAATTAAAATACTGGAAAATAAATATTTAAAAAAAAGAAACCCATCCATTTCTATAGACCTTTCTTCCATTGCAAAAGGATATGCAGTAGATCAGATTGCAGAGATTTTTAGAATACACGGAATAGAAAACTTTCTTGTGGAAATCGGTGGAGAGGTATATGCTTCAGGTGTTAAAAAAAATGGCAGCTATTGGAAAGTTGGTATCAACACCCCCAGCAAAGACGCGTCATATAGTCACGTATATAAGACCATATACCTGAGCAGCAAGGCTGTTGCAACCAGTGGTGATTACAGGAAATTTATTGAAATAGATGAAAAACGTTATACCCATGTGATAGATCCGAGGACAGGCTATCCCGTAGCAAACGGGATAGTCAGCGCTTCAATTGTGTCTGATACATGTGCATTTGCAGACGGTCTTGCAACTGCGGTTATGGTTTTAGGGCATGAAAAAGGTCTTGAGCTTGTTGGCAGGCTTGATAATGTTGAGTGTATGATTGTAGTTGAGAAAAAGGACGGAACCCTGGTCGATTATCTTTCAAAAGGATTTAATGTTTTTCTTCAAAACGACGAAAAGTAAACCAGGAAAAAGGATTGCTTCTGGCCATGACAAACCACATTTTAAAATATCTCTCTTTGCAGAAAATGCTGGAATCGATCATCGGCAGACCTGTTTGGGTCATTTTAACTGTTGCTGTTGTCACCCTTTTTTTTGCATGGCACATTCCTAGATTATCTTTTGAAACATCCATATATGATCTTATTATTGAGGATATTCCTGAAACAGCTCGTTATGAAGATTTTAAAAAGATTTTCGGTTCTGAAGAGATCATCAGGATCGTGATCAAAGGCAAAAACGTTTTTGATCCTGCCACCTTTCGCAAAATCGAACATATAGCCCAAGCCGCTTCCGGAATCGATGGTGTCCGGCGTGTTATCAGCCTTCCCGGAATTAAAAAGGAGATAGATATTTCCGGGAAATGGAGCCTGGAGGAATTCGCTGATATAGTTAATGAAGTAGATATGTTCCATAGAAACCTTTTTTCGGTTGATGGAAAAATCACGGCTCTGACCCTTGTCCTTCAAAACGATGTCAACCAGGAAAGTGTGATCAAGGTTGTAAACGAAATAATTGCCGGAGCACCCAAAGATCTTGATATTTATCAGATAGGTATGCCTCTTGTTTCCCAGGCTCTTGCCCGCCTGACCGAGAAGGATTTTTTTCGTATTCCACCTATAACTTTTTTGCTTATCACCATCATTCTCTTTTGTCTCTTCAGAAAATTCAAATATCTTCTTCTCCCCATATCTTGTGTAATCCTTGCGCTAATATGGACCTTTGGTCTCATGGCCTTGAGTAGAATTCCTCTGTCTATGCTGACCATGATCGTTCCGGTCTTTCTTATTGCCGTGGGGACGGCTTACTGCCTCCATATTGTTTCTGAATATCTATTCTGCGTACAACATGCTGATTCACCAAAACGTGTGGTCCTTAAAACATTTTCTGCAATAACTTTTCCTACCATTTTGGCTGTTTTTACAACAGTGATCGGCCTTGGTTCCCTTCTGGTCAACCGTATAACCTCCATCCAGGAGTTTGCCGTCTTTTCCTGTTTAGGAATGTTCAGTTTTTTGATCATATTCCTTACATTTCTTCCGGCTGTACTTACTTTACTCTCTCTGCCTGATAATCAGAAAAAGGGCTTTTTTGAAACCACCCATTTCTTTGACCGTATCCTGGATTGGATTGTTCGACTCGATCTGGACTTTCAAAGGATCACTTTGCCCATCATAGCTGTTATTGCTATCATTTGTCTAATCGGTATCTTTCGCATTCGTGTTGAGACAAATCCCGTGGGATATTTTAAAGAAGATATTCCGGTTAGTCGTAACTTCCACGATATTTACAAACATCTGTCAGGGAGCTTTCCAATCAATGTGACCATGGGAAGTGAAAAAGAAGACTATTTTGAAGATCCAAAACATATAGCCGATATCGCCCGATTCCAGAAATTTATTGAAACCCTTTCCGGCGTAGACAAAACAGTCTCTTTTGCCGATTACATGAAGCTTGTAAACTATGCCTCTAATCGCTTTGAACCAAAGTATTATGCCCTCCCTAAAGAAGCTTTTGAAGTGAGGATTTTGATAAACAACTATAAAAGTATGCTAGGGGAGGATATGTTTTCACGATTTATGAATCCTGACTTTTCAAAAACTAATATCCTCCTTCTAACGCATATTTCAAATTCCAGTGATTTTCTTAAAACCCGAAAAGCAATTCTTGAGCATGTTCAACAATCTTTTTCCAAAGACATTTTATGGGATGTAACCGGTTTCGGTATGGTTATTTCTGAAAGCAGCTATCAGTTGACCAGCGGTCAGGTTAAAAGCTTATCCATCACCATGGTTCTTGTCTTTGGAATAATGTTCATTCTTTTCTTATCGAGCAAAGTAGGTCTTATTGCCATTGTTCCAAACCTCTTTCCTATTGTCATCAACTTTGGCATTATGGGATGGATCGGTATCGAGCTTTCAATGTTCACCAGCTTAATTGCAAGTATCGCCATCGGCCTTGCAGTAGATGACACAATTCACTATTTGTTCCGTTACAATCGGGAATTTAAAAAAGATCTGAATGACAAACGGGCCATCAAGGAAACCATCAAGCATATAGGGCGGCCGATTATTTTTACGACCCTTACAATTAGTATTGGCTTTTCTATTCTTGCTTTTTCGAGCTTTAAACCCACTGCCCTCTTTGGATTGATGATGGTCATAACCATGTTTTCGGCTCTGGTTGGAGATCTGATCCTGCTTCCTTCCCTGATGCAGCATGTAGAACTTGTAACCTTGTGGGACCTCGTGCGGTTAAAGCTTGGAAAGGATCCCAGATACGGTATTCCGCTTTTCAAGGGTTTGTCCCGAAACCAGGTTCATTATATCCTCATGGCGGGTTCTTTGAAAAAACTTGATGCAGGAGAGGTACTGTTTCGGAAAGGAGATTCAAGCGATTCCATGTATGCAGTTATTTCCGGCACAATGGATGTGCTTGAACACTTAACAGATGAAGACATTACCAAAATACATGGCACCCGGAAACTTCTTAGCAAACTGGAGGTTGGAGATATAGTGGGTGAAATGGGACTCCTCCGTTCTGCTCAGCGATCTGCAACAGTTATTGCTAACAAACCTGTAGAGCTTTTACAAATCAATAGGAAGATGATTAAAAGATTGCAGTGGCTTTATCCTCCCACAGCCCAGAGATTTTTTTTCAACCTGATGAATATTGTTTGTGACAGATTGGAACATTCCACTCAATGTCTTTTCGTGGAGAGCCTTGTGGACGACCTAACAGGCATGTGGAACCAAAAGGGTTTTCTGATGATCCTGAAGGTACAAACCTTACAGGCACGGCGATATAATACAGGCCTTTCGCTATGTTTGATCGACAATAACTTTGAAAAAGCCAACCCGCAATTGGGGTATAATGCCAGAGATCGAACAATTAAAGCTATCGGCCAAACTCTTTCTGATGAAATTCGTGGTTGCGATACCCTGGGACGACTCGATTCACAAACATTTGCGCTCCTGATGCCCCAAACCTCGTTTCAAAACAGCCAAATACTCTGTAATCGATTAAAGTCCATTTTAAAAGAAAAGCATTTTAAACATGATGGGACTCGAATAAATGTAGCTCTCGGCCTTGTGGAGCTAAAGCATGAAGAAGGTGAAAAATATAATGAACTTTTTACCAGGGCCGAGAAATCTCTTTAAAACAATTATACGAACACTTTTGAACGCTAACAAAAGTTTGGACTACTAAAAAATGAAACTGCATCTTGTTAGTTTGGGCTGTGCCAAAAATTTAGTCGACAGCGAAATAATGCTGGGCAGGCTTATGAAAAAAGATTGGATAATTACAGACGATCCGGCTGAAGCTGAGATAATAATTATCAATACATGCAGTTTTATAGAATCTGCAGTAAATGAATCTATCGATACAATCCTTGAAATGGCAAGCTTTAAAACAAATGGATTGTGCAAACGTTTGATTGTTGCAGGATGCCTTCCTGAACGCTTTAGAGAGCAGATTGCTCAGGATTTACCGGAAGTCGATGTATTTCTTGGCACCGGCGCCTTTGACAGGATCATACATGCGGCTAAAGGCTCCATGAATAATGAATTATGCTTTTTACCGAACCCGAATCTAATTGCTCTTCAGAATCCGGACACGCCAAGAGTGAAGAGTTCTTCTCATATGGCCTACATTAAAATCGCAGAGGGATGCAACAGGAACTGCACCTATTGCATTATTCCAAAACTTCGTGGTAAACAAAAGAGTCGTCCCGTTAATGATATCGTTGGTGAAGTTAATTCATTAATCATGAGCGACGTAAAAGAACTGATACTAATTGCCCAGGACACAACATCATATGGAAAGGATTTATGCCCAACCGTTAACTTAAAGCAGGTATTTGATAAAATATCAGGCATATCCGACAATGCTTGGATTAGAATCCTTTACGGACATCCGGAAAGTATTGAAGAAAATATTATTAAAGCATTTGCAGAACATCACAATATCTGTTCATATTTTGATATTCCTATCCAGCATGTAAGCAAATCTTCCTTAAAAAGAATGGGAAGAATGTATACACGTGATGACCTTTGCAAACTTTATGATAAAATACGAACACTTGTTCCCGATGCCGCCTTAAGAACAACAATAATGGTAGGTTTCCCCGGAGAATCGGATAAAGATTTTCTGCAGCTTTTTGACTTTGTAGAGGATATTTGTTTTGATCATTTGGGAGTTTTTATTTATTCTGATTTTGAAGATCTTCCGTCTCATAATCTTTCCGGCCATGTTCCGAAGGATGTTGCCAAAGATAGGTATGACCAGATAATGTTACGGCAGAAAGAAATATCTTTGAAGAACAACATGAATCACATAGGTAGGGTTTATAAAGTTTTGGTTGAAGAGAAGTTGGAAAATGATCTTTTCATTGGGCGAACATATTTTCAGGCCCCTGAAGTCGATGGTATTACCTATGTTAAGTCCGGACTATTAGAGGTAGGTTGCTTCTCTGATGTGAGGATGACGGACGCTCTTGAATATGATCTTATTGGAGAACCTTTATGAACGACTTAAAGCATAAAATTCTGGCCATGGTAGAAGATGACCTTGCTGATATTGAAGCCGCCATAAGGGAAAATCTGAATCCATATCTAGATATTGTTTCTAAAACGGCAAATCATATTTTGTTTAGCGGTGGAAAAAGATTAAGACCGTTACTTATGATCCTTTCTGCAAGAATTTGTGGCTATAAAGGAAATTATGACAAGACTTTTTCGACCATTTTTGAATATTTGCATGCAGCTACTCTCTTACATGATGATCTTGTGGATAAAGCAACTTTACGCAGGGGAAAACCTGTAGCAAATAATATATGGGGCAATTCAATAGCGGTTCTTGTGGGAGATTTTCTCCTTGCCCGCTCCCTTTCCATTGCGGTTGAAGCAGGAATTCCTAAAGTTATTAAAATCATAGCAGAGACTACTGAAAAAATGTCACAGGGCGAAATTCACCAGCTCATGAGAAAAGGAAATTTAGATCTATCAGAAGCTGAATATATGGAGATTATCCGGAACAAAACCGCCGTTCTTTTCCAGGGCGCATGCCGTATTAGCGCTCTTATTGCCGACGCTTCGGAAGATAAAGAAAGTGCTCTTTCAGAATATGGACTTAACTTTGGGATCGCTTTTCAAATGGCAGATGACCTTCTTGACTATACATCCGACACCGATGTCCTTGGAAAAGATGTGGGAGCAGACCTAAAAGAGGGGAAACTAACCCTGCCGGTTATTTATTCTCTTAAGAGTGCCGATTCGAAAGATCGAGCTGTAATGGAAAGGATAATAAAAAATAATGATTTTTCTGTTCAGGAATTTGAAAAATTGATAAAGATGATAAAAGCATATGGAGGAATTTCATATACGGAAAAGGTGGCAGCGGAATATATTAAAAATGCAAAAGATGCTCTTGTAGTTTTTAATCCTTCAACGACAAGAGAAATTTTTGAAGATATTGCAGATTATTCATTGATGCGAGAGTTATGAAGAATTATAGTATAAAATCTTGATGAATTCGTAAAAAGTCTAATTCATCATGTGTTTAGTGTTTAGTATTTTGTGTTTTGTTTGAAATATATGCTGATATACCAGCATATTAGATTGCCAAACACTAAACACCAAATACAAAACACTCTCGAAAAAAGTTGCTTTTTAACTTTTTATGAGAACATCAATCCTGAGTAAGCGTACGGAGGTAAAAAGTATGTTTGTATTATTTTGCAATGGTTATAGATCACTATTTATAGCCATTTTAATTACGTCTGCAATAATATTGCCCGGTACTGTTCAGGCTGAGGAACAAGTTATCAATAAAAATGTAGAAGTAGTAGGTACCGGCATAATTTATGAAAATAATACTGCAATCGCAAGGGAAAGGGCTATTACAAACAGCCTGGTTTCTGCTATTGAAAAAGTTATGGGTGAACTTCTGCCATTTAAATCTTTGGTTAAAAATTTTAATATAATAAATAATGTTTTCTATGAAAATACCGGAGAATATGTCCAGGGCTATAAGGTATTAGCAGAGGTGGCATCTGACAAATTGTTCAGTGTAATGGTACAGGCAACTGTCTCAACCGAAAGAATAAAAGAACGGTTGTTGAATATCGGTATTGCCGTGGGTGGAAAAACCCTGCCTAAAATTCTCTTTTTTATTGCAGAAAAGAGTTTTGAAGACATTTTACCTAAATACTGGTGGGGAGAAGAACTTTCTTTTTCCAAGGCTTTTGCGGAGAGTGCCATGGAAGAAAAGTTTAATGAAGCGGGGTTTTCAATAATTGATCATGGTCATAAGGTTCAAAATATGGTGGCCGAGTTTGGGAGTAACAAACCGGATATTACCATTCAAGAAGCCGTTAGCCTTGGTGTTCATCTGCAAGCTGACGTAGTAATTATAGGAAAGTCTATAGCAAAAACAACCCCGAATGTTATGGAAGGAAATCTAAAGTCGTTTAAAGGCATTATAAAAATTCGTGCAATTTGGACAGATACCGGAGAAGAGTTCGCTTTTAGTACCAAAAATGCTGTAACAGTAAATTCTGATGAAATTGCAGGTGGTAATGAAGCACTTTCAATGGTCGGTTCTCTTGCAGGTGAGGAACTTATTTCTCAGATAGCTGTTGCATGGTACAAGAAAACTGAAAAACCTGTGATGATAGAAATCATAATTAAAGGAACCGATAATCTGTCAAATTTTGTAATGTTTCGAAGGATGTTAAATGAAATGCCAGAAATAAAGGATGTCCAAATCAGAGAGATGAAGTCTGACGAAGCTATAATTGGCGTCGATTTTAAAGGGAATTCCAAAGAGCTTGCAGATGACTTAATGACAAAAGCATTTGATTCGTTTGGCATTAACATTTACAATATATCCCCAACAAGTTTAGAAATTGAGCTAATTCCAGGTTAGACTCTTTCAATATGCAAGGAAACTTTGTAATATTTCACCATAAGAATAATATTTGACAGGATAAAGGGTGTTAGGATTCAAGTGATCGGTGATCGGGTAACCGGTAATCGGTGTTAAGCTGGAACGTTATGCTTTGATCGGAGGAATTTTGAATTCAATGAATAATCCAGCCTTCGGCGGACTGATAGCTTATGTTCTCAATATTGCAACCAACAACCGATCACTTGATCACCGATTACCTGATCACCTGAACCCTGACAAGAACAATTCTAAGAAAAATATCTGAACTATTACGAAACTTTTATTTTTCAAAGCTAACCCCCAATAGGTGAAGAAAGTGATTAAAACTGATTCCCCACATTCTAGACGTAAACATTCACGCAAGTCCGTTTTATTTAAGGCAAAAATATCATTTGAAGAACAAAACATTAATTGCGAAATCCTTGATATTTCGGCAGGCGGTGCTAGAACAAAGGTTGCAAGGCAGATGAAGCATGGTTTGCATGTGACATTGAATCTTGATCCGTTTGGTGAGATTCCTTGCGAGATTGCTTGGCAAAAGGGTCAAACCTTGGGAATGAAATTCCAGGGTGACCCCGAAAAAGTAGCGGAAATCGTCCTGGCTATGGCAGTGTACAAGTAGCTTATTAGGATATTATTCAGTTATTGTTTTGACAGAATTAACAGGATTTAATTTCTTCAATTTCATCCAGACAAGCCTCGATGATGTCTAATGCTTTATCCATTTCATCTTTGGTGATAGTCAACGCAGGGGTGAGCGTTAGAATATTCCCCATGCTCAGTTTAAAGCTCAATCCTTTTGAAAGGGCGGAGTACATTACGGCTTCGGCCTCATTATTGGCCCTTTCACGGGTTATCCTGTCTTTGACGAGTTCTATACCTAAAAATAGACCTAAGCCTCGCACATCGCCTATCAATGGATGCTTTTCCATCATTTCGGTCATGCGCTTTAGCGCGTATTGTCCCAATTTGCAGGCATGATCAGCAAGTTCATGTGTTTCAATGTAGTTAATAGCCGCTAACGCCGCAGCACATGCCACAGGGTTTTTCTCATGGGTATAATGGCCAAGCGCTCGGTCACCTGCCACGTCCAGTTCCTCTTTTGCAATGAGAGCGGCCAGAGGAAAGACACCGCCTCCTAAGCCTTTGCCGATAACCAGCATGTCCGGGACTACGCCAAAGTTTTCGCAAGTAAACATTTTACCGGTTCGGCCAAGTGCATGAGGAATTTCGTCAAAGATGAGAAGTGCGCCATAACGGTCGCAGGCTTGCCTGATGGTGCGCCAGTATTGGGACTTGGGAATATAAGGTGTACTGCGGATCGGTTCTGCAATAACTGCAGCGATATCACCTTCCTTTTCAAGAATATACTCTACATATTTTGCGCACATTAAATCACAGCCGCCACGACTTCCACAGTCATATAAACAGCGATACTCATCTGGAGGCGGAACATGCTCGGTCCCAGGAAGCAGCGGGCCGGCATTATGGCGAAAAACAGCCTCACCACCAACTGAGATGGCATCTAAGGATGCGCCGTGAAAAGAATCCCACATGGAGATTGTTTTGTGTCTTCCTGTGGCTACTCTCGCTAATTTAAGAGCTATACCGACAGCGCTTGTGCCTCCCGGACAAAAAAGCACTTTGTTCAGATTACCAGGAGCAATTTCTGACAATTTCTTGGCCAACTCCACCGCCACTCTGTTTGTATAGCGTCGAGCACAAAAGGATAGTTCATCAAGTTGATTTTTTATGGCGGCAATAACGTCAGAATTGGAAAATCCAACCTGGTGAACATTATTTCCATGAAAATCCATATATCGCCGCCCCTGGAGATCTTCAATGTAAATGCCTTCACAAGCACGCATCGTATTGAGACACGGCGTTGAAAGTGATTGCTTAAGAAAGTATCGAGCATCTTCTTCAAGAAGGGCTTGGCTTTCGGCATCTATATGTTTTTTCTGCCATTCTTTACGTCTTTTAGAAATATTAATATCACCTTCCGATTTGTGAAGTTTGTCCATGATTTGCATTCTCCCATAGGTTTATTTTTAATATACTTACTCAAGTTTCGCATCCCTAATACTATGCGGGTTAATTGTCAAATACGATTTATTAGGTATAATTTAATGTGAATGAAGAAATGTATATTTGCGATAGGCGATATCAATTACAGCGTAACGGGTGGCCCAATATTTGAGATTTAACAGACAATATTCCATTGCGCTTCTTAAAAACATGTTCCGATTGACCAGCGTCTGAACTTCCGATCTAATCTTGGGCTCATTTGAAGCGTTCTATGGCTTGCTGAGCTAAAATTAAAGAACTCGACCTCGCAAAGCTCGGGACTCAAACAGCTTCAATTTTTACGCTCCGCTTCACCGAGAACGCTTAGTCAAATGTCCCCAAATTGATTAGCTCGGAAGCTCAGACACTGCGAGACCTTTGAATGCTGAACCTTGAACCCCTGAACGGTTGCCATTGATCTCTGTTTACTGTAAATATATGGTGCGAAACTTGAGATACTTATTTTACAATAAAAAGTATTATTGATCTTTTCAATAATTTTTTTCTTGATTTGTTTATACTGTATAATTACTAACAAGGATAAATACTACTAAACATAAGGATACTAATAAAATGTCTGTCAAAAATGTAAAAAGAGCAAAGCTTGTTGAAAGAGAACAGGGTGATGTAAACACCACACTAAATAGAAGAAAATATTGGGAGAGAAATTTATCGGGCGAGGCCAGAAAATGGTTTGAAGAAGATATGAAATACTTTTTACATCAGAGCCTATCAACTCCTGTTTTAAATGTTACTTCCAGGGCATATGGCGTATACATCCAAGATTTAAACGGAAACAAATATATTGATATGCACGGCAACGGAATTCACAATGCCGGTTTCAACAACCAGGAAGTTATCCAGGCTATTAAGAAGCAATTAGATGAAGAAATGACATTTTGTCCGAGAAGGTATACAAATATTCCCGCAATTAAACTGGCGAAAAAACTCGCGGAAATATCACCGGGAAACTTGAATCGATCACTTTTCTGTCCCGGAGGATCTGAAGCAATTGAAATGGCTTTAATGCTTTCACGGTTTGTAACAAAAAATTATAAAACAATCTCTTTTTGGGATTCATTCCATGGTGCAGGGTTTGGCGCTGCAAGCATTGGAGGGGAAGAACATTTTCATGGTGGTTTAGGACCTATGGTTCCCGGGGCATTTCATGTCGAATTCCCCAATTACTTCCGTAATCCCTGGGGTTTTACAAAAAATGAGGATGTGGACGCAGAATGTCTTAGGCAGATTGAACAAATTTTAACAAAGGAGCCGGAAATGGCAGCTGTTATCGGAGAGCCGATTTCTGCCACACCTGTGATTCCTTCAAGAGAATACTGGAAGGGTGTAAAAGAACTATGTGAACATTACGGTGCGTTACTGATATTTGATGAAATAATCGAAGGGTTTGGTCGAACGGGAAAGATGTTTGCATGTGAACATTATATTACACCGGATATCCTTGTTCTTGGGAAGTCTCTTGGCGGCGGAATCGTACCCTTTGCAGGTATCGTAACACATGAAAAATATAATGTCTGTCAGAATCGATCCATCGGGCATTACACGCACGAAAAGAACGCTTTATGCTCTGTGGCAGCCCTTGCTGAAATTAAGTATATTGAAAGCAACAAATTATCCGAACATGCCGCCACTCTTGGAAAACACTCCGTTCAAAGATTAAATAAGATGAAAGAAAAATATTCACTCATAGGAAATGTTGCAGGAATGGGTTTACACATAGGGATTGACCTTGTAAAAGACCAAAAGACTAAAGAAAGGGCTGTTGACGAGGCGGAGATTATTATGTTTAAGTGCCTTGAAAAGGGTCTTTCTTTCAAAATAATAGAAGGAAACATAATAACACTGAGACCGTCACTAGTCATAACCGAAGAAGAAATGGACAAAGCTCTTGATATTTTGGATGAAATAATTTATGAAGTTGAAAACGGAATGAAATATTAATAAAAGGAATTTTCATGAGAGAAGTCGCTAAGCTAACTGTCAAAGGAAAAACTCTTGAACTACCTGTGATTACCGGTACTGAAGGAGAAAAAGCAATTGATATTTCGGATCTGAGGAATCTAACCGGATACATTGCTTTTGATCCGGGCTTCGCCAACTCGGGAAGCTGTTCTAGCTCCATCACATTCATGAACGGAGAAAAAGGCATTTTGCGCTATCGCGGGATTCCTGTGGAGGAGCTTGCAGAAAATTCGACCTTTGTCGAGACCGCATATCTTTTGATAAACAGCAGATTACCATCAAGAAAAGAGCTAAATCGATTTTCAATGTTGCTTAATGATAATTCTCTAGTCCATGAGGATATGCAGGTCTTTTACCAGAATTTTCCCAGATCATCCCATCCAATGGGAATCCTCTCTTCTATGGTCAACGCATTAAGAAGCTTTTATCCGGAGCTGGAAGGATTATCCTGGAAAGAAGAAGTCAACATCACCGTAACCCGCCTTTTATCCAAACTGCGAACCATAGCAGCCATGTCTTACAAGATCTCAAGGGGACACAAAGTGATCTATCCACGTCCGAATCTTTCCTATTGCGCTAATTTTTTAAATATGATGTTCGACAATCCGGTAAAACCATATCAGATCGATGAAGATCTGGTAAAAGCACTGGAGGTTTTTTGGATTCTCCATGCAGATCATGAGCAAAACTGTTCAACGTCGACAGTTCGGGCTGTTGGAAGCGCCCGAACTAATTTATATGCCTCCATCTCTGCTGGAATCGCCGCACTCTGGGGCCCATTACATGGAGGTGCAAACCAGGCCGTAATCCAGATGCTTGAGGAAATTTATAAAAATGGTGGTGATGTGAATCCTTATCTCTCCAGGGCTAAAGACAAGAAAGATCCTTTCCGCCTAATGGGGTTTGGCCATCGTGTATATAAAACATTTGATCCCAGGGGCAAAATCATAAAGTCTATGTATGATAAGATTCTGGGCAAATTACAGAGAAAGGATCCTCTTTTAGATATCGCAACAAAACTGGAGGAAGTGGCTTTAAAAGACTCATATTTTATTGACCATCATCTCTATCCGAATGTCGACTTTTATAGTGGAATTATGCTAAGAGCCATCGGGATTCCTACCAACATGTTTACTGTTATGTTCGCTATAGGAAGGCTACCTGGATGGATTGCCCAGTGGAAGGAAGCTGATAATGATCCAAAATGGAAACTGCACCGTCCACGCCAAATCTATATAGGACCGACTGAAAATAGATACGTACCGATTGATGAAAGACCGGAAAAGAATGAATTGTAACAATTAGGCAATTTTGTAACTGATTGAGCCTGAAAGGCGGGTTTGGAATTGGCAACTATGTCCAAAAATCCCATCAAATTTCAGTACATCCATATCTTTTTCAGACAATTTTGTATCCTGCTCTGCTTCTTGTTACTGCCAGGCTGTTCAGCATTTTTTGCTTCTGAAAAGGTCGATTTGATCGACAACCTATCTTATGCCATCGTTAACAATGATGATCTGGCAACAGTTGAAACCGGCGGTCCGGCTTACCTGCTTATGATCGACGGTTTTCTTAATGGTGATCCGGATAATTCATCACTTCTTAGTTCAGCCGCAATCTTATATACTGCATATACAAGCGTGTATATTAAGGATAAGGATAGGGCCCAAAGGTTGACAGACAAAGCCTTACGCTATAGCTTACGTGCTATATGTATTGACAGACCAGATACCTGTTCGTTACGTGATTTCAGATTCCACGAATTTGCAAACATAATATCGACCATGAGTATTAAAGATGTGCCCACTTTATATGCTCTTGGATCAGCCTGGGCCGCTTGGATTCAGGCTCATAGAGAAGACTTAAATGCGGTTGCTGAAATATCCCGTGTTGAAACGCTTATGCAACGGATCCTCGAATTGGATGAATCCTTTCAAGATGGTGGTGCTCATTTGTATCTTGGTTCTTTAGCAACATTTCTGCCGGCTGCTTTAGGTGGAAAGCCGGATATTGGACGTATGCATTTTGAACGTGCCATCGAAATTTCTAAAGGAAAGAATTTAATGGCAAAGGTGGTCTATGCCAGGGAGTATGCCCGTATGATATTTGATAGAAAGCTTCATGACCGATTGTTGAAAGAAGTTTTAAAAGCCAAGCCCCATGTACCGGGATATACTCTTATGAACACTGTAGCCCAAAAACAGGCGAGGGACCTATTGGATAGTGCTGATGATTATTTTTGATGAATTCGTAAAAAGTCGAATTCATCAAGTGTTTGGTGTTTAGTATTTTGTTAGAAATATATGCTTTTATACCAGCGTGTTAGATCGCCAAACACTAAACACTAAATACAAAACACTCTCGTAAAAAGGTCACTTTTTTGACTTTTTACGAGATAATCAATCCTCTTATGATAAAAATTTTTACTATTGTAATTCTTTTCTTGTTAACAAGTCAAGCCCATGCAGTGGTGCTTAAAATTGCAACTTTATCGCCTGACGGCTCAAGCTGGATGATAAAAATGCGAGACGGTGCAAAGGAGGTGGCTCAAAAAACCGGCAACCGGGTGCGTATTAAATACTATCCGGGAGGGGTTATGGGTGACGATAAAGCTGTTTTGCGAAAGATACGCATCGGACAATTACATGGTGGAGTCGTTGTTGCAAATAGTCTGGTGAAATATTATTCAGACAACCAGATTTATAGTTTACCATTTAAATTCAAATCCTTTAAAGAAGTTGATTACGTGCGTGAACGTATGGATCAGCTAATTGTTGACGGACTTGAAAAAAACGGATTCGTGACTTTTGGTCTGGCTGAAGGTGGGTTTGCTTATGTAATGTCGCATGTATCCATAAAATCAGTTAATGACGTTCGTAAACAGAAAGTCTGGGTTCCCGATAACGATCCTGTAGTCCTGGAAACAGTGAAGGTTTTTGGCATAACCCCCATCCCCTTGACCATTTCAGACGTTAGGACAGGTTTACAAACCGGATTGATAAACACGGTAGCCACTTCACCTATTGGAGCAATTGTGTTGCAATGGCATACCCAGGTTAACTATTTGCTAGATGCTCCGTTTCTTTATATTTATGGTGTGTTTGCTCTAGATCGGAAAGCATTTGAAAAAATATCACAGGAAGATCAAAGTGTCGTTCGAAAGATAATGGACCGGGTGTTCCGGGAAATCGATCATCAGAATCGCAAAGATAATATAAAGGCCATGGAAACGCTGCAAAAGCAAGGAATTCAATTCGTCAAACCCTCCCCTGAAGAATTAAATGAATGGTATGCCATAGCTTCTACTTTACCAAAACGACTGGTCAAAGCAGATAAAATATCTCAGTATATGTTAAACACACTTGAAAGCAACCTTCAAGACTTTCGCTCGCAGTAATTCGGTTCCAAAAAATAATAATCTTCAAATTTATGATTAATCGAGTCCAAAAAATACTTAACCGATTGGAAGATAGTATCCTTATTGGTTTGCTGCTTGTAATGATCGGCATGGCAGTCCTTCAGATTTTTTTACGAAATCTATTTGGAACCGGCATCGTTTGGGGCGATGTCCTGGTACGTGTCCTGGTACTCTGGATTGGTCTTTTAGGGGCTATGGTTGCCAGCAGAGAGGGCAATCATATCAGTATTGACTTGATTAGCCGTTACCTTCCGGAACGGGCAAAGAACGCTGTTAGCTGCATAGTTGATTTATTTACCGCTTTTATTTGCGTAACCGTGGCATATTACAGCCTTCGATTTGTTTTGATGGAGTTTGAAGACGGAGGCATGATATTTGATCAAGTACCGGTTTGGATATGCGAAGCCATTATCCCCTTTGCCCTTTTCGTAATTGCCCTTCGCTACTTCATTTTATCATTTAATAATCTTACAAAAATTGTAAAGCATACGTCGTGATACCTTACCTTCTTGCCCTAATATTAATTTTGCTTGCAATCTTTGGAACTCCTTTATTCGTTGTTATTCTAGCGGTTTCAATGCTCGGATTCAATTACCTGGGGGTTGATTTATCGGTTATAGCAATTGAAATTTATCGTATTGCTGACACACCTGTTTTACTGGCGCTCCCGCTATTTACATTTGCAGGCTATATATTGGGAGAAAGTCATACGTCACAGCGCTTGGTCCGACTTACCCGGGCTTTTCTCGGCTGGATGCCGGGTGGGCTGGCAATTGTGGCGTTCGTTTCCTGCGCATTTTTTACAGCTTTTACAGGAGCATCCGGTATTACCATTGTCGCTCTTGGTGCGTTACTTTATCCGGCTTTGAAACAAGCCGGATATCAAGGTAAATTCAGTCTCGGCCTGGTAACCACATCAGGCAGTCTTGGACTGCTATTGCCGCCGTCATTGCCGCTTATTCTCTATGGTATTGTTGCCCAACAAATGAATACAGGAGAAACGGTTGCCATAAAAGATCTTTTTGTGGCAGGTCTTCTGCCTGGTCTTTTTATGGTTGTATTGCTTTCAATCTGGAGCCTGTGTGCAAATCGTCATAACACTTTACCCTTGGTAATGTTTTCCGGCAAAGAAGCGATTGCTGCATTGCGTGAAGCAATTTGGGAGATACCATTGCCATTCTTCGTACTTGGCGGCATTTACAGTGGATATTTTGCAATATCCGAAGCTGCGGCTGCCACTGCCATGTATGTCATTATCGTTGAGGTTTTTATCTACAGGGAGATCAAACTACCAATGCTTCCGGGCATTATGAGAGATTCTATGATAATGGTCGGAGGGATATTACTGATACTTGGCGTATCGCTGGCATTTACAAACTTTTTGATCGATGCCGAAGTACCCGGGCGATTGTTTGATCTGATTCAGTCGCATGTATCTAATAAGATCGTCTTTTTAATCCTTTTGAACGTGTTATTACTATTACTAGGCGCTATTCTCGATATATTTTCGGCAATTGTCATTATGGTTCCTCTAATACTCCCGGTGGCCGTAAATTACGGTATAAATCCCGTTCATCTGGGTATTATATTCCTTGCTAATATGCAGATCGGATACTTTACACCACCTGTCGGTATGAATCTGTTTATTGCGAGCTACCGTTTTAAAAAACCAATAACCGAACTTTATCAGGCTGCAATTCCATTTATGATTGTCCTGTTTGGAGCCGTACTGGTAATTACATATTGGCCTGCTTTGAGCCTAGTTTTTCTTCAAAAATGATATGTACTTAACAAGGTCTGAAACATGAAAAAAGAATTTGATCCGCGAATGCATTCCGCAGAGCATATCCTAAATCAAACAATGGTCAGAATGTTTAATTGTGGTCGTTGTTTTACGGCACATATAGAAAAGAAAAAGTCAAAATGTGATTACCATTTTGATCGCGCGTTAACAAAAGAAGAAATTAAAGAAATAGAAATGCGTGTAAATGAAGTTATCCAGGCCGATATGCCGGTTAATGAAGAATATATTACAAAAGAAGAGACAAAAAAATACTACGATATCCAACGATTGCCAAAAGAAGTGGGGAACAGAATTAGAATTGTCAGCATTGAAGATTATGATACCTGTCCCTGTATCGGTCCGCATGTTAGTTCAACAAATGAGATTGGCGGTTTTCGAATTGTATCGGCAAGTTTTGAGCACGGCATATTAAGGGTAAGGTTTAAACTTTATAAATTATAATTATATGAGGGGTCGGGGAGTTTTTTTATTCAACCGCTCCATGGATAATCGTCATAACTGCTCAATTATATTTTTCGTGTTTTTGTAATTTCGCCTGCCCCGTAGGTATGAAATATCGTACTGGGGTGCTTTCGTGATCAATATTTTGAGACCTTTGAAAAATGCTCAATTTTGTTCAAGTTCAAGGCAGGCGAAAAT
>CAZLRK010000046.1:0-23445 GCA_964561845.1 uncultured Desulfobacterales bacterium | reverse complement strand
GGGTATGACCGGGTTAAACGATATTTATGGATATGTATGGTACATTCATGCCATCCTGACAGGTGCATTTATTGCGTATCTACCCTTCAGCCGTTTGATGCATATCATTATGGCTCCTGTGGTTCTGGCTATGAATGCTGCAACTGAACATGAACATAAAAGATAACCGTTTAGAGGTTCAGAGTTCACCCCGTTAAATTTCCCGAAGGGAACCCTATTTAACAGGGTGAACCGTTCAGGGTTACTTTTCTTTTGTTAACCTTTACTAACCCCGAACCTTGAACTTTTGAACCTTTGAACGGTTACCAAAGGAGTTTACCATGGAAGAAAAGATAAAACAGTCACTTATTGATATTGTGGGTGAGAAAAACTACACGGACAGTCTGATCGACATGGTCTCTTACTCTTATGATTCATCGGAACACAAACATAGACCTTTCTGCGCCGTCTGGCCTGAGTCGACTGAACAGGTATCTGAAATTCTAAGGCTGGCTAACACTGAAAAAATCCCGGTCATTCCTCGGGGAGCGGGTACCGGCCTTTCTGGCATGGCGGTTCCGGTCAAAGGTGGCATTGTGCTCGATTTGAATCATATGAACAAAATTCTCAAGGTCAGCATTGCAGACCGTATAGCCGTTGTTCAGCCTGGCGTGGTGTACGCCGATCTGGAAAAGGCCCTGATACCTTACGAATTTTTCTTTCCACCCGATCCGGGAAGCAGCAGTGTTTGCACCCTGGGAGGAAATGTTGCAACCAACGCCGGCGGAGTAAAAGGAGCCAAATACGGCACCACACGTGACTATGTATTAGGGCTCGAAGTGGTGCTGCCGGACGGACGGATCATGCGGACCGGTTCGAGTACGATGAAATGCGTCTCCGGCTATGACCTGACACGACTCATTGTAGGCTCAGAAGGAACCCTGGGGGTAGTCACCGAGATTACGTTCAAAATCAACCCTCGTCCCACTGCCAGCAGCACAACCCAGGCTACCTTTGATAACCTTGAAGATGCTGGAAATGCCGTAACCCAAATCATGTTCAGCGGTGTCCTTCCAAGTGTGCTCGAAATCCTGGGCCGTGAGACCATTCTATCCATCAATCAGAACACGGACCTGAACCTTCCTGAAGTCGACGCCATGCTGTTGGTGGAAACCGACGGCTATACTCAAGCAGAAACAGATTATCAAATGGAAAAGGTCATTGAGGTGTTTAAAAAAAACAAACCTAAGGAGATTAAAAAGGCAAAGTCCGAAGAAGAGGCGGTTGATCTGTGGGAGGCCAGAAAATCAGCTTATGCTGTTCTTGCCAGAATAAAAACCCATTTCGTGCTTGAAGATGTGACCGTGCCCATGGGGAATGTCACCGCCCTTCTAAAAGGGATTGAAGAGATTGCGGATAAATACGATCTCCAGATCGCCACCTTCGGCCATGCAGGTGACGGAAACCTGCATCCCCAAATTTTATATGATGGGTACAATCCTGACGAGGTTAAGCGGATGGAAGCTGCCGTCGCCGATCTGTTCCAGCTTTCCATCGATCTGAATGGCACCCTGACCGGTGAACACGGCATCGGCATCGCCAAGGCACCGTTTATGGAGCTGGAACATGATGCAACTGCCATTAGTGTGATGCGCAGTGTTAAGAAGACGTTTGATCCGAATAATATTCTTAATCCCGGTAAAATGGCGCTGGAAGCCTAGAGAAGCTATAAACTTGAGCTATTAAGGAGATAACATATGGAAGCCAAATATGATTTTGAAAAAAAATACAGGGAGCAGATTCTCAAATGCTCCCGTTGTGGATACTGCCAGGCGGTTTGCCCTGTTTATGGGGCCACATTACGTCCAGCCTTAAATGCTCGTGGCAAAATGCTGCTTTTAAAGGAAGTCATGGATGGGGAACTTGAGCTTACCGATGAACTGATCGAAACTATGTTCCAATGCACCACCTGTGCAAGCTGCTTTGAAAACTGCCCTTCAGGTGTGCATGTGGATGAAATTATCAAGCAGGCCCGAACGGATATGGTCCATATCGGATCATGCCATCCGGCCTTCACCGGTATGAACAAGGTGCTTCAACAGCACACCAATATTTATGCCGAAGACGAACCCGAGGATTTTGAAAGGGAGCGAAACAATCAGGCGGAATATGTATACTTTATCGGATGCGTCGGCTCCTATCGCGAGGATGAGGCCACCATGGCCACCCTGGATCTTCTTGACCGTCTCAAGGTTGATTATACCCTGATCGATGAAGTTTGCTGCAGCGGCGTGCTGGAAGATGTCGGATATCAAATCAACGACGAACTGGTTAAAAAAAATGTCGAACTTATTCAGGCAACAGGTGCAAAAAAAGTTATTACAGGCTGCCCTTATTGTTGGCGTACCTTTAACAATAAACCGCAGTATGCCGAACTAAAAAGTAAAGATATACAGGTTGTCCATATTACTCAATTCCTGAAAGACTTTGATCTGAATGTAAAAACCGACAAGCTGGTGACATTTCATGACCCCTGCGATTTAGGCAGACACAGCGGGATATATGAAGAGCCTCGTGATACTATTCGGAAGATCGCCCCAAACTTTATTGAGATGCCCCATCATCATGTGGATGCTCTCTGTTGCGGCGCCGGTGGCGGTGTAAGGGGGGCCTACGCCAAGAATTCCTTAGCCATGGCCCGGCGTCGACTTGATGAGGCCCTAGATATAGAAGCCGATGTATTGCTGACCGAATGTAACTCCTGTATCCATAACCTGGTACAGGCCAAATTGCGCAAAGACAAGATAAAGATATGTAACACGACAGAGTTTCTTAATGAGTTGATGGAAGACGCGGAATAATTACCTTAAAGGAGAAAAAAATGACTGCAAAAACACAGACCTTAGAAGGAAACGAAGCCGCGGCCCATGTGGCATATGCCATGAGTGATGTGTCTGCTATCTATCCCATCACACCTTCCAGCACAATGGGTGAATATTGTGATCAGTGGGCCGCCTACGGGAGAAAAAATATTTTTGGACAAGTCTTGAAGGTGGAGGAAATGCAATCGGAGGCCGGTGCGGCAGGCGCTGTGCACGGGGCACTTTCGGCAGGCGCCCTTGCAACCACCTTTACGGCGTCCCAGGGATTGCTTTTGATGATTCCAAATATGTACAAAATATCAGGGGAGATTATGCCGTGTGTCTTTCATGTGTCTGCCAGGGCCCTTGCCGCCCATGCCCTTTCCATCTTCGGGGATCATTCGGACGTCAATGCCGTAAGGCAGACAGGTTTCTCTCTGCTTGCCTCTGCATCGGTTCAGGAGGTGATGGATCTGGGACTGGTGGCCCATCTTGCCAGCATCCGGGCAAGCCTTCCCTTTGTCCACTTCTTTGACGGATTCAGGACCTCCATGGAGATCCAGAAGATAGAGATGATCGATTATGAGGACATGGCAAAGTTGGTGGACTATGATGCCATTGATAATTTCCGCGGCCGCTGCATGAACCCGGAACATCCACAACTCAGAGGAACGGCCCAGAATCCTGATATCTATTTTCAGAACCGGGAGGCTGCCAATCCTTACTACGCAAAGATTCCCGGCATCGTCCAGGAGGAGATGGAAAAGGTGAGTAATCTCACAGGCCGGTCTTATAACCTCTTCGATTACGTGGGAGACCCTGAAGCGGATAGAATAATCGTTTCCATGGCATCCAGTTGTGATGTGATTGATGAGACGGTCAATAATCTTAACAGCCTGGGAGAGAGAGTCGGTCTGGTCAAGGTGCGACTCTATCACCCCTTTTCAAAAGAGCACTTCCTGAATGCCCTCCCGTCAACCGTGCAGAGGATTGCTGTCCTTGACCGGACCAAATCGCCCGGAAGCCTCGAGGAGCCTCTCTGTCAGGATGTGTGCACCATGTTTAAGGGAGAAGGAGATGCCCCTCTTATCGTAGGCGGCCGATACGGCCTTGGAAGCAAGGATTTTACCCCGGCCATGGTAAAGGCTGTTTTTGACAACCTCCGATCCGAGGACACTAAGGAGAACTTCACCGTGGGCATTGTGGATGACGTGACCCATACATCCTTAGAAGTGGGGGAAGAAATTGACACATCCGTCGAGGGGACCGTCCGCTGCAAGTTCTGGGGATTGGGGGCGGATGGAACAGTAGGGGCTAATAAAAACGCCATAAAGATCATTGGTGAAAATACGGATATGTATGCCCAGGCCTATTTCGCCTATGATGCCAAAAAATCCGGTGGAACCACCATCTCCCATCTCCGGTTTTCGCCCCACAGAATCCAGTCCCCTTATCTGCTCACCACGTCTGATTTTGTTGCCTGTCATAACCCTGCATACGTTACCGAATTTGACCTCTTAGAAGGGATCAAGGAAGGGGGATCCTTTCTCCTCAACTCTCCCTGGAGTCTCAAGGATATGGAGAGCAGGCTTCCAAATCAAATAAAGCGGGATATTGCCCTGAAGAACCTGAATTTCTACAATATTGACGCGGTCAAGATTGCCTCTGAATTGGGTTTAGGCGGCCGTATCAACATGATTATGCAGGCGGCTTTTTTTCAAATTGCCAACGTCATCCCCCCGGATGAGGCATTTAAGTACATGAAAGATGCCATTAAAAAGACATATGGCAAAAAGGGGGACAAGGTGGTTCAAATGAATTATGACGCCGTGGACAGCGCCATCGGCGCCTTGAAAAAGATTGAAGTGCCAGAGTCTTGGGCCACGGCCGGGCAGGATGCATACATGGAAGAGGAGGAGCCCGAGTTTGTGAAGAACGTCATGAGGCCCATGATGGCCCAGCAGGGGGACAAGCTCCCTGTGAGCGCCCTGTCACCCGATGGCATATTTCCCACAGGGACCACAAAATACGAAAAGAGGGGCGTGGCCATCAGGGTGCCGGAATGGATACCGGAAAACTGTATCCAGTGCAACCAATGCGCCTTTGTCTGTCCCCATGCGGCTATCCGGCCGGTCTTAGCAAAAGAAGAGGATCTCATGGATGCGCCGGAAGGTTTTGTTACCGAAGAGCCCAGGGGAAAGGAGCTGAAAGGACAAGGGCTCAGGTTTCGAATTCAGATCAGCCCCCTTGATTGTGTGGGGTGCGGAAACTGTGCGGATATCTGTCCCTCCAAAAAGGAGACCCTGGTCATGCAGCCATTAGCCACGCAAACAGAAGTAGAAGTTCCCAATCACGTATTCTCTACCAAACTCCCCATTTTAGACGACCTGATACCGGCAACCTCGGTAAAGGGGAGCCAATTCCGGCAACCCCTCTTTGAATTCTCAGGTGCCTGTCCCGGATGTGGTGAGACACCTTACGTAAAGCTCATCACCCAGCTTTTTGGCGACAGGATGCTCATTGCCAATGCTACGGGGTGTTCTTCCATCTATGGCGGATCAGCACCGGTCTGCCCCTATACGGTCAATGAAGATGGACATGGTCCCACCTGGGCCAACTCCCTGTTCGAGGATAATGCGGAGTATGGGTTCGGCATGGAGTTAGGGGTTACCCAGAGGCGCGAAAAGCTGGCTGACCTCATTCGTGAGACCTTAGAAAGGGGAGCCTCAAATGAGCTTCAGGAGGCATTCCAGGGGTGGCTTGACAATATGAATGACGGGGCCAGGTCAAAGGAGCTTGGCCGGAGGATCGTGGAATTGGTCGAACGTGATATCAAAGATTCTGAGGCTGAAATAAAGACCTTGCTTCAGAATATCTTAGACAGAAAGGACTACCTCACCAAGAAGTCTGTCTGGGCATTTGGTGGAGATGGATGGGGCTATGATATCGGCTACGGCGGCCTGGATCATGTCTTGGCCATGGGCCATGATGTCAATATCCTTGTCATGGATACGGAGGTCTATTCCAATACAGGAGGCCAGGCCTCAAAAGCAACACCAAAAGGGGCCGTGGCCAAGTTTGCGGCCAGCGGGAAACAAACCCGGAAGAAGGATCTGGGGAGAATGATCATGACCTATGGTTATGTCTATGTGGCATCTGTTTGCATGGGTGCCAACAAGGTTCAACTCATGAAAGCCCTTGTAGAGGCAGAGAGCTACCCTGGCCCATCTCTGATCATCGCTTATGCCCCCTGCATCAATCATGGCATTCACATGGGCAAGAGCCAGGAAGAGGCAAAGAAGGCTGTTGAGACAGGTTACTGGCCCCTTTACCGCTACAACCCCAGACTCAAGGAAGAGGGGAAAAACCCCTTTATCCTCGATTCCAAAGATCCTAAAGCCGATTTTAAGGAGTTCCTGATGGGTGAGGTCCGCTTTTCCAGCCTGGCAAGGACCTTTCCTGAGAATGCGGAAAGGCTCTTTCAAAAGGCCGAAGAAGACATGATGGAAAGACTCGAGGCTTACAAACAAATGGCAGCAGCACAGGGAGAATAATAAAAAATGGGGAGGTCTTAAAATGGCAAAGATGGTAAAATTCATGGTAGTTCATAGAACTCCAGATATTAGTTGGGAAGAAGTGGAAGAAAAATGGAAAGAATTGGCCAACGTAGAATCGGCTGAATGGGAACGGACCTGGTTTAACAGGAAGGAGGGTGTTCGCTATTGCCTGTGGAGAGCCCCGGACACAGAGACACTGAAGAGTGTCTTTGCTGACCTTGATGTAACCTGGGAGTCAATATTGGAGGTCTTAGAAATTATCCCGGATTTCTGGAAAACCGATATAGATGAATACGTTTTAGGACCGACATAACAGTCCGGTAGCTAAATCTCTTGCAAAGCCGAGGATTTATCAACTAGATTATTATTTCACGACCTGTGGGATCGGCAAAAAAACGTTCTATTCGGTTCCATAAAATAAGAAAGACAGGTGAAAGGTTATGACACAATCAGGTACCAACAAGGGTTGGACTGTTACATTTGCTGGCACAGGGATTAACCTTGCCCTGGGTATTCTATACACTTGGAGTATTTTCAAGGGCGCCATCAAAAAGTCTATTGAGACAGGAGGTGAGAGAGCCTTTAATTGGGACCTCGCATCCATTAATGACCCATACGCTGTCTGCTGCATTGTTTTTGCCTTCGCAATGATTCTGGCCGGGAAGTGCCAGGACAGGTTTGGGCCAAAAATAACTGCCTTAATCGGGGGTATCCTGGTTGGACTGGGTTTTATCTGGATTTCTCAAAGCACGGGTTATATCAGCTGGGTACTTGGATTTGGCGTCTTGGTCGGCGTAGGGATAGGTTTTGCTTATTCTTCTGCCACTCCTCCTGCCCTTAAATGGTTTCCTCCCGCGAAGACCGGATTGATCGCGGGGTTAGTTGTATCCGGGTTTGGTCTTGCCTCCGTCTATATCGCACCACTTTCAAAATATCTCCTGGGGATTTGGGGGTTGCAAAATGCCATGCTCTTCTTTGGGATTGCATTCCTTTTTGCCTTAAGCGGACTTTCAATGCTTCTCATGAACCCCCCCCCTGGCTATGCGCCTGAGCCTGCGGAACCCCCTCTCAGTGAAAAAAAGTTGGAACCAAGAGGATTAGCCATAGAAGCTACCATAGCAGGGTGGCTTCCCGACGAAGCCATAGGGAAATTTCCTGAAGCAGTCACAGCGAGCCAAATGGCAAAAGTACCAACAACGGAAAGAGATCTTAAGCCCTCCGAGATGATAAAGAATGCTGATTTTTATATTTTATGGTTTATCTATTTCATAGGGGCTGGGGCAGGATTAATGGTCATTGGAAGCGTTGCCGGAATGGCCAAGAAGAGTATGGGAGAAATGGCTTTTATGGTGGTTGCTATCATGGCCATCGGAAATGCGGGTGGTCGCATCATTGCGGGAATTCTCTCAGACAAGATCGGGCGTAGCCTTACCCTTATTATCATGCTTCTCTTTCAGGCTGTTTTAATGTTTGTCGCTATTCCTATTATGGGTGCTGAGAGCGCCCTTATCATTGTACTTCTTGCTACTTTTATCGGTTTCAATTATGGCACAAACCTTTCACTCTTTCCTTCATTTACAAAGGATCTCTGGGGCCTAAAAAACTTTGGCACCAACTATGGTATCGTATTTAGCGCATGGGGGGTAGGTGGATTTGTGATGAGCCGGGTATCTCAGATGTTAAAGGTCAGTACCGGTACGTATAATTCTTCGTTCATAACAGCCGGAGTTCTGCTTCTCATTGGCACTGCCCTCACTTTTATTCTGAAGTCTCATTTATCTAAACAGAAGGTTGCTTAAAGAGATTTCACTTAGGAGATTCGCCCTAACACTTCAACATTTTGTAAATAGCATAAACCGATCGTCTATAAAAGACCTATAATTCTCCCGCATTGGCGGGATGGAAATACCGAAACGTTTAACACATTATTTTAAAAAGGAGGAAAAAAATGGGAAGTACATACAAAATTATCGAACTGGTGGGGACAAGTGAAAAATCATGGGAGGATGCAGCCAGTACTGCTGTGGAAACAGCAGGGAAGAGCCTCGAAGATTTGAGAGTAGCTGAGATCACCAGAATGGATGTGACTATTGAAAAGGGAAAAGTGACGAGTTTTCGAACTAGACTCAATTTATCATTCAAAGTTGTTGCTGAATAGTAATTAACATTCCTGATAAGAAAGGAATATAAGTTGGTTTATCAGCAGATAGAAAAGGCTCTTTTGACATGTTTGGAGTTCTTAAGATCAGTCTAAATAGCAAAAAAATAGCAAAGGAGGATTTAGGACATGAAAGAAAGTCCAAAATGGTATGATGCCCATTTAGAGGAATACCAGAAAGTAGGTTACGTAAAAAGCATGGAGGAGTATAAGGAACTCCATAAAAAGTCCATAGAAGACCCGGATGCCTTTTGGGCGGAGCAGGCTAAAAAGTATCTCTCCTGGGATAAGGAGTGGGATTTCGTGCTCCGTTATGATTTTGATGAGGCAAAATTTGAATGGTTTGGCGGAGGCGTCTTAAATGCCAGTTACAACTGCCTTGACCGGCACTTGGAGAAGCTCAAGGACAAGGCGGCATATTACTGGGAGGGCGACAACCCCAATGAAACAAAGACCGTCACCTTTTCGGATCTCTATGAGCAAGTCAATAAGATGGCGGCCCTCTTGAAGTCTAAAGGCGTTAGTAAAGGGGATCGGGTGATCATCTATATGCCCATGATCGTTGAACTCCCTGTCGCCATGCTGGCATGCGCCAGGATAGGGGCCGTCCATAGTATTGTTTTCGGCGGGTTTAGCGCAGAAGCCCTTGCAAATCGCATTCAGGATTGTGAAGCCAGAATGGTTATCACTGTGGACGGGGGCTATAGAGCCGGCAAGGCTATTCCCCTTAAGAAGAACGTAGACGAAGCCCTGAAAACCTGCCCTGATGTGGAAACCGTTATCGTTTATGATCGGACCGGGTCAAAACCTAAATTGGACACGAGCCGCGAGATCTGGTGGCATGAGGCTATGGCAGACCCAAATCTTCCCTCCTATGTCTCACCGGAATCGATGGATGCCGAAGACCCGCTATTTATTCTTTATACCAGCGGGAGTACAGGCAAACCTAAAGGTGTTGTTCATACCCATGGCGGCTACCTTCTTTATGCGGCCATGACCACCAGTCTGGTCTTTGATCTAAAAGATAATGAAGTTCTATGGTGCACGGCGGACATCGGCTGGGTCACAGGGCACAGCTATGCGGTATATGGCCCTTTAATCAATGGCATTACCGGTGTTCTATTCGAGGGAGTTCCCACCTATCCGGATTTCGGTAGATATTGGGAAATTGTTAAAAAATACAAGGTCGCCAAGTTTTATACGGCTCCCACTGTGATTCGTTCTCTGGCAAAAGAAGGGGCCGAACATGTGCAGAAACATGATATCTCTTCCCTTAAGCTACTTGGATCTGTTGGTGAACCAATTAATCCCGAGGCATGGAAATGGTACTACCATTATGTGGGAAGGGATTGGTGTCCCATAATGGACACCTGGTGGCAGACAGAAACAGGTGGGCACATGCTCACCCCGCTTCCTGGTGTCGCTCCCATCAAACCAGGCTCCTGTTCCTTCCCCTTCTTCGGGATTGACCCTGTAATTCTTGATGACACCGGCGAGGAGACCAGGTATCCGGATCAGGAAGGCGCTCTTTGCATCAGGAAACCGTGGCCTGGGATGGCCCGTACGGTCTATGGTGACCATGAACGTTTTATAGAGACTTACTTCAGCCAGGCCCCAGGTATGTATTTTGCTGGCGATGGGGCTAAGAAGGATGAAGATGGATATTACTGGATTATTGGTCGAATTGATGACGTGATCAATGTTTCAGGCCACCGTCTTGGCACGGCTGAGGTGGAATCTGCTATGGTACTTCACGAGAAGGTGGCCGAGGCTGCTGTGGTAGGCTATCCTCATCCGGTCAAGGGACAGGGGATTTATGCCTTTATCACCCTCAATACTGGCGTTCCAAAATCCGATGAACTGAAAGTTGAGTTGGTTAAGCTGGTCCGAACTGAAATCGGGCCCATTGCCTCAATAGATGTTATGCAATGGGCTGACGAGCTGCCAAAAACCCGAAGTGGTAAGATCATGAGACGCATACTGAAAAAGATTGCAGCAGGTAAGTTCGATGAACTGGGAGACACTTCAACCATTGCCGATCCCACCGTGATTGAGGATCTGATAAAAGAGCGTGAAAAGCTCAGAGAAGGATAACCTTCTGGGATGAAGGACCATTGTAAGTGTCACGGGGTAACGTACTTAACTCCATGAAATGACCAGGTCGGGAGATTCGCTCCTGAAGAAAAGGCGTCAGAACAGGCCTACCCTGTAATCAGTTTCGAATCATTAGTGGCAGACACATGAGCCCGATTGACAAGAAAGGCTGCTTCTTTGAGGTGAGAAGTTACAGTCCCGAAGATTATTCACACCTTGAGGAGATGTATGACGGTTTTTTCCCAAAGGCCAAGTTTCAGGGTATGCCCCCCTTTGAGAAACGGGCCTGCCGGAAATGGATTAAAGGACTTCTTGAGGCTGGAGAAAATTTTCTGGCCTGGCAAGAAGACGGGGTAGTGGGTCATGCTGTCCTGCTGCCCGAGTTCAGAAAGGGTGATGCAGAGTATCTGATTTTCGTGAGTCAGTCTAGTCGAGGCGGAGGTGTGGGCAGCGAGCTGACCCGAATGGCTATTGAAAGAGCCAAAGGCCTTGATCTTAATACTATCTGGCTGACGGTAGATGCTTACAACTTCAGGGCGACAAGGCTTTATAAGAGATTTGGCTTTCAGTTTTCTGAGGCATACAAATCTGAATCTGAACGAATGATGGTCTTACAGTTATGAATGGAAAAACAGCGTTAAGAGTCGGGGTCATTAGAGACGAAAGATACCTTGACCATAAGACAGGCCATATTCATCCCGAGCACCCCCGCCGTCTTAAGGCAATTTATCGCATGCTGGACACCGATTTCCCCAACCGCCTGATCCATATTGAGCCATCCTCAGCGACCCTGGAACAGCTAGAACTTGTTCACACCCCGGCCTATATTGAAAAAGTATTAAAGACGGCTGAGCATATGTTTACAAACCTGACCCCTGACACCCCGGCAAGTGCCAAGACGCACTTGGCGGCATGGTTGGCTGCGGGAGGGTGCATCAAAGGCCTGGAGGCCCTGTTCTCTGGACAATGTGATATATGTTTCACTATGATACGGCCTCCCGGCCATCATGCCCTACCTGATCGGGCCGGGGGCTTTTGCATCTTTAGCAACCTGGGTATTACTGCCCGGGTTGCCATCAAGCAATGTGGACTGAAGCGTATTTTGGTAGTAGACTGGGACATTCACCACGGAAACGGTCTAAACGATCTCTTTTATGGAGAAAAGGATGTCCTATATCTCTCTTCCCACGACACGGGCCTATATCCCTATACAGGAGATTGGAAAGAGACTGGTAAGGGCGAAGGGGAAGGATATACCGTTAACCTGCCTGTACCCATTGGATTGGAGGATCCAGAAATCCTTCACCTCTACAGGGAAGTGCTTAGCCCTGTGGTAAAACGTTATTATCCCCAGTTGATTCTGGTGGGGGCAGGCTTTGATGCTCACTATCAGGACCCGATTGGCAGATCCAAATTGACCGAACACTCATTCCGGTGGCTGACCCACTTGCTCCTCGAGCTGAGGGCGGAGGCCGATCATCCCCCTATCCTTTTTGCCCTGGAAGGAGGGTATAATCCCAGCGCCCTGGCCTGCTGTGTAAGGGAGGTTCTCAAGGCCCTAACTGAAGAGGAGCAAGGGGAATCACCCCCTCCAGCAAATACACGGCGGGCAGCAAAAATGGTGGAAAAGGCCCGCCGGATTCACAGAAAATACGGCGTGTGGACAGACTAAAAGGAGTGAACGTTTATGATTAAGGCCAGAGTGAAGGCAGAAAATCCTGAAGCCAATCTCAAGGACTACCACCAGACCTATAAAACGTTTTCCTGGTCTGAGGCTGAGAAAGAGTTCACCTGGCACGAGACCGGAAGTATCAATATTGTGCACGAGGCGATTGACCGATGGGCAGAGAACCCAGATAAAAAGGAGCAGAGAGCCTTCACATTTGAAAAACATGGAGAAGTAAAAAATTTCAGCTACATGGACCTGAAAGATAAATCCTCTCAGTGGGCCAATCTCCTGGCCAAATATGGTCTTAGAACAGGTGATCGGCTTTTCATATTCTTGCCTCCCTGCCCGGAAATCTATTTTGCCATGCTGGCCTGTGGCCGCATGGGGGTCCTTTTTTGCAACCTTTTTTCTTCCCTAAGCTTTGAAGAACTGGAAGTACGCTTCAGGATTGCTAAACCCCGCGCCATACTAACCCATCCTGATCTGGCCGAAAGGATTCCGTTTGAGACCCTGGGCCGGATGGTGGAATACGTCTTTTTGACGGAGGGCCCATTACCTAGTCTGTCCTCTAGTGAAGTGCTGCTTGAGGGTCAACCGGAAAAGATGTCCAAACAATTTGCCCCCAGGTGGTTCCCGGAAAATATGCCGCTTTATATTAACTACACCTCCGGTGCCACTGGCCCACCAAAGGGCGTTGTTCACGCCCACCATGATATGGTTGGCCTTTTGACTACGGCCAGATATTTTCTTGATCTTCGAGAGGATACCATCCTCTGGACTGATGCTGATCCAGCATGGGTGACCGGTATCGCATATGGGGCGTTTGCCCCATGGCTCTGTGGGGCCACTTCGTTGGTCCAGGGGGACCCTTTTTCTGCGTCCAATTGGTATCGGACCTTGGAGAAACACCAGGTTTCTGTCTTGTACACGACACCCACTACCATCAGGAGTCTCATGGAGGGGGGTGAAGACCTCCCGGGCCGTTACGATTTCTCACACCTGCGTCACATTGCCACCGTGGGTGAACCACTGGTTCCGGAACTTTTCTATTGGGTAAAACAAAATTTGAAGCACTCTCCTCATGATACCTGGGGCATGGTAGAGACGGGGATGATCTGTCTCGCCAACTTCCCCTCTATGGATATCAAACCCGGCTCTATTGGAAAACCGATGCCTGGTATTGAGGCGGCGATTCTTGATGATAACGGAGAGCCTATACCTCCCCTGAGCATGGGAGAGCTGGCACTGAAGCTTGGCTGGCCTTCAATAATGAGCAGTTTCTGGGGAGATGATACACGGTATCAAGAATATTTCCGAATAGAAGGCTGGTTTCTGACCGGGGATATGTTCTTAAAAGACGAGGAAGGGTACTATTATCACCAAGGAAGGATTGATGATCTCCTTAAGGCCGGTGGAGACAAAGTGATCGGCCCTTATGAGGTTGAGCACGTCCTTTGCATGCACCCAGCTGTAAGCGAGGCTGCGGTTATATCCAAGGGTACAGAGCCGGGTAAAGGCGAATCCTTTGTGAAGGCATTTATTACCATTAACAAAGGCTTCACTCCTTCAGCCAGACTAAATCATGAGATTAGGGCCTTTTTAAAGGCCAATCTCTCTGCCGATATCATAGTGAAGGAAATAACCTTCCTCGACAAGATTCCCAAAAGCAGTAATGGCAAGGTGATTCGCAGAGCCTTGAAGGCAGCAGACCTGGGTCTTTCAACATGATGGCGCCGATCATGGTGAAGGGGAAAGTTATCGTGGTCTTGAGGCTATACACCGGGGTCTCTCGGGAATTCACGGAGGATGAAATCATGCTGGTCACCGCCCTGGCGCATCAGGAGACCTTTAAAAAAATGCTCGATCTTCATTAATGGATGTGCATAAGTTGAGGGAAAGGAGTTTACCATGATAGGAAAGACCATCGATGAACTAAAGGGGGGAGATGGGGCAGAGTTTACCAAAACCATCTCAGAGGCTGATATCTACATATATGCGGGGGTGACCGGCGATCTTAACCCTGCGCATATTAACGAAGAGTACGCCAAAAAGACCTTTTTCAAGGCCCGGATTGCACATGGTATGCTTCTCGCAGGATTTATTTCCGCGGTGATTGGGAATAAACTTCCCGGCCCTGGCACTATTTATGTGCGGCAGGAACTGAATTTCTTGGCCCCAGTTCACATAGGCGACACCATAACCGCACGGGCTGAGGTAGGAGAGATTAATACTGAAAAAAACCGAGTGAAGCTTAAGACTACGTGCGTGAACCAGGAGGGCACTATGGTTTTAGACGGTGAGGCCTTGGTCAGTCCGCCCAAGGGACCAAAAAAGTAATTCTATTTTCCAACAGTTAGAAAAGGAGGGAGAAAACATGGAGATCGAAGGGTACAACATGCCGGATGAGCTGTATTACGAGGAGAATCATTATTGGATCAAGGAAGATGGTAATGAGCTGGTCATGGGCATGGATGATTTTGCCCAGAAAATGGCAGGGGAGATCGTCTATGTCCAGCTTCCCGATGAGGGAAAGAAAGTTAAGGTCGGGAAGAAATTCGCCAAGATAGAATCGGGCAAGTGGCTGGGCAAGGTTTACGGCCCGGTCAACGGTGAACTGGTGGCTGTAAATGAGGAACTGGAAGAAAATCCCGGGCTCATCAACGAGGACTGCTACGGAAAAGGCTGGATTTTTAAGATCAAACCGGACGATAAGGGTGAAATCGAGAATCTCATCAACGGGCCCGAGGCGGTAGAGAAATGGGTCCTGGCGGATATTGAGAAGTATGCGAGTGAGTGATTTTGTTGAGTCGTCGGATGGTTGGCTTGTTGAGTTGTGAAAACCGTAACAGCTCAATAAGTCTGGGATTGACTCCTGGATTTCCGCTCAACCACTTAACTGTTCAACTACTTAACCAATCAGCCTGTGGAGGTAAATTCAAATGGCTAATAAGGACTACAGCGTTAGTCAACTTATACAAATGGGGGCATGTACCAACTGCCAGGTCTGTGCTGACGTGTGCCCCGCGGTGTCAGCCTCTTTAGACGGGGAACTGTCTGCCATCTTTCGCATGAACGGCCTCAATCAGATCCTCAAGAGCAGGGCCGGGCTCTTTCGCAGGCTTTTAAGAAAAAAGGGACCATCCGAGGATCAGTGGAAGCATTTCAGTGATGCTGTTTTCCGGTGCACGCTCTGCGGTAATTGCCAGGAAGTCTGCCCTGTGGGTATCCACCTCAAAGATTTATGGCTTTCCCTTCGCCAGGACATGGTTCATTCCAATTATTATCCAAAAAAAATCAATATGATTAGGGATAACTTAGAAGAGAGCCACAACGTCTTTGATGAGGATAACGAGGAACGGGCCGAATGGGTGGAGGATATGCGGGACCCTCCAGACGACATGTTCATCAGAGATGAAGCTGAAATGGTATATTTTACGGGTTGTACCGCCGCCTATTTTCCTGTTGCTCAGAAGATCCCAATCGCTTTATCCGAGACTTTCCAAGCCAGCGAGGTGGACTTCACCATCATGGGCGAGGATGAGTGGTGCTGCGGATTTCCTATGCTGGGAGCGGGTCTAAGGGATTTATTCCAGGAATTTGCCGACCATAATATCAAGGCAGTAAAGGAAAGGGGCGCCAAAAGGGTCGTTTTTGCATGCCCTTCATGCTTTGAAATGTGGAAAGAGCATTATCCGTACAAAGAACACGGGATTGAAATTCTCCACAGCACTCAATATTTGTTGAAGCTGATACAAAGCAAAAAGATTCCGCTTAACGACCTTCCTCTTAAAGTCACCTATCACGACCCGTGTGATTTAGGGCGTGGTGCCAGGATTTTTAACGCTCCCAGGGAAGTCATCCGATCGATCCCCGGGATTGATTTTATTGAACTTCCAGACAATTGTGAAAACTGCAATTGTTGCGGTGGCGGCGGCAACCTGGAGATGATTGACGCTGCACTGTCGACAAACATCGCCAAACGAAAAATTGAAGAAGTCCTGGGCACCGGCGCTCAAGCTGTTGTCACTTCCTGCCAGCAGTGTGTGCGCACAATGTTTACCTATGCCAAAAGAAACAAGGTGCCCATCGAAGTTATGGATATTACTCAACTTGTACAGCGGGCGGTGAAAAAATAGAGGAGCAATACAAGTTATTGGGAATTTTCTGGTTAACACTTCGGCTGGCATTTTACAGGCCACCTCAGTTTCTTTCAGATAGATAGAGAAACCGGACATGGCCGATGCATACCCTTGTATCGGCCCGATCTTTTTTTAAAGAGAAGTGATGAAACGGACGGATCCGTTTCTATTTAAGGTGTTGTGAGAGTATATTCATGAGCACATGGCGACTTCTCGATACCCCGCCGATGACAGCGGCAGAAAACATGGCATTGGATGAAACCCTTCTTAAACTGAAAGGGGAGGGGAAAACGCCCAATACGATCCATTTTCTGCAATTTTCGCCCCGTACGGTGCTGGTTGGCTATCACCAGTCCGTTCAGGAGGAGATTCGCACCGAATTTTGCACCGAACACGGCATTGACGTCAATCGCCGGATTACCGGTGGAGGCGGGATCTTTTTCGACGAAAACCAGCTTGGCTGGGAAGTGATCTGCGACAAATCGTTTTTTGATATCGTGATACCCAATAACAGGCTGTTTAAAACTCTGTGCAGGCCGGTGATCACAGCCCTTGACCGGCTGGGTCTTAAGGCCGATTTTCGCCCGCGAAACGATATTGAAATCAACGGCCGCAAGATATCCGGCACCGGGGGGACTGATTCCGACGACGCGGTTTTATTCCAGGGGACCATGCTGGTGGATTTTGATGTGGACACCATGCTGCGGGCCCTGAAGATTCCCGTGGAAAAGCTCAAGGCCAAGGAAATCGATTCGGTCAAGGAGCGGGTGACCTGTCTCAACTGGGAACTGGGCTACACACCGTCTCCGGAGGAAATCAAACAGGCCATCCGGTTCGGGTTTGAAAAACACCTCAATATAAAACTTGAACCCGGTGGGTTGACTAATGCTGAAAAAAGGCTTTTTGAAAAAAAACTTGACTATTTTCGTTCCCCGGCATGGATCGACAGCATTAAACCGAAATTTCAAAAGCGGGAATCGGTCCAGTCCGCCTACAAGGCCGACGCCGGTTTGGTCCGTTATACCCTCGTGGTAAACCTCCCACAAAAACGGGTAAGGGACGTGTATATTACGGGGGATTTTCTCTCGTTTCCACCCCGCGCTCTTTACGATCTGGAAGCCAAATTGCGGGGTGCGCCTCTTGATAATGGTCACCTTCATGACATCATAAAGCAATTTTTTAATGAAAAGCGAATTGTCATTCCGGGGATGAAATATGAGGATTTTATAAAGCCCCTGGATCAGGCCCTTGAAAAGGTCAAAATTACAAAATACGGTATTCCCCTGGAGCATTGCAACCTGATAGCAGTGGCCAACGGTTCGTTTGAAGATGTCATTCAAAAAGAGCCGTCCGTGCTTCTTCTCCCTTATTGTGCCAAACTCACCGGATGTGAATTAAGATATGAAAAAGGATGCAAGATTTGCGGAGAAGAGGGATGTTCCATCGGACTTGCATGGTCCATGGGTTGGAATAAAAAAATGAAGGTGATCAGTATCGTCAGTTTCGAAGACCTGTGGGATGAACTGATGCGGATGAAAGCGGACGGCGTTTCCGCATACATCGGCTGCTGCTGTCAGCCGTTTTTTACCAAGCACATGGATGATTTTAAGAAATCTGAACTTCCGGGAATCCTCCTGGATATTGACAATACTACCTGTTACGACCTTGATCAGGCCAAAGAAGCCTATGCCGGAAAATTCGACAGTCAGACCGAAGTCAACCTGGACCTGCTCAGTACGGTGTTAAATGTCGAGATTTAGATTTCCGACAACGAAAATAGTACAATAAAGAGGTCTTTATTTTAAAAAACTCCTTTTATATCCATTCAAAGCATAACTGCGATATTCTTGTGGTGGGTGCCGGGCCTGCCGGGTTGGCCGCTTCACTGGTCGCCGCCCAAAAAGGGCTCAAGGTGCTTGTGGTGGAGCGCCGGAATGTTATCGGTGTTCCTGTCCAATGTGCGGAGTACATCCCAGCGCCTCTTTTAGGAAAGATAAACCTGGGCCGGCGCTTTGTGGTTCAACCGGTCCGCGGGATGAAGACCATCCTGCCGGGAAACGAGATAAAAGAAACCGTCGCACCGGGTTTTATCATACACCGGGATCTTTTTGACCAGGCCCTTGCCAATACCGCCCGAAAAGCAGGTACCAATATCCTGCTTTCTACGTGGGCTTCATCTATAACTGACAATAGTAAAGTCTCCCTTAAAGGAAAAGACGGCCGGCTCTCCAAAGTGCAGGCCAAGGTGATCATCGGGGCGGACGGTCCCCGCTCAAAGGTTGGCCGATGGATTGGGTCCGTGAAACGGAACCTGATCCTGGGTATTCAAGCCAGGGTCGCCTTGACCTGTCCCTTGGAATTTACTGAGGTCTATTTTGACCGGGAAATTTTCGCAGGCTATGGATGGCTTTTTCCAAAAGGTCGCGAGGCGAATGTGGGTCTGGGGCTAAAACACGGCAAAAGTGGGCGACGTTCAATCAGGAAGGTGTTTGATCGGTTTGTGTCTCGACTGACAAAGGAAGGAAAGATAAAAAGTCAGCCGTACGCCTATACAGCCGGTTGGATTCCGGCTGAACCCGTCAGGAATGCTGTTCATGGAAATATCATGCTTGCAGGCGATGCCGCAGGCCACACCCACCCTATTACTGGCGCCGGGATCTTTACCGGCATAACCTGCGGCCGCATGGCGGGCAAGTGGGCCGCACGTGCTGTTCAACAGGACGATTTAGGGCTTCTGAGAGAATATGACACCGAGTGGCGGGATCTTTTCGGAGAAACGCTGGAAAGGGCATTTCAACGAAGGCAACTGATGGAAAAACAATGGGACCGGTTCGAAGAGATCATCAAATTTTGCTGGGTTGCCTACAGGGAGTATTATGCGGAATCTGAAGGAGCGATTACATAAGGCCAGGGAAATCTCCTGGAATACTTTCGGCAAAAGCATTACTTTTTACCTTCCGGGCATGTTTTCCTATAACGGCCTTTCCGGTAAATATCCTGCCGTTTCCATAACCGGAGATCAGTGCGCCCTTCTATGTGATCACTGCCAAGGCAAACTTCTGGAATCCATGATTCAGGTGATTAACCCGGGTCGTTTGATTAAAGAATGCCTCCGCCTTAACAAAAATGGGAACCACGGAGTTTTGATCAGCGGCGGATGTGATCAGAACGGATGTTTGCCGTGGGAAGAATTTATTCCGGCCATAGAGGAAATAAAGAATAAGACTAATCTGTTTGTTTCAATACATAGCGGTTTCATTGATGATACAGATGCTTTGTCCCTTAAACACGCCGGTGTTGACCAGGCCCTTATCGATGTGATCGGTGATGATGATACATTAAAAAAGATTTACCATTTGCCATTCGGCGTTTCTAAAATCGCATCATCCATGGAAGCCCTGCAAAAAGCAGAATTGCCGATCATCCCGCATATTGTCTGCGGACTGAATTACGGCAAAATCAAAGGGGAAAAGAAAGCCGTTGATATGATTTCCCGGTTTGACGTAGAACAGATAGTGATTGTTTCGCTCATGGGAATTCCCGGCACACCGGTGTTCAAGGCAGCCCCGCCAAAGGTCGAAGGAGTGGCCGACATCATCGCCGAAGCCCGTTTCAAGATGACTGGAACGAAAATCAGCCTGGGCTGTGCCCGGCAAAGGGGGAACAGCCGGCTGGAAGTTCTCGCCGTAGATGCTGGAGTGAACCGGATGGCCCTGCCCTCGGAAGAGGCCATTGCCCGTGCAATGGATTACGGACTTGATATAAAGTACCAAAGAACCTGCTGCTCCGTATCACAGGATTTGTCAGGCAGCAGTTGGTAAACCAATAAGGAGAGACCACATATGGATCACCATAAGGACCAAATTCAGGAAAGTCCGAAATATATGCGGATGAGCCTCGCAGCCGCAATGACTCTGGGATTTAAGCCAGGCCTTTTTTACCGTGGAGCAAAACTTTACTGCATCAACCTTCTCTTGACCTATAGGTCGGGATGCGCGGCAAGATGTGCCTACTGCGGCCTTTCAAGCAAACGGCCCGGAGGTTACAGCAAGAAAAGCTTTATTCGGGTCACCTGGCCGACTTACGCGGTTGAAGAGATTTTTGAAAGCATTTTAAAACGGCAAAACAGTATAAAGCGGATCTGCATCTCAATGATTACTAATAAGCGGGCTATACAGGACACAAAAGATATTTGCGCGCTTTTACTATCCAGTTTTGACATCCCCGTATCCCTGCTAATTTCTCCCACCATAGTTACCCGGGAGGATTTGCTTGATTTCAAGACTGCCGGAGCGGATAAAATCGGTGTAGCAATTGATCTTGCCACCCCTAATCTATTCAATAAATGCCGCGGTACCGGAGTGGGCGGTCCCCACAAGTGGGATACTTATTTGGAATGTCTTTCCGACGCCATTGATATTTTTGGAAAGAAAAATGCCGGTTCGCATTTTGTGGTGGGAATGGGAGAAACCGAAAGGGAAATGGTGGAGGCTATACAGACTATCCAGGATATGGGAGGGTGGACCCATTTGTTTTCATTTTTCCCTGAAACCGACTCAGTCATGTCGGACCACAAAATGCCGGAGATGAATCATTACCGTCGTATACAGCTTGCCCGGTACGTGATCGATGAGAATATCAACCATGGAGAAAGATTTATCTATGATGACACCGGTCGGATAGTGGGTTTTGGTGTGTCACCAGATAAACTTGATCAGGTAATCGACAGCGGCGAGCCTTTTCGAACCAGCGGCTGCAAAGGCTATGACGGCCAGGTGGCCTGCAACCGCCCCTTTGCCAATTCCAGGCCCGGCCCGGATATCCGCAACTATCCTTTTCCTCCCGATGAAAATGATATTTTGCGCATACGGAAACAAATGGGGTTCAAAAAACGCTTTAGACAAAGCGAAAAAGGATTTGAGCAGCAGTCCGTCAAGATGTGACCCCACATTTCTTGTTATATAGAAAACAGCTTTAACCATTTGTTTACCGACAGTATCTTTTGCAAAATAATCCCACCTGGTGCCTATCTTCCAGATCTTATCACCAATTTCCATTGACAAGCTGCGAAACCGGATGCTAAACGAAGAATGGTTCTTACAAAAAGAAATATAATCAGGAGGTTTCAATGAGTTTAAATGTTAATGATTTTAGAGATATAGATCCTGGCGTACGTGTACTCATGGGACCGGGTCCAAGCGATGTGGCCCCAAGAGTTCTCCAGGCCATGTCAGCTCCATGTATCGGTCATCTTGATCCGACCTTTTTATCCATCATGGATGAAACCCAACGCCTGCTCAGGTTCCTCTTTCAAACTGAAAACGCTTTAACAATCCCTGTATCCGGCACGGGGAGCGCGGGTATGGAGACCTGTTTTGTAAATCTGGTAGAACCTGGTGATGAAGTGGTGGTATGTGTGAACGGGGTGTTTGGAACTCGGATGTCTGACATAGTTAACCGGCTGGGCGGCAAACTTATACGGGTGGATAGTGAGTGGGGTAAGACTGTTAATCCTAATGCAGTCCGGGAAGCTATAAAAGGTAAAAAACCAAAGCTTCTTGCGGTTGTTCACGCCGAAACTTCAACCGGCGTGTGCCAGCCTCTGGAAGAGCTTTCTACCATCGCTCATGAGTCAGGCGCGCTTTTTCTTGTGGATATGGTAACTTCATTAGGAGGAATGGAAGTTGCTTTGGACAAAATGGGGATTGACGCCGCCTACAGCGGAACCCAGAAGTGCATTTCCTGCCCTCCAGGTCTTTCTCCAATCTCATTCAGTTCCGCTGCCATGGAAGTTCTTGAAAAGCGTAAGAGTCCGGTTGTGAGCTGGTATCTGGATATGAGCATGGTGGGCAGCTATTGGGGCGCCGACAGAAAATATCATCATACAGCACCCATTAATATGATTTATGCGCTGCGTGAAGCATTGAGGATCATTGCTGAAGAGGGTTTTAAAGCCCGTTTTGAAAGGCACCAACTAAATCATAGAGCCCTGGTTGCGGGAATAGAGGGTATGGGGCTCTCCATGCTTGTTTCCGAATCTGAAAGACTGCCCATGCTAAATGCCATTTGCATTCCGGACGGCGCAGATGACTTAAAGGTACGGAAATCTCTTCTGAATGATTTTGGAATAGAAATCGGAGGAGGGCTGGGCGACCTCGCCGGTAAGATATGGCGAGTTGGTTTGATGGGTCAATCTTCACGCAAAAAAAATGTATTTCTTTTTCTATCGGCCCTTGAGTCTGCCCTGAAGGCACAGGGTGTGAAAACTACTCCGGGAGCATTGGATGCTGCCTCGGCGGTTTATTCAGATGTATAGTTGATGAATTCGTAAAAAGTCGAATTCATCACGTTTTAGGTTTTAAGTGTTAGGTTTGAAGTTATGGTATTACAATTATTTGCAGATACTTAAAACCTAAAACCTTAAACTTAAAACGTTCGTAAAAGATAATTTTTTACTTTTTACGAAACCGTCATAATTGTATTTCACTCATCTTCTCAATTTAAGTATACCTTTCAGGGTTTCTTACTGCCGATTTCTTTGATTCGATAGAAGCCGTTTTATCCCGCCGGTCATCTACCTTCAGGTCGATAATAACCCGGCGGGCGCCTTCAGACACATAAGCTGTATGCACCTGTTTAACCAGTTTAAACAGTGCATCTATGTCAGGCACTTCGATAGCCGTGCCCATAGCCCCAATTTCATAGGTATAGTTTGATCCCTCGATTACTTCTACTCCCTTTTTTACAAACCGACTAAGGCTTGTTCCTTCACCAACAGGATAAACGGATAATTGTGCTATCATATTTGCCTCCTCAGTTTATTTTATAGTAGTTTTTAAAATAAATTAATTAGTGTTTAATTTAAAACAAAAAATATGTTGACTTTTTTCTTATTTCATGTATTTTTATTATGGTTCATGTTTTAAGTATTAGGTGATAAGTGTCAGGACATCGCTGACCCAAAAGTGTCAAGACATCGCTGACCTTA
>CAZLRK010000045.1:0-24074 GCA_964561845.1 uncultured Desulfobacterales bacterium | reverse complement strand
CGGTATTTTTGAAAAAATATGCATTTTTTTTGATCCTTATATCGGAATTCAAGATTTACCGAGAAAAAATATATTGGTTTAGCTCATTGGCAATGTCTGTTGTCACTTTCTTTTGTATTTTTCGAACCGCCTTGTTTTCGGCCTGAGGGAGGGATAGATGCCCTTCTCTTCCTGTCTTATTTACACTCCCAAATACAGCTCCGCCTTTACGGTCTACCATATCTATGTAAACATTCCACCGGACGTATTTCCAGTCCGACGTTCCGCGGTCAACGGGTTTAATTTTAACATTGCCCCTTATTATTACGCTTACTTTATCAAGGTCATCTGAAACGGAAAATCCTTTTTGATTTAATGCTTCAACCAATGCTTCCTTGATCTCTTGTGCCTTGCTCCCTTTAACGGACAGGGCAATTAAGAAATCTCTAAGAAGGATATCATTAAGCAGATTTTTTATTTTGGCAAAATTGACTGGTGGTGTTATCCCTTTTCCGGATGGACTGACAATTCTAAGCTCTGCATCATAGGCTTCCCTCATGATATACTTTCGAGTACAAGCTTTGAGCTTTTTGATTTTGGAAAGTTTATCTTTTTCATTTTCTGCATCTAAGAGAAGGTTTTGAATATTTTGATCTAATTCATTGATTTTATTGCGTAATATTTCTACAGATTGATTTCGGTCGAGAACAGCAAGAGCGTAAAAAATAGGTTTTGGTTGTGTTGCCTCATGGATTTGGACGATTCTGACCCCTGAAAGAACCTTTTTGGTTGAAACCTCGGTAATTTCTTCCATGCTAAGGCTTTCTGCCGTTTTTGAATTCTTTCCGGATATTGTTTGGAAATACTCCTGGTAAGTCTTGCTCCTAGAATTTATATCACTATAAAAGATTTTGGCAATCTCAGCCCTTGCATTATCCTCTGCAGCCTGTCGATCAGGGCTATAACCGACCCCTGACAAATAAGAAGTGGAGGGGTATCGTATACTCTCTCCATCAACCCAGTCCGGTTTCTTTCCTCTTGTTGATTCAATATCCTTCTTCTTTTTAGATTGAGATGATTGCTTTGCTGATTTGAGTCTATTTTCTTTCTTTGTGGCGCATCCGTTTATAATTAATGCCGTAATTGTAAGAAACAGAATGGTCCAAATAAAATGTCTGCTTATTTTAAGCACATTATTCTCCTTTTAATATTTCTACATGCAACTCAAACCCTTAAACGGAATGAGCAAACTAAAAAATTCGTAATATTTTAGCTGTTTGAAAACAAAGCCGCTTTAAAGGTAATTAAATTTTTTCGTGCAAAACTCGCGCATAAGTGAGTGTAAAGAAAGAACAGTGCATGTCTTTTACGAGCGTTTTAAGTTTTAAGTTTAAGGTTTAAAGTTTTAAGTATCTGTAAATAGTTGTAATACAATAACTTCAAACCTAACACTTAAAACCTAAAACGTGATGAATTCGACTTTTTGCGAATTCATCACATTTGGGTCTGATATATAAGAAATCGCTTTTCCCCTGCTTGAACAGTAAAACGTTCAACCCCTCTTGAGTTAAGCACATTCCCGCCGGCGTTGACAAATTCTACTTTCCCCTCGTAATCTCCCGGGGGAACTATAACTCGGCCAGCCCTTATCTCCGCTGGGAGTAATCTCCAGTGTCTAATGTCAGCCTGTTCTGTTGCCACACTGGCAACATTACCTGCAACTTTAGCCAGCAGACCTAACATAGCCCCGCCTTGTTTTTCAGCCTTTTCTGAAGCTGCTGTAGTTGCAAGATATTTTATTGTTGCTCTTGCAATGGCCTTTGCCTTGATTCTGTTTATTCTATTTTCAAGATTCATACTTGCGATGGAAGCAATATTTTCCATCAGATCTGTTTTAAATTGAAAGGAAGAATCAGATGTTAAATTCTTCAGTGTTATCTTACTTTGTGAAATTTGGTAGCTTTTTTTTTCAAAAATTGGATAGGCAATTTTGGCTATATACTTATCAGGCATAGCGATGTGCCAGCTTCTTTCAGCTTTAATGGGTCCCCTACCATTATAGTGGATACAGTATATCTCCGCCATTTTCCTTTTTCGGGCTGGATTCATATAATTTACATTGGTATATTTTTCTTGAATTTCAGATAGTTCATCCTGAAAATCCATGGCCTTGGCTGCACTTAGCAGATTTTCTATCAAAAGAGACGATGGTGAAACCCCATAGTTTTTCAAGTAGTCGTTACTGTAGATTTCTTCAGCTTTCCGATAAGAGATAAAAGCATCGTTGATCTCTCTGTCTGTTTCATAGAGAACTCCCATTAGAAAACGAATAAAAGCATCTTCTTTATAAATATTTTTTTTATCGTCTTCATATTGGCTGTTGATAATATTCAATTTATTATCTACTTTACGGGCTTCTACGAGTGCATCTTCTTTATTATTCAATCCTATGTAGTTTAAAGCCATAAATAGGTTGACCATGGCGTTCTCGAAGTCTTCTCCGCGATAAGGTATTATGTTATCACTTATCATAAAGGAGGCTGCCTGTTTGGAAATCGATTTAGTGTAAAGTTCATCCATTATGGATTCCGCCCTTGATAAACTTTCATTGCTTTCTTCATAGTTTGAGGCAAAATGATTAATAATTCCTTTTTCCAGATAGTAGATAACAGCATTTCGCTCGGCATATTTTTCTTTATTTTCCTCGATTAGTTCCAAAGCGGAATAGTAATCCTGTTGCATAAGAACCTTATCAACCTTGGCATAATGCGTAATCGGGGGAGCACAGGAAATAATGAAAATTCCCGAAAGAAAAAAAATACAAAAAACAAATTTTCTTAAATGTATAATCATCTTTCAGCCTCCTACCATGTCAATTTTTTCTTTTTAATCAATTTTTTTATTTTCTTTTCCCCAATCCACACTTTTATATTATTTTCCAAATTAATCAATTCAAGATTGGTTTGATAGAACATGACTGCCTTTCCACCTATGTCATCCCTGATAGTATTGATGACGCCAATCAACATGAAATCTGCTCCGATCTCTTCGCCCGGGCCTTTCATGGTTTCATCAGAAGCATGCTTGGCCTGATCCTTCCTTTCTTCACGAATATCAGCTCGTTCTCCTTTTGATGCTACAAATTGAATCATTCCTGAATTGACCAAAGCTCTTTCAAGATCCTTTATAAATGTTTGTACATTTATGTGTTCATGGCTACGATTTCTGACACGTCCCACAATAACGGTGGGTATTTCTCCGCTGTGTTTTGTTTTAAATCTTTGCAACCAAGGCCGATTAAGACAATCATTTATCATCTCTTCAGATACCATTCTCGAATCAGCATCATTCCAACGTCCGCTAAGGTCTATAGTAGTATCTACTGCAGTACGTTCAATCTTTGGCGCAGTTGCACAGCTTGTTATTAAGAGGGCGGTACCAGCAAATAAAATCGACAAAAAAGCTCTATAACGCCTCATGTTTTACCTCCTTTAATATTTGTTTCGGAAATTCACCAACTTTTTAGATTGGGAGTGCTTTTTATGGAAATTACTTTGTGTTTTTCATTAATTGAAATTTTATGAAATTGTTACAAAAACTGCTCCGTTAAGTCTCGTAATTTTTTTAAAATGATTTGTGTGATTTCGCTTATTTACATATGCTATTTTTTTTGCTATGATAAATTGATTGCGTTATGTGTGGTCACTAAAATTAAAAAAAGAGCGAATATTTTACTATGTTTACCCGCTTTTTTAATAAAAAAATTGGTCGGGGCGAGAGGATTTGAACCTCCGACCCCTTGAACCCCATTCAAGTGCGCTTCCAGACTGCGCCACGCCCCGACTTAAAATTTATTCGTAACAGAAAGAATCCTTAAAGTCAAGATTTTATGTTTTATTTATCCGGTTTTCAGTTTCTTTTAACAAACTTATACAATTGGTTGCCGATAAAACACTAATACATGCTTATCAATACTCATGGACACTAAACAGGAAATTATTATTCCCCATCGCTTACTACCGGGAGATACCATCGGAGTTATTGCTCCCTCGAGTCCCTTTAATAAAGAAAAGTTTTATAAAGGCATAACTGTTTTAGAATCAATGAAATTTCATACTTACATCCCGGATGATCTTTTTTCTCAAAAGGGATATCTTGCCGGACCAAATACACATCGTGCTGCTTTGGTGAACAGACTTTTTACAGAAAAGACGGTTAAGGCAATTATATGCGCAAGGGGGGGGTTCGGTTCAATTAAAATACTTCCTTTATTAGATTTCGAATCCATTCAAAAGAATCCTAAAATATTTATCGGATTTAGCGATATAACTACACTTTTATCGACGATATATATGAAATGCGGCCTTGTTACTTTTCATGGGCCGGTGGTAACATCCCTTTCCGATGCCACCAAAAAAACAAAAGAGGCGATGCGTTTTGCTTTATCATCGGGCGTAAATCTTGAAATAACAACGAAAAGGGGTATTGTAATTAAGTCCGGTTCTGCATTTGGACCGGTCTTAGGAGGAAATCTTACTACGCTGTGCCATCTTATAGGAACGCCGTTTGAACCCAGCTTTAACAAACATATTCTCTTTTTGGAAGATAGGGGTGAGGCAAGCTATAGAATCGATAGGATGCTGATGCATATGAAGCTATCGAGTTGCTTTAATGGGATTGCAGGACTTGTTCTGGGTTCTTTTACAAATTGTGGGAAGCCGGAAGAGATTCATGGTATTATTGCTGATATATTTGAAGACATTAATATTCCAATAATTAGCGGTTTTGAGATAGGTCATGGATTGGACAATATTACAATTCCCATGGGAATTGAAGCAACCTTAAACACCGATGGGCAGTTGCTGTCGTTTCATAAACCTGCTACAAGATTAGCGTAACTTCTCATAAAGTTGAGTGGTTAAGTGGTTAAATGGTTGAGTAGGAAAGAATTATTATTAAATCAATATGTTAATATTTGCAATCGGTTGTTTGTCCATTTTTATAAAACGGCTATTATTCATATTATGACAACTACTTAACTACTCAACAACTCAACAACTCAACGACTTAACGAGAGCTGAAGTTCGGTGACACCATGGAACTTGTTGATAAATTGATGAAGCAGGCAATATCAGAAAATATATTTCCAGGAGGAGTGCTTCTGGTTTTTAGGGAAGATTCTATTATTTTTTTTAAAGCATATGGGTATGCTAATATATTTTCCAAACGACGAATGACTAAAGATACTATTTTTGATTTGGCTTCCCTTACCAAACCACTTGCAACAACTCTGGCAGTTATGAAGTTGATGCAGCAACAAAAGCTTGATTTAGAGCAAGATATTGGATCAGTATTGCCACAATTACATGGAACGGGAAAAGGTAAAATTAAGATAAGCCATCTTCTTTATCATAATTCAGGTCTTCCTGATTATCGTCCATATTTTAGTAAATTGCGCAACCTTCCTTTATATAGTCGTATAAATGTGTTAAGGAATCTTCTTGTAAAAGAACCTTTGCTGCATCCTACCGGACAAAAGGTATTATACAGCGACATTGGGTTCATGATTCTAAGGTGGGTTGTTGAAAGTATATCAGGTAGACGCCTTGATCAGTATGTTTATGAAGAGATTTACAATCCCCTTAAAATTGAAAACCTTTTTTTTGTTGATCTTAATTTGGAGCGACCAGATGGAAAATTTGCGGCTACTGAATTTTGTCCATGGCGAAATATTCTTTTAGAGGGCGCGGTACATGATGATAACGCATATGTAATGGGAGGGATTGAGGGACACGCCGGTCTTTTCGGCACAGCTAGTGATGCTAATATTCTCCTGTCGGAATTATTATCTGTTTTTTATGGTAGTTCACAAAATCATTTATTTCAAAAAGATTTAGTGAACAAGTTTTTTCAGCGTCGGGAAGATTCAGGTAGAGCCCTTGGCTTTGATACTCCATCTTTGTTGGATTCTAGTTGTGGTAGTTATTTTTCAAAAAAGAGCATTGGACATCTAGGTTTTACAGGGACATCTTTTTGGATGGACCTTGAAAGTTCAGTTATTGTAATACTTTTAACAAACCGTATACATCCATCACGTAGTAATGAAAAAATAAAGTCCTTTAGACCAAAACTACATGATGCCGTATTTAAAAATATTCAAATGAAATAAAAATATTGATTTTTCAATGGCAATACAGTTACTGATATTTTTCCTTGAAATATTGATATTTCTTTGATAGTAATCACATTAAATTGAATGATTAAAACTTGGTAATATTACATCTAATAGACATCAGCACTTTTAGTGCGAAGAAGGGGTACTATGAATTTTTTTGACTCTATTCTAGGAATATTTTCGACGGATCTCGCTATCGACCTGGGCACTGCCAATACGCTTGTGTATGTTAAGGGAAGAGGTATTGTATTAGATGAACCTTCGGTTGTGGCGGTTCATACTGACAATAGGTTAAAAAATCGTGTTTTGGCGGTTGGCACAGAAGCAAAAAATATGTTGGGAAGAACACCCGGCAATATTATGGCAATCCGTCCTTTACGTGACGGGGTTATTGCTGATTTTGAGGTTACAGAGGCAATGTTGCGCCATTTTATTCAAAAGGTACATAATAGGCGGACATTTATCAGACCCAGAATTATTATCGCAGTGCCGTCTGGGATTACTCAGGTTGAAAAGCGGGCTGTAAGAGAATCTGCGGAATCTGCAGGGGCTCGAGAGGTTTTTCTAGTTGAAGAACCCATGGCGTCGGCAATTGGGGCCGATTTGCCGATAACCGAACCAACATGCAATATGGTTGTTGATATAGGTGGTGGAACAACCGAGGTGGCGGTGATATCTCTGGCGGGAATTGTTTATAGCAGATCCATAAGAGTTGCAGGAGATAAAATGGATGCCGGTATTATTCAGTATATAAAGAGGAAATATAATCTTTTAATTGGTGAAAGGACAGCTGAATATATCAAGACAACAATCGGAAATGCATACCCTGATCCACAAGATCTGGAAACAATAGAAGTTAAAGGCAGAGACCTTGTATCGGGGATTCCAAAGATTCTATCCATTGATTCAGAAGAAATAAGAGTGGCAATTTCCGAGCAAATAGATGCCATAGTAGAAACGATAAAAATAGCCCTGGAACAGACTCCTCCGGAGCTTGCAGCGGATATTGTTGATAGAGGTATTGTACTAGCTGGTGGAGGTGCTTTACTAAAAAATTTGGACAAACTTTTAAAAGAGGAAAGCGGACTTCCGATAACGGTAACGGAGGATCCGTTATCAACAGTAGCCATTGGTTCAGGTCGAATATTAGACTCCATTGAAATCCTTAAACAAGTAATAATTTAATTACATGTTCTCGAAAAAGATGATGGTGATTGTTGGCTTGACCCTGCTAATCGCCATCAACATCATAGCCCTTTCTATAACACAAAGACACGGCGATCTTCCATATGGACTTGGGCGAATTGCTATTTACATTATTGCTCCTTTCCAGAATGCTGTTACCCATTCGATCCGTTTTGCTAGACATACATGGAGTCAGTATTTCTATTTAGTTTCAGCAGCAAAAGAGAATAAGAATATAAAGAAAGAGTTAAGAAATGCCGTTGAACAAAATAAGAAGCTGAACGAAATAGAATTTACAAACTATCGGCTCCGTAAATTATTAAACTTTAAGAAATCCATTGACCATCAAGTTCTTCCTGCTGAAGTAATCGGTAAGGACCCTTCTCATTGGTATAAAACAATACTCATAGACAGAGGCAAATCTGACGGGGTTCAAAAAGGGCAATCAGTAGTGGTTCCAGATGGTATCGCAGGACAGGTCGCTGAAGTTTTAAATAATTATTCCAAGGTATTGCTCATAATAGACCAAAACAGTGCAGTTGATGCTATCGTTCAAAGAACAAGGGCTCGTGGAGTGATCAAAGGTGATTCTACCGATCGATATATTTTTAAATATGTTTTACGAAAGCACGATGTGAGAGTAGGTGATACTATTGTTTCATCTGGATTGGACGGTGTTTTCCCAAAAGGATTAAGTATAGGTTACGTTTCAGAAGTTGTAAAGCCGAGCTCGGGTATCTTTCAGGATGTTACAGTTATGCCTTTTGTTGATTTTGAAAAACTTGAAGAAGTTTTAGTTTTAGTAAATCCTTTAAAAATCAAACATGTAAAAAAACAATGACATATTGCTTCTATATAATAACTTGCCTTTCTTTAGTAATTTTTCAAACATCAGTTGTTCCATATCTTCCCCCATCAATTATGTTGTATGATTTATTAGTTCCGTTTATTATATATCTCGGTCTTTTCCGTCCTACCCGTGAAAGCATATTTGTTATACTCTTTATCGGATTTCTAATAGACAGCTTATCAGGAGGGCTTTTCGGGTTGTATATCACAACTTATTTTTGGTTATTTATCGGAGTTCAGTGGCTTAGAAAAAATTTTCAGGTTGAAAACAGCCTTCTTTTTTTGGTTATTGTTGCAATCGGAGTATTAGTAGAGAACTGCATATTTATAGCAATTCCTTCTATCTTAGGACCGACTTCACAGCTTTCTAAAGCTGAAATAAAAATTATTTTATGGCAGGTTTTGTGGGCATTATTCACAGGGCCGATTTTTTTAATAATTTTAAATAATGCTCATAGAAAATTGAAAAAGTGGTTTAAGGAATTGTTTGCTGAAAGTAATTAAAATCTTCGAACCAATTTAGTATAGAGAGTTTTGAAAAAATATTTAAAGGATGTTGATAGTGAATGGTACAAAAAGCGTCTGGCCGGCGTCATGTTTTGTATCGTGGCTGCTTTTGTTGTTCTTTTTGCGCGCCTTTTTTACCTCCAGATAGTTAAGGGGGATGAATTCAGACGACATTCTGAGAGCAATAGTATACGGTTACAAAATATTTCCGGCCCTAGAGGACTGATTTTTGATCGAAATGGAAAATTATTGGTGGATAATCGTCCCTCTTTTGATTTGAGCATAATAGCGGAAGATGCAAAGCCGATTGTTAATACCATTAAAAAACTGTCCGGATATACTAAAATTTCACAAAAAGATCTTATATCAAAAATTACATGCAATAATAGTACGTTACCCTATAAACCCATATTGTTGAGGCAAGATATTGATCGAGATACATTGGGCGTCATTGAGGTTCACAAATTTGACCTTCCGGGGATTGAAATTAATGTTAAACCTCTGAGGCACTACATAAATAAGTATAGTGCTGCACATCTTATAGGATATTTGGGTGAAATTAATTCTGATGAACTTAAATCCAAAATATATTCGGATTACAGTAGCGGTGATTTTATCGGGAAGTTTGGTGTTGAAAAGGCTTATGAACAGTTTTTTAGAGGGAAACGTGGAGGACGACAGGTTGAAGTAAATGTAACCGGTCAGGTTGTAAGAATATTGAAAACGGTTCAAGCTCAACCGGGGCATAATATCTCTCTTACCATTGAACTAGAAGTGCAGAAAAGGGCTGAAGCTCTATTAATAGGTCTAGCGGGTGCAGCAGTCGCTATGGAACCTAAAACCGGTCATATCCTTGCCATGGCAAGCAGCCCCTCATTTGATCAGAATATTTTTGTTTCCGGTTTGTCCCATGAAGAATGGAATTCTCTTATTACCAATCCTTTGCGGCCAATGGAAAACAAGGCTATTCAAGCTGAATACCCTCCGGCGTCGGTATATAAAATTATAACAGCCACTGCAGGGTTGGAGGAAGGGATTATCGATGAAAAAATCACATTTTACTGTCCAGGACATTATAAATTAGGAGATCGTGTTTTCCGGTGCTGGAAAAAAGGTGGGCACGGTTCTGTTAATGTTGTAAGAGCATTAGCTGAATCATGTGATGTGTTTTTTTATCAGGTTGGGCAAAAGCTGGGTGTAGATAGACTTGCATGGTACGCCAAATCATGTGATTTTGGTTCAACTACCGGAATAAATCTTGATCAAGAATCAAAAGGTTTAATTCCGACTGCAGCCTGGAAGAAACAACGTAAGGGGATTAAATGGCAAGGCGGTGAAACCCTTTCTGTGGCCATTGGGCAGGGTTATAACCTTGTTACACCAATACAGATTCTGGTTTTGATTTCGGCAGTCGCTAATGGCGGTACAATATATAAGCCTGAGATATTAAAGACAATTGAAACAGATAAAGGTAAGATTTTATTTAAAAGCGAAAGCCTGATTACTGGTAAATTACCTGCTAGTAGCACAACCTTGGAAATTGTCAAAAAAGGACTATGGGAAACGGTGAACACTAGAAAGGGTACCGCACGGATTGCAAGAATACCCGGAATTAAGATCAGCGGTAAAACTGGAACGGCACAGGTGGTTAGCAGTGATATTGATGATACTGACTCAGAAGAGGAAAGAGAATATCATCTAAAACCTCATGCGTGGTTTGTGGCTTATGCGCCATCTGATGACCCCCAGATAGCGGTTGTTGTAATTATAGAACATGGAGAGCACGGTTCAAGTACAGCAGCGCCAATTGCAAGAGAATTAATAAAGACATATTTGTCAAATGATAAACCAGGCAAAAAGTTAAAAACCGAGATGAAAGCTAACGACCTGCATTAAGAGGCTAATATTTATGTTCGATAGGCGGCTTGTAGCATACTTTGATTGGGGCTTATTAGGACTTACACTTCTACTTGGAGCCTTTGGACTTATTACATTATACAGCGCTGCAATGGCAGGCATATCAACTCCACAACAAATAATTTATATTAAGCAGTTAGTATGGTTTTGCGTGGGATTAATCGGAATGGTTATTGCTTTTCTATTTAATTATAAAATATTTGATCGATGGGCTCATGTAATTTATGTGATATGCATTACTCTTTTGATTTGTGTCCTATTTTTTGGGAAAAATGTTGGAGGATCAAGGCGCTGGCTAATACTAGGTCCTGTTTCAATTCAACCGTCAGAGCTGGCCAAGATTGGTGTAATTATTATTCTATCAAGATATTATTCAATGCGTGCAAATACCAGGGGTTTTCTATTGCGTGAACTTTTTAGCCCTTTGTTATTGACAATAATTCCATTTATTTTGATTGTAAAGCAACCGGATTTGGGGACAGCCATGTTGATTGTTTTGATAGCCGGTTCAATGACTATTTTTGCAAAAATTGAAAGGCGCTCATTAGTATATATATTAGCTTCATGTACGGCATTGATTCCGTTGATATGGTTTTTCTTGAAAGGATATCAAAAACAGAGAATTTTGACTTTTTTAACTCCGGATCGTGATCCGCTTGGGGCTGGTTATCATATTATCCAATCTAAAATAGCCATCGGTTCAGGCATGATTTCAGGCAAGGGTTTTTTAAAAGGAACTCAGAATGCACTTTCTTTTTTGCCTGAACATCATACTGATTTTATATTTTCAGTTCTCGCAGAAGAATGGGGTTTTGTTGGTTCTTTAGTTGTCATTTTTGTCTTTCTCCTCCTTATTATCTCTAGCTTGAATGTTGCATATAAATGCCGTGATCCGTTTGGTACGATCCTTTCGGTTGGTATTACGGCAATGATATCATGGCAAGTATTTATAAATATTGGGATGGTAATGGGACTTATGCCGGTTGTCGGTATCCCGCTACCTTTTATCAGTTATGGGGGCTCATCAGTTGTCACAATGATGCTTTGTATCGGTTTATTAATAAATGTTAGTATGAGACGGTTTATGATTGAATGATATCTACAAACAACCGAATTCTATCTTTGAAAGTATTTTCTAGGAGGAGGTATGAAAAAAGAAAAGACAGCAGGTTCGATTTCTACTTTTTTAGGAGCCGAAACCATTGTTGAAGGAACAATTGAATTTCAGGGTACAATAAGGATAGATGGAAATGTAGAAGGAAAAATATACAGTGATAGTGGTACCGTTATTGTAGGCGAAAACGCCGTTATTAAAGCGGAAATTAATGTTGACGTTGCAATAATTATGGGTGAGATAAATGGTGTTGTCAATGCTAAAGACAAGATTGAGCTTTATCCTCCAAGTCGTGTTATAGGCGAGATTCAAGCTCCGATTATATCGATCGAGACAGGGGTCATTTTCAATGGGAATTGTGTCATGAAAGCAAGGACAATTTCGTCAATCAATGCAAATGATATGTTAAAAAAAGAATCTGAAGCTGTAAAAGAGGTTAATAAAGAAAAAGAAAAGGAAAATTAAAAAAACCTTTGACAATTTATTTTATCTGATGCTATAGACCGCTTGGTTTACATTTAATAATATTTCAATATAGTGGATTGTTTTTTCGGAAATATACATAGGGCGAGACCTTTGAAAAAAGGTCTCAGTGCTATTTTATTATGGAGGATATGTTATGATAAGCATTGATGGATCAATTATCATACAGATCGTTAATTTTATATTTCTCATATGGGTTTTAAATATTATTTTATATAAGCCCATGCGAAATGTATTGCTTCAAAGAAAGGAAAGAATTGCTGATTTTGAGAATAGCATCAAGGCTTCCAGAAGGGATGTAGAGGAGAAAGATGATGCTTTTTTTTCTGGTATTAAAGAGGCAAGGGCAAAAGGATTAAGCGCAAAGAAAGATTTGTTACAGGTTGCCTCAGCGGAAGAACAAAAGATAATAGAAAAAATTAATGAAAGGGCGCAAGCGAATATTGCAAATGCTAGAACAAAAATTGCAAGGGATGTCGAGGGTGCCCGAAAATCTTTACAGCTGGAAGTTGACACATTTGCAGATGCTATTGTTCAAAAAATATTGGGGAGGACTATTTAATGAATATTTCAGGCATTAGCATGAAAAATAAATTGATTGTAATCAGGTTCTCTGTAATATGTATAACGATAGCACTAGTATTAAGTACTATCGGGATTGCAACTGGCTCATCCGGAGAAGGACACGAAGAAACAGAAGCAAAGGGATGGATTGCTACAGATACGTACCGTGTTATTAATTTTACCGTTTTAGCTCTTGCACTCTTTTTCCTTTTACGCAAACCGGTATCCAAGGCGCTTGGAGCTCGTATTAAAGGGATAAAAGATCAACTAGAAGAATTGGGAGAAAGGAAAAAAGATGCCGAGAAAGAGCTGGCTGAATATAATGAAAAGTTATCACTTTTAGATCAGGAGGCCGGAAAGATAGTCCAGAGTTATATAAGGCAGGGTAATGAAGCCAAGGAGAGAATTCTTGAGGAGGCAAAATCGGCGGCACAAAAACTTGAGGAACAGGCAAAGCGAAACATTGAGCATGAGTTCAAAAAAGCCAAAGTGAAGTTGCAGAGGGATATCCTTGAAAAGTCGCTTCAAAAGGCTGAAGATATCATTCAAAATAAGATTACGGCAGAAGATCAAAAGAAACTAATTGATGAATATTTGGAGAAGGTGGTGGCATAGTGAAGAATCTTGCAATAGCACGGCGATATGCAAAAGCTCTGCTACTTATTGGCAAAGAGGACGGTAAAGCTGAAACTTACAGGGAAGAACTAATTGGTATTGCCAGCTTGGTCGAAAGAGAAGAATCGCTTGAACAAGCGATTGCAAACCCACTTTATAATACTTCAGACCGCAGAAAGGTATTACTAACGATCATTGAGAAACTGAACCTTTCGAAAGTTATGTCATCATTTCTCATTTTGTTGTTTGATAAAGGACGGATAAGCTTTTTAAGAAGTATTAATGATTTCTATCAAAAACTTGCCGATGAGCTAAAAGGTGTTGTACGTGCCAGCCTGGTTTCGGCTACTGAGCTGTCATCCGATGAAGTTGAAAAAATTCGAACTACACTATCGAAAAAAACCGGGAAGGATGTTATTTTTAAAGTTGAACAGGATCCCACTCTTACTGGTGGGGTCATAACAAGGATAGGAGACATATTGTTGGATGGGAGTATCAAAACACAATTAATTAATATGAGAGAATCTTTAAAAAGGGGTGAAGGTATCTAATGGAATTAAAAGCCGAAGAAATTAGTCAGATAATAAAAGAGCAGATTACAGATTACGACAAGAAGATTGAACTAAGTGAAACAGGTACTGTTCTATCCGTCGGTGATGGTATTGCCAGGGTTTACGGCCTTGAAAAGGTTATGGCATTGGAGCTGGTTGAATTTCCGGGAGGGGTCCTGGGGCTCGTGCTGAATCTCGAAGAGGACAATGTGGGTGTTGCCATTATGGGTGAGGATATCCATATCAAGGAAGGCGATATGGTCAAGCGTACCGGCAGGATTGCCGAAGTTCCGGTCGGTGAAGCGGTTATCGGCCGTGTCGTTTCTGCCGTGGGAGAGCCTATTGATGGAAAGGGCGAGATCAATGCCAAGGATTTCAGCCGTGTTGAAATGGTAGCTCCGGGTGTTATCGCACGCAAGGGTGTACATGAGCCCTGTTATACGGGTCTTAAGGCTGTAGATGCTATGACACCGGTTGGACGCGGACAGAGGGAACTGATCATCGGCGACCGTCAGATCGGCAAAACAGCCTGTGCGGTCGACGCTATTCTTGCGCAGAAGGAAACGGATGTCTACTGTATTTACGTGGCATGCGGGCAGAAAAAATCTACTGTAGCCCAAGTGCACGCTGTGTTGGAAAAATACGGCGCCATGGAATATACGACGATAGTATCCGCATGTGCTTCCGATCCGGCAACGTTGCAGTTTATCGCTCCTTACGCAGGGTGTGCAATGGGAGAATACTTCCGCAATAAGGGTCAGCACGCACTGATTATTTATGATGACCTTTCAAAACAGGCAGCCTCTTATCGCCAGGTCTCTCTTCTTTTAAGACGTCCGCCCGGACGAGAGGCATATCCCGGGGATATTTTTTATAACCATTCCCGTCTCCTTGAGAGGGCTGCTAAGATGAATGACGAGCTTGGCGCCGGATCCCTCACCGCTCTTCCGATCATCGAAACACAGGCAGGTGACGTATCCGCCTATATCCCGACAAATGTTATCTCCATTACAGACGGACAGATATATCTTGAGCCGGGCCTGTTTTTTGCTGGTGTCAGGCCGTCCATTAACGTCGGCCTCTCCGTTTCCCGGGTGGGTGGTGCAGCACAAGTTAAGGCCATGAAACAGGTGGCAGGTACATTGCGTCTGGATCTCGCCCAATACCGTGAGCTGGAAGCGTTTGCCGCCTTTGGAAGCGATCTGGATGCTGCAACTCAGAAGCAGTTGACTCGCGGGGCCAGGCTGGTTGAAATCCTGAAACAACCGCAATATCAGCCCTTGCCCATGGAAAAACAGGTCACCGTTCTCTATGCAGGGACCAAAGGATATCTTGATGAATATCCTGTTGATGTTCTCGGAAAATATGAGGCAGGGCTTTACTCATTTATTGAAGATCGGTATCCGCAGATTTTTTCTGAACTTAAGGAAAAAGAAGAAATTTCAGATGATCTCGACAAGGTAATGGCCGAGGCCATGAATGCCTATGGGGAAGAGTTTAAGGATACCATTAAATAATAAGGACTTTAGTTTATGGCGAGCTTAAAAGATGTCCAAAATAAAATAGCTGCGGTTAAAAAAACCAAACAGATTACAAAGGCCATGAAAATGGTTGCCACCTCGAGGTTGAAAGGCGCCCAAGATAATATGGAAAATTTTCGCCCCTATGCCGGCAAGTTCACGGAAGTACTGGGGAGTCTGGCGGAAAAGTCTACTGATAAAACCAGCCCTTTACTGATACCTCGTGAGGAAGTAAAGAAAATTAATGTGGTTTTATGTACTTCAGACAGGGGGCTATGCGGTGGATTCAACGTCAACCTGATTGAAAAGGCTCATTCGTTTATAAAGGAAAGAGCCGGTGATGATATTGAAATATCCTTTACGAATTTTGGGAAAAAGGGGCGTGATTGGTGCAGAAAGAACCATATGACAATAGAAAGCGAGCATATTGGAGTCGTTGGAACCAAATTCGGGTTTAATGTGGCTTCAAATGTGGGACGGAAACTTGTGGAAGGATATCTGAACGGAGACTATGACGAGGTTTATGTCGTTTATGCTGAATTTGTCAGCATGGGAAGACAGGTTCCTATCCTAAAACAGCTCCTTCCCATTCCACCGATCGAAGTTGCCGAAGATGAAGCCGAAGCTGGAGAATATCTTGCCGAACATATTTGTGAGCCTTCGGCGGAAAGCCTTTTGGGAGACCTGCTCCCTAAAAGTGTTCATATCCAATTACACAGTGCTCTGCTCGAAACGTCCACAAGCGAACATGCAGCGCGCATGATGGCCATGGACAATGCGACATCGGCTTGTAATGATATGATTGAAAACTTGACGCTGGTATTTAACAAGGCTCGGCAGGCGGCAATTACGGCAGAATTGATGGATATCGTCGGCGGTGCGGAAGCGCTTAAGGGTTAAGAAGTTGATATAGTTATTCGTTAATCGTTATTTGTTAATGGTAAATTGAATAACGAACAACTAATAACTAATAACAAATAACAAATTTGGAGGTTTTTAGATGGGAGAGAATATTGGGACAATTAGCCAGGTTATGGGACCTGTCGTCGACGTAGAGTTTGAGCAGGGGAATCTGCCTACAATCTATACGGCTCTCACGATAAGCAACCCTGCCATTAACGATGAAGAGGACAACCTTGTTGTTGAAGTGGCACAGCATTTGGGAGATAATGTGGTCAGAACCATTGCCATGGATGTTACGGACGGTCTGATGAGAGGACAAAAAGTAAAGGATACAGGCAAACCGATCATGATGCCCGTAGGTGAAGCAGGCTTGGGACGAGTTCTCAACGTTGTTGGAAGACCTGTTGACGGGCTCGGTCCTGTAAGCCAGGAGAAGATGCTCCCGATTCACCGTGAAGCCCCGGCATTTACCGAGCAAGATACGTCGGTACGGGTTCTTGAAACCGGCATCAAGGTTATCGACCTGCTTGTCCCGTTTCCGCGAGGGGGCAAAATGGGTCTCTTCGGCGGGGCAGGAGTCGGAAAAACCGTCATCATGATGGAGATGGTTCACAACATCGCAATGGAGCACGGTGGTATTTCAGTATTCGCAGGGGTCGGAGAGCGAACCCGTGAGGGAAATGACCTTTATCATGAAATGAAGGATGCCGGTGTGCTTCCCAAAGCGGCCCTGATTTATGGACAGATGACTGAACCTCCAGGAGCAAGGGCTCGTGTTGCGCTTTCCGCCCTGACAGCCGCTGAATATTACAGGGATGAAGAAGGACAGGATGTTCTCATTTTTATTGACAATATTTTCCGTTTTACGCAGGCAGGTTCCGAGGTCTCTGCACTTTTAGGACGTATGCCGTCTGCTGTAGGGTACCAACCGACTCTGGCTGTTGACCTTGGTGAACTTCAGGAGCGAATTACCTCAACAAACAAGGGCTCTATTACTGCTGTTCAATGTGTGTATGTGCCCGCAGACGACCTTACCGACCCAGCACCGGCAACCACATTTGCCCATCTCGACGGTACAGTTGTCCTTTCCCGTAAACTGGTCGAGCTCGGTATCTACCCTTCAGTAGACCCGCTCGATTCAACCTCCAGAATCCTGGATGCCTCCTATATCGGGGATGAACACTACCAGGTTGCCCGAAAGGTACAGCAGATTCTTCAAAAATATACGGAACTCCAGGATATTATTGCTATTCTTGGGATAGATGAATTGTCCGATGAAGATAAGGTGACAGTATCCCGTGCAAGAAAGATTCAGCGCTTTCTGTCACAGCCCTTTCACGTTGCCGAAGTCTTCACGAACACTCCGGGATCATACGTAAAGATCGAGGATACCGTCGGCGGTTTCAAGGAAATCGTTGAAGGCAAATATGACGATCTTCCGGAGCAGGCATTCTATATGGTTGGGGGTATTCAAGAAGCAGTGGAAAAAGCCAAGAAGATGGCTGAAACAGAATAGCTGAAAGGTTTAAAGCATGGCTGAAAAGATTAAATTAGAAGTGGTTACACCTGAGAAATCTCTTATCAGCGAAGATGCTCAGATTGTAATGGCACCGGGAGAACTTGGAGAATTTGGTGTGCTTCCGTCTCATACCCCTTTCCTGACTACTCTGAAAACGGGTAGTATGAAGTACATAGATGCAAATGGTAACGAACGATATGCTTTTGTTAGCGGGGGGTTTGCAGAGACACTTCCGGATAGAGTAACCGTACTGGCGGAAACTGCTGAAAAAAGGAGCGAAATAGACCTAAAACGTGCAACTGCTGCTAAGGAACGTGCGGAGAAACGCTTAGCCGAAGATCGGGCAAGAGATGACATCGACTTTTCAAGGGCTAAAGCAGCCTTTGAAAGAGCTGTCCATCGCATCAAACTTGCAGAAACAAGATAATGATTTAAAGATAGCAAAGAAATACTTTGGGAAAGGATTAATTGAATTTGAGTTTAAAAGGGTAAGCCGGAAATGTGGTTTGCCCTTTTTTATTTATTGTGATTTATTTGTTATGTGTTTATTTTTTTTTTGACATAAAAACACAAAAAATCAGATATAAGGCACTAACTACAGAGATAAAATATGCAAACTGATAACAAGGTCGCCGTAATAATACTTGCTGCAGGCTTGGGTACGCGTATGAAATCGAATAAAGCCAAAGTGCTTCACGAGATCCTTGGTAGACCTATGATTACCTATGTTGTGAAAACAGCAAAAGGAATTGCGGGTAAAAACCTAATTATTGTTATTGGACATCAGGGTGACAAAGTCCGCAAAATTGTATCAGAAAAATATGAGGCAATATTTGCGGAACAAAAGAAGCAGCTTGGTACGGGGCATGCTGTTTTTTGCGCACTTCCATATTTGCCAAATTATATTGAAGAAGTAATGATTTTATGTGGCGATGTTCCGTTACTTACTTCTAATACTACCACCCGGTTTTTAAATGATCATGTGAAAACAAAACGAGACATATCTATTCTTGCAACTAATATTGATAACCCAACAGGGTATGGTAGAATTATACTAAATAAAAAAGGGCATGTATTAGGGATAGTGGAAGAATCGGATGCTACTGATGAACAAAAGAAGATAAAATTGATTAATTCAGGCACCTATTGCCTTAAAAAAGAATTTTTATTTGATTCAATACATAAGATTGGGTCTGGCAATACTCAAGGTGAAATTTATTTTACGGATATTATTGAAATAGGATGTAAAGAAAACAGGAATATCGGTGTTTCAATCGGTACCGATGAGGAAGAATATATAGGTGTGAATACCTTACAAGATATTGACATGGTTGAAAACATCATGCGAAAAAGGTATAGTAAAATATCTTGACTTTAATTTATAAAGAATATATTATAATAGATGCAAAGAGGTACAAGATTGGAAGATGAAGTAATATTTAAACAATTTAACGAAATTGAAAAAAAAGTTGAAAGGCTGATAGGGATCAACAATTCAATTAAAAAGAAGAATACAGAACTTAAAGACAGAGTTGAACAATTAGAGCAGGAGCTTCAAGTTAAAATTGAGGCGGAAAACCATCAGACTGAGATAAAAGCTTCAATTAGGTCAAAATTAGATAGTCTGATGGCCAGACTGGATGGTAATATAGAAGCATAATGATAGCGGGTATTATTAGTAGTCTAGGAAAGGTAATAGTAGAATAATTGAATCAATTTGTAACAATAGAGCTTTTTGAGCACCCATTTACTTTTAAAACCGAAGCAGATTCCTCTATGGCAAAAGAGATTGCCGATTTTTTGGTAAAAGAAGTTGCTAAGGTTGAAAATCAGCTATCTAACAAATCGTCTAATATAACAAAAAATGCAATATTGATTTTGACCGCGCTGAATATCGCTAATGATTATTTTGAGTTGAAAAGAAGGTATTCAAATTTATTGATAAATATTTCAAAGCGATCAGCGAGTTTGATTGAAGAATTAGACGCAAATGTACAGTAAATGGCTAATAATATATAACAAATCAATGTGTTATGAAAATTACCTTTTCATTAATACTATATGCTTACCTCCTTTGCACCATAACCAGTTTGTTCTTACGTAATCCTGCCGGGGATGGAATGTAGCATTTTTCGTATTATAATTTTTAAATACAGGACGTGACCCCTGCCGTGTTCGTGAATGGAAGATGTTCTTTGAGCCAACAATCAAAAATAGGGAGCTTTCTCTGGTTTTGGTGTGCATGTTCTGCTTGAACAGAAAAGCCTAAAGAAACTATAAGGCGACCACCTGAATATTCGGTTCAAAGACCTGCCAACACGGCACCGTGGTGGGGGTTACCTCTTACCTGTTCTTATCTTATGCCTCGTTCCATATATTTAAAGAGTATTAAATCGGAAATATCAAAAATAAAATGTCAAATTTGATAGTAACATTACCTTTTTGCTTTTTCCGAATATAAATTCTATCCCCATGTTCACCCCATAATATATTCTTCTTAAATTATTTCCAAATTATTGACCTTTTTTCTATTATCGAAAAGATGGTCTCGTAAAAACCAGAAAACGATCTTTTTTCAAGAGTGTTTTGGTTTATGTGTTTCAGGGGAGAAGAAAAATGAATGAATACACTATGTTATTAGGATTATTTAGCTTTGGAGTTGGTTTTGCTATTGCATATTGGGTAAAGGGGAAGGTGATATCTCAAAAGATAAAGACCTCAAAGGCAGAGTCTATTAAAATTATAGAAAATGCAAAACGTGGGGCAGATACGCTGTTAAAAGAAGCCAAACTTGAAATAAAAGATAAACTTTTCAAAATGAAAAGTGAATTCGATGCTGAAACAAAAGATACCCGGACTGAATTTAAAAAAAGAGAGCGAAGATTAATTCAAAAGGAAGAAAATATAGATCGGAAACTTGATCAATGTGAACGCAGAGATCGTGAAATTTTTCTTAAAGAAAAAAAGTTACAAAAAAGAGAAGAAAATATATTGCTTAAAGAAAAACAATACAATGAGTTGGTAGAAGAGCAAAAAAAGCAGCTTGAAAAGATATCTAGTTTAACCGCTGAGCAAGCAAAAGAACTATTACTAAGAGCTATGGAAAATGAGGCACGATATGAAGGAGCCAGGCTAATTAAAAAGATAGAAAATGAAGCAAAAGAGGAAGCAGATAAAAAGTCAAAGAAAATTATGGCAGCCGCTATCCAAAGATATGCTGCCGATTTTGTAGCTGAAAATACTGTTTCTGTCGTACAACTTCCAAATGATGAAATGAAGGGACGTATTATTGGCAGAGAAGGCAGGAATATTCGTGCGCTTGAGGCGGCAACGGGTATCGATCTTATTATAGATGATACTCCCGAGGCGGTCATTTTATCAGGATTTAATCCGGTTAGACGAGAAGTGGCGCGTCTTTCTTTACTCAGATTAATATCAGATGGCAGGATCCACCCTGCCCGTATAGAAGATGTTGTTAATAAAGCGGGCCAAGAAGTTGATTTGGTTATAAAAGAAGCTGGAGAACAGGCGGCTTTCGATTTGGGAGTACACGGTATTCATAAAAAGCTAATTAAAGATATTGGTCGGTTAAAGTTTAGAACGAGCTATGCACAGAATGTTCTCCAGCACTCAATTGAAGTTGGCTTTTTAACTGGTATTATGGCTGCTGAATTGGGATTAAATCAGAAATTGGCAAGACGTATAGGTTTATTACATGATATAGGAAAGGCAATAGACCATGAAGTTGAGGGGCCCCATGCTTTGATTGGATCTAGATTGGCTAAAAAATTTGGTGAAGCTCCAAGAGTAATACATGCCATTGCCGCACACCATGAAGATATACCTCCTTCATCTGTTTATGCTTTGCTGGTACAGGCTGCAGACGCTCTTTCCGGTGCGAGGCCAGGAGCACGAAAAGAATTACTTGAAAATTATATTAAAAGATTAGAGGATCTCGAAGGTATTGCGAATTCTTTTAGAGGTGTTGCCAACTCTTATGCTATTCAGGCTGGGAGGGAGATTAGAGTCATTGTCGAGAGTGAAATTATTTCAGATGAAGATGCCATTTTACTTAGCAGGGATATTGTTAAGAATATTGAAGAATCATTAACTTTTCCAGGCCAGATTAAGGTTATTGTAATACGTGAAACCAGAGCTGTGGAGTATGCGAATAAGTAAGCGTATTCCTAAGTTTCAAGTTGTTTGATGACGAGGCAAAAAATATGACAAATGTAATTGATATTCTTTATGAAAGAGGGTTTGTTGATAAGACAACACATGAGAAAGAATTGAATGATTTTATCCAAGAGGGCAATATTACATGCTATATAGGTTTTGATCCAACAGCTTCCAGCCTGCATATTGGGAGTCTTATACCGATAATGTCGCTTGCACATATGCAAAGACAGGGACACAGGCCCATCGCTCTTGTTGGTGGAGGGACAGGGCTTGTTGGAGATCCGAGTGGGAAGACCGAAATGCGAAATCTCCTTACTTTAGAGGAAGTTGAAAAGAATGCAATTGGAATAAAAAATCAATTATCTCGCTTTATTGATTTCAGCGATGGCAAGGCACTCTTGCTGAATAATGCACAATGGTTAACAAAATTAGAATATATTCCTCTTCTTAGAGACATTGGGCGACACTTCAGCGTTAATCGTATGATAAAAGCAGAGAGTTATAGAATGCGACTTGAATCTGACGAGGGCCTTAGTTTTATCGAATTTAATTACATGATTTTACAAGCATATGATTTTCTGGAACTATTTAATGAATATGAGTGTGGGCTTCAGATGGGGGGCAGTGATCAATGGGGAAATATCGTTGCCGGTATTGAACTTATTCGCAAAATAAGAAGGAAAACTGCTTTTGGGTTGACATTTCCTTTAATTACCACAAGCGGAGGGCAAAAGATGGGAAAAACTGCTAAAGGAGCAGTATGGCTTGATCCGGAAAGAACTACTCCCTACGAATACTATCAATATTGGATAAACACAGATGACCAGGATGTCGAGCGTTTTTTGGCGCTCTTTACATTCTTGCCGATGGAAGAAATAAAGGCAATTCACATGCTAAAGGATGCTGATTTAAACTGTGCCAAATCCGTTTTGGCATTTGAGGCAACATCACTTGCCCATGGTAAGAAAGAAGCAATTAAAGCGTATCATGGAGCTCAAAAAATGTTTGGCCCCCGGGTTGTGTCAAAGGAAATTTTACCTTCAAGCTCGATATTACGTAATGATATAGTAACGGATATTTTACCATCTATTAGGGCCGAAGCGACAGGGAAAGCTGATTCGATACCAAACACATATATTGATGAAGACCAGCTTAAAGCAGGAATCCCTGCTTTTAAACTTTATCATATGGCTGGCCTTGCAAATTCAGGCGGTGCTGCAAGAAGACTTATTGAACAGGGTGGTGCGTATATAAACGGGAGCCGGATTGAATCCTTTGATTATTTGATAACGGATAATGATGTTAAAGATAAGGAAATAGTACTAAGGGCTGGAAAGAAGCGATTTCATAATATAATTATTAAAAAAGAAATGGCCTAAATCGCTTAAAATTAAGGATAAGATTTATTTTATTCTTTTTTACAAAATTTTTAAAAATAAGTGTAGACAAAGCATAAGAATAGTTATATTGGTCTTGATTCACTTAATGAAAAAAATGAAATTTATTTTAAATTAAAGTGTAATTTTCCTTGACAAAATAAAAAGAATTAGTATAATAAAGGTTTTCCTGTAATAAATCTTTTTATAATAATTTTCTTTATTTTCTTGATCTTTGAAAACTAAATAGTGACAAATAAGAGTTGGGTCCATAAATTTATATTGCAGGTTATTTGCAATATTTATATAGTTTAATTGGAGAGTTTGATCCTGGCTCAGAATGAACGCTGGCGGCGTGCTTAACACATGCAAGTCGCACGAGAACTCTTTAGCTTGCTAAAGATAGTAAAGTGGCGCACGGGTGAGTAACGCGTGGGTAATCTACCTTCGAATTGGGGATAACTCCGCGAAAGCGGGGCTAATACCGAATAATATCTTTAAAATTTCGATTTTTAAGATCAAAGATGGCCTCTACATGTAAGCTATCATTTGAAGATGAGCCCGCGTACCATTAGCTTGTTGATAGGGTAATGGCCTACCAAGGCTACGATGGTTAGCTGGTCTGAGAGGATGATCAG
>CAZLRK010000044.1:0-24610 GCA_964561845.1 uncultured Desulfobacterales bacterium | reverse complement strand
AAAATTGATAACTTTGCATATATTCCTTTTACTATTTTCTGATTACAATTTGATTGGAGATAAATATTGAAGCTTTTTGAATACGAAGCAAAAGATTTTTTTGCCAAGCGGCATATACCTATTCCAGAAGGGATTGTTTGTGAAAGCCTCGATAAGATCAGGGAAGCATATGACAATCTGGGTGGAAATGTTGTTTTAAAATCCCAGGTTTTGGCAGGCGGCCGCGGAAAAGCAGGTGGAATAATGTTTCCTAAAAATTCTCAAGACGCTGTTGACATGGGAGAAAGTTTGCTTGGAAGGAATATAAAAGGGGAGCCTGTTGAAAAAGTACTCGTTGAGAGGGCTCTTAATATTCAAGAAGAGTATTACTTGGGAATAATAACCGACATAGACAGTGGTAACCCCCTATTGATGTTCGGTTCGGAAGGTGGCGTGGAAATCGAGATGAATCCTGAATCAATAAAAAGGACATTTGTCCATCCATTTTTAGGCCTGTCAACCCATCAGGTGAGAAATGTGCTTGTAGAATCGGAAGTTCCTCAAGAACATCATCAATCGATAATAAAAATAGCAGTTGCCCTTTATAATTTGTATTGGGATATGGATGGTGAGCTAATAGAGATCAATCCTTTAGTTGGTACAAAAGATAAAAAATTTTTTGCAGCAGACGCTAAATTTAATATAGACAATAATGCCATTTACCGGCAACCTGAAGCGCCTAAAAGAAAAATAGAAAGTGTTGAGGAACGGGCTGCTGCTGCCAATATGAGTTATATTGGATTAGATGGAGATATTGGCATTATTAGTAATGGCGCCGGGCTCACAATGGCGACAATGGACCTTATTGAATTATCTGGGGGAAAACCAGCCAACTTTTTAGATGGAAAAGATGCCCTATCAAAAGAAGGTCTTAAGATTGGAATGGATTTTATTCTAGAAAATCCTAATGTTAAATCTATATTTATAAATATATTTGCCGGCGGCCCAAGATGTGATGAAATTGCACAAAAAATCATTGAAACTATTGCTCTTATAGAAAAAGAGAAACCCTTGGCGGTGCCCGTTGTTGCAACCCTGCATGGCCGTTATATGGAAGAGGGTAGAAAAATATTATCCAAGTATAATTCGTCTCATTTTTATCAAGAATCTGAAATTGAAGATGCCGTGAATAAAGTTGTTGCATTGGGAAAAAAGCATAATGAGCATATTGATAAATAGCAAAACAAGGGTAATCGCCCAGGGGATTACGGGAAGATTCGGAGCCTTCCATTCCAAGAGGATGATGGACTACGGAACGAACGTTGTGGCGGGGGTTACCCCAGGGAAAGGCGGAGCAGAAGTCAACGGAGTTCCTGTTTATGATACTCTCAGGGAAGCAACGAGATATCATCCGGCAGATGCATCAATTACTTTTGTTCCCGCTCCTTTTGTGAGGGAAGCAATTCTTGAGGCAGTAGAAGAAGAGTTTAAGTTGATCGCTGTTGTTGTGGAGGGGATGCCTGTAAAAGATATGATGATTGTCAAGCGGATTTTAGAGGATTCTAATAGTGTTATGATCGGTCCAAATTCTCCAGGTCTGATAACAGCTGGAGAATGTTCTATTGGATTTTTCCCGGGAGATATTTATCGGAAAGGTGAGGTCGGCATTGTATCACGCAGCGGTACTTTTTCTTATCAGGTGGCTGATGATATTACAAAAGCAGATTTGGGGCAAACCTCTTCCGTTGGAATTGGGGGAGATCCAATCACAGGGGTGAACTTTATTGATATTTTGAAACTATTTGAAAAGGATCGAGAGACTAAGGTTATTGTCCTTATCGGTGAAATCGGAAGGACAAGCGAGGAGGATGCTGCGGAGTTTATAAAGAGCGAGATTTCTAAACCTGTTGTGGGAATTATTGCAGGAAGGACTGCTCCGCCGGGAAAGACCATGGGGCATGCAGGAGCGATTATATCCGGAGGGAGAGGATCATACGAATCCAAAATAAAAGCTTTGGAGGGTGCCGGAGTTGTGATTGGGAGAACAACAAAGGAAGTGGCAAATCTAGTTAAGGTTGTTTTAGAAAATGCATGACAGGAAAAACGGTTTATAATGATGATTACCGATTTAATAAAAGAAAGGGTGAACCAATCTTCATTAAGAGATAAGATTGTCTCTCCGGAAGAAGCTGCCGACCTTGTTAAGGATGGTATGTGTGTTGCAACTTCCGGGTCCATATCGTCCGGTTATCCGATTTCCTTTTTTAACGCGCTATCTAAAAAAGCAGAAACAGATGGTCTGTTTAAAATTGATATTTGGTCTGCCGCCCCTCTGGGTCCTGAAATTGACGGAAATCTTGTGAATATGGGAATCGTCAAGAGAAGACTCTGCCATCAGTCTAATACTGTTATGGCACGGGCTATCAACAATGGAGAGATCTTGTATTCCGATACCGGGACATATTCCTTTCCCAATCAGGTACGTTACGGTTACTTAGGCGATCTTGATCTGGCAGTCATTGAAGCCGTCCAAATTATGGATAACGGAAATGTAATCCCTTCAAGCTGCGTGGCCGATGGACCGACTCTTATAAATGCTGCAAAAAAGGTTATAATAGAGATAAATACAAACCTTCCTATTGAAATGGCAGGAATCCATGACATTATCGTTCCGGCAAATCCCCCTAAACGCAAAACCATTCCCATCAACTCCCCGGGAGATAGGGTCGGAACGCCATATATATCTATCGATTCTGCCAAAATTGCAGGAATTATTATTTCAAGAGAACCAAACAGGACTATTCCCCGGCAAGAAATTAATGAAGAAAGTCAAAAAATTGCACAACACCTGGTAACATTTTTCCATGAAGAAATTAAAAAAGGAAGAATGCCTAAGAATCTTTTCCCACTCCAAACGGGACTTGGCGCCCTTGGAGAAGCAATTTTGAGAGGTCTGGGTAAATCGAACTTTAAGGACCTTCAAACGTTCTCGGCCCTTTTAGGCGACTCAATATTGGATTTGATTGATTTGGAGAAGATTAAATTCGCTTCAGGAACAGGATTATTTTTTTCCTCTGAAGGATTGGAAAAATTCTATCAAAATATTGTAAGATACAAACAGTTTATTTTGCTTCGCCCCGTAGATATAAGCACATATCCTGAGCTTATTCAGAGATTGGGGGTAATTGCATTGAATGGGGCAATTGAAATGGACATATACGGGCACATCAATTCATCACATATCGGTGGAGGCCGCGTTGTATCTGGTGTGGCCGGTTCCATAGAGTACGCTAGAAATGGTTCACTTTCGATCTTCATGGCCCCCTCAATAGGGAAGAAAGGAGCCATTTCTAGAATCGTGCCGATGGTAACCCATGTGGATCATACTGAGCATGATGTTCATATTATTATAACGGAGCAAGGACTGGCTGATCTGCGAGGTTTAGACCCTAGAGAAAGGGCACTTCAAATAATAAACAATTGCGCGCACCCTGATTATAGATCGCTGTTATTGGAATATTATAAAAAGGCCAAATCTGAGGTTGGAGGGCATGAGCCTCAGATATTTGATGAAGCCTTTTCATTTCATAAACGGTTAAAAGAGACAGGGTCAATGAAATGTTAAGGTGAGACCTTTGAAAAGCGCCCCCTTTTGCCCAATTTCTGTGTTAGGCTAAAATTTTAATCCTCGAAATACTCAATGTATGCCTGTGGTTAAAATTTTTACCTGCCTTGAACTTGAACAAAATTGAGCATTTTTCAAAGGTCTCAAGGTAAAGTATTATAGTGAAAAAAGTCGTTATACAAAGGGGTTTTGCAAACACACTAAAAGGCCAGATTCATTATGCCATGGCAGGGGAGGGTCAACCCGTTTTGCTCTTACACCAGACTCCTCGATCATGGGATGAATACAGAGATGTGTTGCCCATAATTGGCGAAAAATATTTGGCAATTGCAATTGATATGGTCGGTTTTGGCGATTCATATAAACTTGAAGAAGGAGCTTCCATTGAAGGGTATGCCGACGGGGCTATAAATTTTTTGGATGAAATGTCCATTGAGCGTGTCTCCATTGTTGGGCACCATACCGGAGGAGTTGTTGCTGTTGAAGTTGCAGCTTCCTATCCTGAACGTATTTATAAACTCGTGTTGTCATCGACGCCCTATGTTGACGCAGAAAATAGAGAGCAGCGTAAAAATAAACCATCCATAGATGAAGTGGAATTCAAAGATGATGGATCACATTTGACTGAGCTGTGGCAGAGAAGAATGCCGTTTTATCCTAAAAACCGTTCCGATTTGTTAAAGCGTTTTATAATAGACGCACTTAAAACCGGGGAACGAGTTGAAGAAGGTCATCGAGCGGTTGGCAAATATAGAATGGAGGATAAGACTTGCCTGGTTAAATCTCCAACTTTAATCCTGGCTGGGTCAGAGGATCCTTTTTCATTTCCCAGGATGAAGCCTCTTTCAGATAGTATCAAAGGGAGCAAGACCACAATAATCAAGGGGGGAATGGTGCCCATGGTGGATCAAATGCCGGAAGAGTTTGCTAGGGTTGTGATGGATTTTTTAGATAAGGGATAAGCAGAAAAAATTAAAAATTCAGGACTCCTGACCCGGCGTAAATCTGAATGCAACATATTCTATTAAACACTGAACTATGAACTAAAATAAAAAATGAACGTCCAACATCGAACATCCAACGTCCAACATCGAATGAATGTACACCTTCGGTGTTTCAATTTTATAATTTAATAGAGCGAAGCGATATCCTTATTCGACGTTCGATGTTGAGCGTTCGATGTTCAATGTTCAAATTGTTGCATCTGAGATTACGACCGAGCTTTCATAACACCTTGAAAATACATACACAGGTCAGGAATTATAAAATTTGGTAATATTAGGAGAGAAGTACCATGACAAAAAGTTTTATGCCGACGTTTAAAAACGAGGAGGGTTTACAGGAACACCAGCTAAAGGGGTTACAGTGGACGGTTGATCACGCGTATAATGGTTCTCCTTTTTATAAAAAAAGATTTGATGAGACCGGTGTTAAGCCGGATGATATTAGATCCCTGGATGATATTAAATCCCTTCCTTTCACCACGGCAGATGATTTAAGGAAAGGATACCCATTACCTCTCCTGTCTGTTCCGGAATCACAAGTGGTAAGGATCCATGCATCTTCCGGAACTACCGGCAAGAAAAAAGTTCTTGCATACACACAAAAGGACCTTGATGAATGGTTTTATTTCTTTGCTCGATGCTACGAGTTTGCCGATTTGAAACCGGATGACAGGGTACAAATTGCAGTGGGATATGGCATTTGGACCGCAGGAATGGGATTCCAGCTAGGATGTGAAAAGTTTGGAGCTATGGCCATCCCGGTTGGCCCCGGAAATATCGATATGCAATGTCAATTCCTTGTTGATATGCAATCTACGGTTATGTGTTGCACCGCTTCAATGGCTTTGTTAATGGCTGAAGAAATTCAAAAGAGAAATTTGAAAGACAAAATAGCCTTGAAAAAAATTATATTCGGCTCGGAGAGAAGCAGCGACGCAATGAGAAAAAGGATAAAACATCTGCTGGGTCTTGAGGATATGTTCGATATTCCAGGGATGACCGAGCTTTATGGACCTGGTACGGGCCTGGAATGTTCAAAACATGAAGGAATACATTATTGGGCTGATTATTATATTTTAGAAGTCCTTGATCCTGATACAATGGAGCCTGTTCCTGCGGGAGAGATCGGGGAAATGGTATTAACCACGCTTTGTAAAGAGGCTGCCCCCCTAATTCGATATCGAACCAGGGACTTGACACGATTGATCGACCATCAGTGTTCCTGCGGCAATATTCTCCCCATGCATGACAAGCTCCTGGGGCGCTCGGATGACATGATCATATTCCGGGCCGTGAATATCTATCCCGGACAGATCGATCAAGTGCTTTCCTCCATTCCGGAAATCGCTAGTGAATATCAGGTGATCCTTGATAGAAAAGAAGATGGAAAGGATTACATGACTCTGAGGGTAGAGAGACAGCATGAGACTGACAGTTCTAAGAACTCTCATATCGGTAAAAAGATATCCCAAGAAATAAAGAAACAGATTTTGGTCAGCTGCGATGTAGATGTTTGTGAATATGGCGAACTTCCAAGGTCGGAGAGGAAATCAAAAAGGATTTTTGACAACAGATCTTAATCTGGACAAGCCGAAGCCAAAAGGGGTGGTTTAATTTTACCACGAAGATCACGAAGTTCACGAAGGATAATAAAGATAAAAAAATCTTTGTGTCTCTTCGTGCTCTTCGTGGTGAAAACAGATTTTGTCACAAAGGAAAATGCTTATGAAAAAATTTACTTACCTTGTTCCAAAATCTATAGATGAAGCTGTTTCCATGCATGAGTCTCATGGAAAACACGCTAAATATATTGCAGGTGGAACAGATGTTATGGTGAAGATTAAAGAGGGCAAGCTGGGACCGGATTATCTTATTTCACTGAAACACATAACGTCTTTAGGTCAACTCGTTCTCGACAAAGAAAGCGGAGAGCTTCATATCGGCGCCCTTGTAACGCATAGAATATTGGAAAAATCATCTCTCATCAGACTTAAATATCCTATACTAAATGATGCCGTTTCAAATATAGGGTCGGTGCAGATCCGGAATGTGGCTACCATTGGAGGAAACCTTGTCAATGCCGTCCCTTCTGCAGATGGGGCCATTCCCCTTATTGCTTTAGATGCCAGGGTCAAGTTTTACGGGCCAAAGGGAGAGCAGTCCGAGGACCTGATAAATTTTTTCCTTGGACCGGGACAAAATATTTTAGAGCGAAGTGAAATTTTAACCGAAATTATCGTTCCACCTCTTCTTCCACATACAGACAGCGCCTATATCAAGTTCGGAAGAAGGGCTGCCATGGAGCTTCCTTTGCTCGGGGTCGGTGTTCTCATTAGTTTGGATGAAGATCTAAAACATTGCATTAAGGCCCGAATTTGCCTGGGTGTAGCAGCTCCAACTCCCATGAGAGCCATGGAAGCTGAACGGTTTTTGGAAGGCAAAATAATTAATGAAAAAACAATGAACGAAGCAGGAAAGATTGCAGGTGAAGAATCTAAGGTACGCGACAGCATCCGAGGGGTTGCCTGGTATAGAAGGGAAATGGTCGGTGTGTTAGTAAAAAGGATGGGACTTAAGTGTTTGACGGTCTCGTAAAAAGCCCAACTTCTGCGTTGTGCTGCATTTCGTAATCATTCAACGTACGATAAGTACGCCTCATGATTACGAAATTTGCACGTCTTGAATTTGAACTTTTTACGAAACCGTCTAAATCAGACTTTTTACGAGTTCATCAAGTGTTTAGGGCTTAACTAGTTTCTGTAGAAAAATGTTCAATTTTGTTCAAGTTCAAGGCGGATAAAAATTTTAACCACAGGCATACATTGGGTATTTCGAGGATTAAAATTTTTATCCAACACAGAAATTGGGCAAAAGGGGGCGTTTTTCTACGGAAACTAACTAATTATCCATATCTATGGGAGACATTTTTCATGGAAAAAGATATTAAATTTCTTCTTAACGGAAATGAAATGAAGATAAAGATAAGGGATCACTGGACCCTTCTGTATTTGTTCAGGGAAGAACTTGGTTTAGCCGGAACCAAAGAAGGCTGTGGGAGTGGCGAATGCGGTGCATGCACCGTCATTGTGGATGGAGACGCCGTTAATTCATGTCTATATCTTGCCGTAGAGATTGACGGAAAGGAGATACAGACCATCGAGGGGCTTGCATCATCAGATGGCAATCTTCATCCGCTGCAAAAATCATTTGTTGAAAACGGCGGTATCCAGTGCGGATTTTGCTCACCTGGCATGATTATGTCTGCCAAGGCTTTACTGGACGAAAATCCAAATCCGGACACAGAAGAAATTAAGCATACCCTTGCTGGAAACATCTGTAGATGCACGGGTTATATACAAATTATTGATTCTGTTCGTGCTGTAACCGATTCAGGTGATGAAGATATAGAGGTCGGAGCTTCAGAGGTCAGAGGTCAGAGGGCAGAGGTCAGAGGACGGACGACGGATGACAGAGGACGGAGGGCAGGGTCAGAGCCTCTCACCGATCACCTGATCACCGGTCACTCCAACATTTCGATACCATGTGAATAAATACGGTCATTATTTTTTTAGAAGTTACAAAAATAAAGGATTTACACAGGGGGAGATGAACCAATGCGCGAGCTAACTGCGGTGGGAAAAAGAATTCCAAAACTTGATGCTGTAGACAAAGCTACAGGTCGGACTCAGTATATTCAAGACCTAAAGCTACCCGGCATGCTTTATGGGAAGATTCTTTACAGCAAGTATCCTCATGCGAAGATTCTTAATATCGATACCTCTAAAGCGAAAAAGTTAAACGGTGTAAAGTCGATCCTTACGGGTGAAGATATCCCTGTAATTAAATTGGGTGTGTATAAGGACAACAGACCATTAAAGGCAGGGGTTGTACGCTCGTACAGGGATGAAGTGGCAGCCGTTGCCGCAACGGATCCGGAAATTGCTGAAGAAGCTCTTGGTCTTATAGAAGTAACATATGAAGCCCTTCCAGGAGTATTCGATCCTGAGGAGGCCATGAGGGAAGATGCCCCCCTGGTTCATGAAGAACATAAGACTAATGTGTTAAGGATGCCGTGGAAATTACATTACGGAGATGTAGAAGATGCAAAGAAAAAAGCTGCTTACCTGGTGGAGGATCGCTACAGCACAACATGGGTGACTCACTGTTGTATGGGAACAAGCGGCGCTATCGCAGAATTTGATTACGCTAATAATCTTACTATTTATTCTAATACACAGATACCATCTTTGGCTCAAAAGGACTTTTTAGATGCCTTAAAAGCTATGGGATTAGTAGGTAAGCGGGTTCGGGTCATCAAGCCTTGCATTGGGGGCGCATTTGGGAGCAAATTGGATACTTATGCGTATGAACATATCGCAATCCTTTTGGCTTTTGATTCGAGAAAACCTGTAAGGATCGTATTCGACAGAGAGGAAGAATTCATAGCCACATCCACGAGGCAGCCTGCAATAATGAATATTGCCCAGGGATGCGGCAAAGATGGTAAACTCCTCTTTCGGGATGTATCCATGGTTCTTGATAACGGGGCATACACATCATGGGGGGTTACCACGCCTTCCGTTATGATGATGCCTATTACTACACTCTATCGGGTGCCAAACGTTCGGTATGAAGCTAAGTGTGTATATACAAATAATACCTATGCCCAGGCCATGAGAGGATATGGAAACCCGCAGGCCACTTTTGCTATTGAAAGTTCCATGGACAAACTGGCAGAGGTTGCAGGTATTGATCCTGTGGAAATTCGGCTTATCAATGCAAATCAACCGGGTGATATTTCAACTCAAGGGTTGAGAATTACTACCTGTGGTATGAAAGAATGCATTGAGTTGGTTCAAGAAAAGCTCGAACCGGAGAGAACGAAAAAACCGGGGGAGGGTATAGGAATAGCATCACTTATTCATGTTGGGGGAGGCGCCAGAATCTACAAATCGGATGGTTGCGGTACAATCATCAAGGTAAATGATTTTGCAAAGGTGGATATTTTCACAGGCGCTACTGATATGGGTCAGGGCGCTGATAACATTATCGCTCAAATTGTGGCGGAAGAACTTGGCTTACATGTAGAAGATATCCATGTAATCCATAACGATACGGATGTCTGTCCGTGGGATGTAGGGGCCCATGCCAGCCGCAGCACTTTCATAGCCGGTAATTCCGCACTTGGAGCTGCTAAAAAAATAAGGGAACATATTCTCGAGTTTGCGTCAAAACAACTTGATACACCTACTGATGAACTGGATTTGCATAACAGAGTGATTATATGTCGGGTAGATCCGGAAAAACGAATAGGAATTGACAAACTCCTTAGAAAGGCCCATTTCAGCCATGGAGGACAGATGTTGATGGCCGAGTATTTTTACGATCCCGACAACGAGAATATGGGTAAGGATTTTCGCGGGAATACGTCTATGACCTATACTTTCGGCACACATGGAGTACAGGTAAGCGTGGATGAGGAGACAGGAAAGATCGAGATTCTCAAATATGTTGCTGCCCATGATGTGGGCAAGGCTATCAATCCTTTGCTTTTGGAAGGACAGGTCTACGGCGGAGTCATGATGGGGATCGGATATGCTCTTACAGAGCAAGTCATTCTTGAAAAGGGCAAGAATGTGAACCCCAATTTCAGAGATTACAAAATTCTTACGGCAAAAGATGTTGTACCGATAGAAGCTCCGGTTCTTGAAACATTCGACAAAGACGGTCCATATGGAGCAAAAGGAATAGGAGAACCGGGGTGCGTGCCCACAGCTCCGGCCATTGCCAATGCCATCTACGATGCCATCGGGGTCAGGATCAAGGATCTTCCAATTACTCCGGAGAAGGTGCTGGCTGCAATCAGGGAAAAAAAGGGATTAGACCCATGTGGCAGAGAACTGGACAAACAACACGAAGATGAGTGTATTATAGAATAAGGGGATTTTATTGGCTCAGGAAAAGGGTTTTATGAATTATAAGATTGGGATTGATGTTGGAGGAACTTTTACTGATTTTCTTCTAACATTTGAGGATGGTTCTTCAAGGATTTATAAGGTTCTCTCTACCCCGAAAGACCCATCCATTGCCACAATGAAAGGCCTTGAAGAAATGGCATCAGACCAGGATATGAGCCTTGTAGGATTTTTAGGCCGTATCTCGGTCATTGTTCATGGAACTACAGTAACGACCAATGCTGTTCTTACGTACACAGGAGCAAAGACTTCTTTGGTGACTACTAAGGGCTTTAGAGACACTCTTGAAATGCGAAGAGGTGTTCGGGAGAAACAATATGATAACCGTTTCAAGAATGTGGAACCTCTTGTTGAAAGATATCTGAGGGTGCCTATAGAGGAAAGAATGGATTACAAGGGCGATGTGGTGACACCTCTTAACCTGGCAGATGTAGAAAATGCTGCGAATTTCATGATTAAGGAAGATATGGAAGCCGTGGCTGTTTGCTTTATGAATTCATTTGCGAATAACCAACACGAGGAGGAGACTGCAAGAATCATTAAAAAGAAAATGCCTGATGCTTATTTAACAATATCCGGCAACCTCTTACCCTCCATACGTTTTTATGAACGGGTTAGCACAACGGTGTTGAATTCCTATGTGGGACCTATTTTAAGAAGATATCTTAAGTCTTTTATGTCTAAACTTAAGCACGCTCAATATAAAGGCGTTCTCCTGATCATGCAATCAAACGGCGGAGTAATATCACCGAACTTAGCTATAGAAAGGGCTGCTTCGACCCTTCTCTCCGGACCTGCCGGAGGTCCTGTTGCCGGTATGAGCTACACATCAGTACACGGATATGACGACTGTATACCTGTGGATATGGGAGGAACGAGTTTCGATGCTTCTCTCGTGAAAGATCGGATACCAATGGTGACAAACATGGGTGAGATTAACCGTCTCAAACTTGCACTTCCCATGCTTAATGTTGTTACAATTGGAGCAGGGGGAGGAAGTATCGGTTGGCTAGATGACGGAGGACTCTTAAGGATGGGGCCCCAAAGCGCCGGCGCCAATCCGGGCCCTGCCTGTTACGATTTCGGAGGCGAACAACCTACCTGTACGGATGCAGATCTTGTTCTTGGATATTTAAATAAAGACTTTTTCGCAGGTGGACGTATCCTATTAAACCTAGAGAATAGTCAAAAGGCTATCAAGAGGCATATCGCAGATCCAATGAAAATTGACCTTTACGAGGCAGCTGCAGGTATGTATAATGTAATCAACGTAAACATGGCGGCTGCCGTGCGAGAGGTTTCAGTTAAACAGGGCTATGATCCGAGAGATTTCCCGCTTGTGGTGGCCGGAGGGGCAGGCCCAAACCACGCCTGCATGATCGCTTTGGAACTTGAGATTCCGGTAATTATCATCCCTAAAGAATCATCCATTTTTTGCGCGGCCGGAATGCTTATGTCTGATCTAAAGCATGATTTTGTTAAAACATATGTCACTTTATTAAATGAAGCGGATTCTGAAAAATTTACGGATTATTTTCATAATATGAAGCAAGAGGGAATAGAACTTCTTAAATCGGAAAAAATTCCGGAAAACAGGATCGAATACGTCTATTCATTGGATATTCGCTATGTTAAGCAATATCACGAGGTCAATGTGGAGATTACTGATGACGAGCTGGAGAAAGCTGACTTCGATTCCATTGCGAAAAAGTTTCATTATCAACACAATAAACTATATGGCTATTCCCTGGAGGATGAGGAAACGCTCATTGAATTTATCAACCTCAGGCTTGTATGCATTGGGAAAACAGAGAAACCTCAATTTCAAAAGGAAGAGTATAACGGTGAAGACCCAAAAAAAGCTCGACTTAATAGCAGAAAAATTTTTCTTCCGGTGCAAAGGAAATTTCAAGATGTAGATGTTTTTGATGGAATGGGTTTAAAATATGGTAATAAAGTTGTCGGCCCTGCGATAATTGAGCAGGTGAATACAACTACTCTTGTAACCTCTGAGTACAATATCCTTGTGGACAAATACGGTTCCTATACCATGTATTTAAAGGAAAAGGAAAAAGGAATAGAGGAAAGGATACTGAATTGAGATAGATTGGAAAAAGGAATTATGCAGAAAGATAACCTGATATTTTCATTGGAAGATATTTCCATCAGCTTTGGCGGCTTACAGGCCTTGAATGAGTGTTCATTTGATATGAAAAAAGGTGATATCTTTTCCCTCATAGGACCTAATGGGGCTGGCAAAACAACAATCTTCAATATCATCAACGCCCTTTATAAACCGGATAGTGGGAGGGTATTGCTCGAAGGTGAAGACCTGGTTTCATTAAAGCCATATCAGATTGCAAAAAAAGGGATTGCCAGAACATTTCAGAATATCGAGCTTTTCAATGAGATGACAGTTTTAGAGAACATTCTTGTAGGGAGACACTTTTACTTCAGATCCGGAGTTGTCGCAAACTTCTTTTCCATGGGAAGATCCAAAGCTGAAGAGATGCAAAATAGGGAAGAGGCATTAGGGATTCTAACTTTTCTGGAACTTGAGAAGTTTATAGATCAAAAGGTGGCAGATCTTTCATTTGGGATTCAAAAAAGAGTGGAGCTGGCGCGAGCCATGGCTCTTAATCCAAAAATTTTGCTTTTAGATGAACCTGCCGGTGGGCTTAATCCCCAGGAAACGGAAAAGTTGATGGATGTGATCAAATCAATTAGGGATAAAAGAGGAATCTCCGTCTTGCTTGTGGAACATGATATGCGGCTGGTAATGGGGCTTTCCGATTGGATTTGTGTGTTACATTTTGGCCAGAAAATTGCCGAAGGTACCCCCAAAGAGATTCAAAAAAACCCAAAGGTCATCGAGGCCTATTTAGGAACTGCTAAAAGACATGCTTAAACTTACATCTATTGAGTCTTATTACGGTAAGATACAAGCCCTTAAAGGGATAACGTTAGAAGTTCCTGAGAAAGGGATCGTTGCTATTTTAGGCGCCAATGGCGCTGGGAAGAGTACCACTTTGAGGACTATCTCAGGTTTAATCCGTCCTCTTCATGGACAGATATTTTTTCAAGGCAGGCCTATTCATAGAATTGACCCGCACAAAATTGTCAGATTGGGAATATGTCAGGTACCTGAAGGAAGAGACATATTCATGGGGCTTACTGTTCAAGAAAATTTAAAGATGGGAGCCTTTACCAGGAGGGATGGCAAGGAGGTTCAGAAGGATCTGAAAAGGATCTATATGTCATTTCCGATATTGAAGAACAGGGCTCGACAACAGGCGGGGACCCTCAGTGGAGGGGAACAGCAGATGCTTGCAATTGCCAGAGGACTTATGTCCAACCCAAAACTGATGCTGTTGGACGAGCCGTCACTCGGATTAGCGCCTCTTATGGTGGATGAGATATTTAGTATTATCAAAGAGATAAACAACGAAGGGGTTACCATTCTCCTTGTAGAACAGAACGCTAATATGGCACTTCAAACCGCTCAATACGGCTATGTTATGGAAACGGGCACAATTGCCATCCATGACAACGCTGAAAATCTCATTAGGAATGACTACGTGCAGAAGGTATATTTGGGGGCTGGTTAACATCGAACAGATTGAACATCCAACATCGAACATCCAACGTCGAACATCGAATAATGATGTCGCTTTCAGCCGTCGTAGCCACTATGGCGAAGTCTGCCCGCTCCACCAATTATTTTAAAATCGAAGGATAAAACCAACGCCAAAACTTGAATGGTTATTTCTTTGAATGGCGATTCAAAAGAGCCGTATTTGAATATCGAATATCGAACAAGGAATTTCGAATTAAAAAGGTTTTTTCTTCACCATGCGGGCCCGCATTTCAATCCGCAGGAATACTGTAGTATTTTGAGGAGTTGAAATGCGAACCCAACACAGGGATTGGGCCAAAAGACTTTTTTGAGATGGTTTCTATAAAGGTTCTTCCACAAGTTTACCGTTTTTAAGTCTTATCCATCCTGAGATGGGCCTGAAAACATTTCCTTTTACCTCAACCATAAATCCGGCATCCTGAGTTAGATGCGATGTCGCGGAAAAGCTCACAGGAGGCAAAATCCCATTCTTCCAGCCTTTCATTCCTTCAAGGGCTGCAATGTAATTGTCCCTGGTGAGGTTTCTACCTGTTCTCTCGAGGCCTTCTACAAAGAGTTTTGCAAAGAAATAGCCAAAGATGCTGTACCGGTTGGGTTTGTTATTCTTATCCTTTCCGTACTTTTTCATTATCTCTCTGTATTCCACCACCGCCGGTTCCATGGAGTTAACAGGATCGGGCCACAGGGACAGGCCCCAGACTCCTTTTCCGACACCTCCTGAAAGGATAATAAACTTCTCGTCTGTGAGCGGGCCGGAAGAGATAAGCTTGGTATCTTTCCAGCCTTGTTTGTGGGCCTCTTTTAATGCAGCAGCGCCCGGTTTTGGAGTAAGCACAAGGATACAGGCATCCAGGTTTGCCCTTCGGAGTTTTGTGACCTGGGCGCTTAAATCAACTGCAGATCTCTTGCAGGACTCTGCAGCAATCAACTCTAAGCCCATCCCTTTAAGTACTTTTTTGGCGGGATCTCTGAATGTATAGCCATACTTATCGTCCTGGTAAAGCATCCCTATTCTCTTGAAACCTTTCTCCTTCACCAGCCAGGTTGTTACAACCTCGGATTGCATTGGATATGGGGCAAATGAAGTGAAGATGGTTTTTACTCCCTTTATGGGAACACCCTGGAAGGGGAAAAGGAGGGGGACTTTCTGCTGGGTAAGGTACTTAACAGTGGCCATAACAGGCGAGGTACCCTGGGAGGAGACAATAGCAAATACGCCATCCTGTTCCACCAGCCTTTTGGTATTGGCAACCGCATTCTGGGGTTTATAGCCGTCGTCGTAATATTTGGTTAAGATTTTCCTACCGTGCACCCCGCCCTGCGCGTTAATGTGTTTGAAGTAGATTTCCAGCCCATAGTTCACCAATTGAGTTCCCGGGTAGACAAGCGGGCCTGAGAAGCTGTTTGAACATCCAACAAGGACGGTAGAATCGGTTACTCCAACCTCAGCGCTCGCACTGCCTAAAGTGAAAAGGAAAAAAAGCAGAAGAAAAATTCCTAATATTGATAATTTACTTATTCCTCTCATAATTTTAAACCTCCTTTCTTTTTGATATATCTTTTTTAATAAATAGATTGAGATCCTCTTTATTCACCTCCTTTTATTCGATCTTACCACATGTTTATTGCCATCGTCAATCATCGATCCATAAGCTTTTCTTTAAGTGTATATATCATACTACTAATGCCTTTGGGCATAAAAATCATAAAAACAATCAAGGAAATACCAAAGATTAATATCTGCAAGTCCTGAAGCCCGGCCAACACTTGCTGCATGCCGGTCAGGATGACGGCGCCAATGATGGAGCCTAAAATTGAGGCCATTCCTCCGATGACAATCATGGCGATGAAATCAATGGAGAGTTCAATTGTGAATGCGTCCGGCGATATGTAAGTAATCAAATATGCAAACAGGCCGCCTGCTACACCTGTATAAAAGGCGCTTATGGCAAACGCAATGGTTTTGAATTTTGCCAAATCTATACCGATTGTTTGGGCGGCAATTTCACTTTCTCGCAAAGCAATAAATGCTCTTCCGATATAACCGTTAACAAGATTTTTTGCCAAAAAAGTCATGATAATTGTAACAGAAACGATAAGATAGTAAAGCTTGTAATCCGAATCGAATGCGAATCCCGCTATGCTGGCAATCGGAACTTCAAGCCCATCGTCTCCATTGGTCAAGGAAGTCCAGTGGAGGATGATCTCGCTTACGACAACCCCGAATGCCAGGGTGGCCATGGCAATATAGAAACCTTTTAATCTGAGGATTGGTATCCCAAGGATAAAGCCGATAATTCCCGTGAAGATACCTGCCAGCAGCAGGATGACCGGACATGGAATCCATTCAACCCTTGTGCCGACTATTGCAGTAAAGTAAGCCCCGAGAGCAAGAAAACCGGCATGTCCTGCGGCGATCTGACCGGTATACCCCATCAAAAGATTCAACCCGAGAGAGACAAGGGCGTAAACCGCAAGAAGGCTAAGAAGGAAAATGGAATATTTGCCTAAAACAAGAGGCAGAGCGGCTAATATAATAAATGCAATTATCCAGGCCAATACTTTCCATTTACCCGATTTTTGAATAGAAAAGTACATATTTAAACCTTTGCAAACCTTTCCACTCCCATAATACCTTTGGGTCTGATGACCATAACGATAAAGATAACCATAAATGGGACGATATTTTTAATTTGTGAAGGAAGATATAAGGGGGCTATGTTATCGATCACGCCCAGAAGTAATCCCCCAATGATTGAACCTGGTATGCTGCCCCACCCTCCCAAAATAGCTGCTGCAAAACCGTTTATTACCACATGACCCATGTGAGTGCTCAGAAAAACAACCGGCGCCATGAGGATTCCTGCCACGGCAGCTACTAAGAAACTGATGGCCCATGTCACGGCAAAGGACTGTTTTACATTTATACCCATAAGAAGTGCGGCATTCTGACTATGACTCACCGCCCGCATGGCAGTGCCGTAACGGGTGTATTTGAAAAAAACAAATAGAATCAACATCAGAAGTATCGTAGTGCCGATGATACCAAGGCTTATCATATCAATAGTAGCATCGCCGATTTTAATCGTTTTGTCGGGAAAGATACTTGGATAGGGAAAGTCATCGTGACTCCATGTAAAGCCTGCCAGACTCTTCATGACGATAGATACTCCTATGGTGATGATAAAGATATTGAAATGGGGCGCGCGCATGGCCGGTCGGATTACCAGTCTTTCCACGATGATTCCCAGCATAGCCGAAGCAATAAGGGTAAGCAGGAAAGCGATGGGAAGGGACAGGCCCATGAATTTAAAAAATGTGAAGCCGATAAAAGCTGAAACCATGGACATTTCACCCTGGGCAAAATTTACGTGTTCTGTTGTATTGTATATTAGGGCCAGACCCAAAGCTACAAGAGCGTATATACTGCCTGTTGCAAGACCGCTTAATATAACCTGAAGTAGCATTTCTATTCTTTCCTTGGTGATGTTGACAATGACTTTCGTATACTGTATACAGTCAAATATCATAGAGGATGTTTACTGTCAACTATTGTTTAGGTATATTTGGATGATGGAAAATGAGTATTTTAAAAAAATTTGACCACATTGGAATCGTAGTAGAAGACCTCCAAAAGGCGAAGGATGAGCTTTTCCTCCTGTTTGGTCTCGAATGTCATGAAGAAATGGAGTTAAAGGACGCAGGAATCAAAATGGCTTTCTACCCCCTTGGTGATGGTCAGATGGAGTTTATTCAATTTCAAAAGCCTCTTGATGATGTGGATCCAATCGCCACACGCCCAAGGGCGGGTGTGCAACATGTGGCTTTTCAGGTAGAGGACGTTGACGAAGCTATAAAGCAGCTTAAAAGTAATGGACTTAGATTGGTAAAGGGTTTTCCTAGAAAAGGGGCCCACGGCATGGTGGCATTCTTCTATCCTACAAAGGGGTTGGATATGCTTATAGAAATATGTCAACATGGGGTTGTATGAATTTGTTTGGCCACAAAGACACCCCGGTACCATCTTCCGGAGCTACGGGGCAGGCAAAGGCACAAAGAGAAAGATTAAATAATTATATAATCTTGGTGTGTTAGTGCCTTTGTGGCATTAAATATATTTGAGGTATACATATTAATGAAAGAGGACAAACAATTCTGGAACGAAAAGATCGAAACACTCCCTTCAGAAGAGATGAGAGCGCTTCAATGGAGGCGTCTGAAAAGACAGCTACAGTATAATTACGAAAATTCCATTTATTACCGGGAAGAGAAATTTCATAAAGCCGGTTTAACACCGGATGATATTAGAAGTTTTGAAGATTTCCAGAAAATTCCTCTTATGACTAAAGACGAGCATCGTTGGACCCAGGAAGAATCTTTAAAAAAATTTGGACATCCATACGGACTGATCACCTGCGCTCCGCTTGAGAAGATTATCAGAATAAATTCAACAAGCGGCACCACCGGCATGCCTACGCTTTATACTCTTACTAAAAACGATGTGAAAGTCTTGAACGAAATGCACGCCCGCAAATATTGGCGAACAGGTCTGAGACCGGGGAACATCGTACTACAGGCCCTCTCCCTGAGTATGTTTACAGGAGGGCTTCCCCTTTCAGATGGTCTTCAGTCCATGGGGCTTTGTGTAGTACCGGTAGGCATAGAGGGTGGTACTAAAAGGGTTCTCGATTTTACAATCCTCACAAAACCGGATGTCTTGATTGCAACACCATCATTTGGTGAGTACCTCATTGAACAAACACCTAAACTTATAGGCAGGGACGCACATGAATTGGGCATCCGCTGGTTTTTTTGTGCCGGAGAACCGGGAGCGGGGATTCCTTCTCTGAGAAAAAAAATAAAAGAGGGTTTTGGTGCAAAAGTCTTCGATCATACAGGAGGAGGACATGCCTTTCACGGTATTTCCTGCGATTCTGAGCCTTATCAAGGGATGCACTTCGTTTCACCAGATCATTGCATATTAGAGCTTGTAGAGCCAAAAACCAAAGAACCGGTTGATATAACAAACGGGGCTATAGGAGAGATGGTCTTCACCTTTATAGGATGGGAAGGCTGTCCTTTCATGAGATATGCCCTCGGTGATCTAATTCGAATTTATACGGATAAATGCCAATGCGGATGGCCTGAGATACGATTTCATATTCTAGGCCGAGCTGACGATATGCTCATCATCAAAGGAGTTAATATTTATCCTGCGGCTTTAAAAGGCGTGGTTGGTGAATTCATACCAAGGACCACCGGCTCACTTCGCATTTTGCTTGACCGTCCCGGCCCCATGGTTAAACCACCACTCAGAATTAAGGTTGAATATGGTAACGAGGATATGAGTAGTAATGAGAAAGAAAGCTTAAAGCAGGAATTAACCGAACATATCAAAAATGATTTGCGAGTGAAACCATCAATAGAACTTGTTTCTCCATTATCTTTGCCCCGTGAATCCGGAAAAACTTCGTTAATAGAAATAGAAAAGGAGTAGTACCCCGATTGAGTAAAAATCCAATTGGAAGTTATTTGTTATTCAGCCGTCGTAGCCTGCGGCCACTATGGCGAAGTCGGCTTGGTTAATCGTTTAGAAGGAATAAAACTATGAAATCCGGGACTGATACAGACAAAGTTCTTGCTTCCATTCTTCAATGTCGCTTGAAGTCGATAACCGAAGAGATGGGATATACACTTCTCAGGACATCAAGATCTCCCATTCTAAATGAGGCAAGAGATTTCGTGACAGGCATCTATGACGCTAAGGGAAGAATGCTGGAACAGGCGGAATATATACCGGTGCTTGCATTTGCCCTTCAGCCCGTATGCCAAAAAATCATAGAATACTTTGGGAAAAATATCCATCCGGGTGATGTGATATTACATAACGACGTGTTTACCGGAGGCAATCAGAATGCCGATGTAGCAACATTCAAACCCGTCTTTCACAACGGGGAGCTTTTCGCCTGGACTGCTGTCAAGGGGCATCAGGCTGATATCGGCGGGGCGGTTGCCGGAGGTTATAACCCGGATGCCCGTGAAATATGGCAGGAAGCCTTCCGCATAACTCCTGTTAAAATTTTCGAGAAAGGCAGATTAAGAAAAGATGTATGGGATCTTATATTTGCTAATATTCGTTATCCCATTGTGGAAGAAGATATAAAGGCTCAAATCGGCAGTTGTGCAGTTGGAGAGAGACTGGTAAAATCGCTTTTGGAAAGATATGGGATAGATAGTCTCAAGAAGCATATTAAGCTACTTTTTGATTCCACCGAGAAGATTGTCCGTTCCGAAATAGAACTGATCCCGAACGGTCGTTACGAGGGCGAAAGCTGGATGTTTTATGACGGTATACATAAAGGATCCAGATTCAAGATCAAGGTCGCTGTTACAGTTAAAGGGGATGAAATATTTTTTGATTATGAAGGCACTGACGCCCAAACCGAAGGGTTTACAAACGCTCCGTTGGGCGCAAGTTTATCCGCGGTGATTTTAACATTTTTAATGTTGATTGATCCCAATACACCTCATAATGACGGTCTTCTCAGGCCGTTGCATATCCATATTCCTGAAGGTACCTTTCTTAATGCACGCTTCCCGGCGGCTACAACATTCGGAAACAGTATTACCGGACCTCATGCCGATGCTATATTAATGGCTTTATCTGAGGCTATTCCTAAGAAGATTACAGCAGGGTGGAACAGAATGCTTGCCTTGGCAGTCTCGGGTATAGATCCAAGAGGGAATAAAACCTATGTGGATATCCTTTTTAATGCTTTAAAGGGCGGATCAGGGGCCATTCATGGATGTGACGGATACGACCATATAGGTTTGATTAATTGTGCCGGCGGTATACTTGCACAGGACCCTGAGATGTTTGAACTTCAAACTCCCAACTTCCTTATCAAACATGAATATGCCGTGGACTCTGCAGGCGCGGGACAATGGCGTGGCGGGCTGGGTGTGGAGACAATGGTCAGATTTGCCGGTGACAAGGCAAAAGGTGTTGTTTTTGGTGACGGCATAGATGAGGAGTCTCGTGCCTTCGGCCTGCTTGGAGGAAAAGAGGGTTGTATAAATGAGATTGAGTTCAGGTTTCCGGACGGGAATCGCTACAGACCTGAATCAAAAGAGATTATTTCTGATATCCCAGCAGGAACATTAATGCGTCAGGTGGCCGGAGGAGGGGGAGGATATGGCCAACCCTACTTAAGATCGGCAAAGCTTGTGGCAAAAGAGGTGAAAAACGGCATTCTTTCGCTGGAGAGTGCAAGAGATGATTACGGGGTTGTCGTGAACCCACAAACCTTTGAAGTCGATTCAGTTGAGGCGGAACGACTCAGAAGTAAGAAGTAGCAGTATAGAATTTATAAATTTATAGTTCAAATTTTTCGCCGGATGTTATCCACGTCTTTTTCAGTATCAATGTCTGAGAAATACAAAGGATTGTCTATTTTTACATAAAGGACATATTCAGGATGTTTTTTAATTATATTTCTTGCGCCTATATCTCCTTTAATGCTTTGAAGTTGATTGTAAAAATTTTGGCTGAAAATGACTGGGTTTCCTCTTTTCTCCTGAAAGGTGGGGACACAAATGTCCTTGTCGGATTTCCAGAATTTGTCCAATAGATGATTTATCATCCTGGAATCCACCATGGGTTGGTCCCCAAGTAAAAACATTACCGATGGAAACGTTTTTTGAGCCGTACTGAGACCCGCAAGTAAGGATTGACTCAGGCCCTCACTAAATTTGTCATTGATTGCCACTTGAAGGGAAGGGTGACAGGCCTTTTCTCCAAGGGCCTCAAGAATTTTTCTATTATTATACCCCAAAACTAAAATAATGCTTTCCAGATGAGAATTTAAGGCCGCATTCAACACCCATTCTATAAGATATTTATTTTTCAATCTTAATAGTTGCTTAGGTTTGCCAAATCTTGTTGACATGCCCGCGGCTAAGATAATCCCTGCTGTTGGCTTTTTCCAGGTCATAGAATCAAAATATAATGTAAGTTGGATTAATTAAATTGAAATAAAAGTATTAGCATAGTAAAGATTTAAAATAAATGATATATATCCCTAACCCGAATAAACTGGAAAGAATAGCCACAAAGGCACAAAGATTATAATATAATTCTTTTAATCCCTTTTTTAGTAAGAGGCGTGTTGAAATTAATATCTCTTCTTTGTGCCTGAGTGCCTTAGTGGCTGAACTGTTACGTCAATTGTTATTGGTTTAGCTTGAAGATAAACAAGGAGTAAAATAATGGCAGTAGAGGCGATTATCACTAAAGAAGGCAAAGGGCTCAGTTTTTTTGAAAAATATCTTTCTGTCTGGGTGGTTCTCTCAATTGTGGCGGGAATCGTCCTTGGTAAAGTTGCTCCTGCCGTAGCGAAATACCTTGACGGATTGGCCATTTACGTAGGTGAAGCGCCTGTAGTTTCCATACCCATTGCTGTGTGTCTTTTCTTCATGATGTATCCCATCATGGTAAAGATCGATTTCAGTGAAGTGCTTATGGCCGGTAAAAATATCAAACCGGTGGGGCTGACCCTGTTAATTAACTGGGCTGTCAAACCGTTTACCATGTACGCCATTTCGATATTTTTCCTGGGAACTCTTTTTTATAACTTTATAGGCCCCGAAGCCGTGGACTACGTCAAGATGCCTCTGGGTCTGAATCTTTCGGTAGGTGCAACGCATGGAGTCGGAAAAGTCGTTTTGGTAAACGGATTAAAAATGCTGGAAGTGCCCCTGTGGCGGAGCTATCTGGCAGGTTGTATTCTTCTGGGGATAGCGCCATGTACGGCTATGGTTCTTGTATGGGGTTTTCTGGCCCGTGGAAATGACGGGCATACCCTTATCATGGTGGCCATCAATTCCCTAACAATGCTCTTTCTCTACGGTCCATTGGGCGGTTTTTTGTTGGGTGTAGGACGGCTTCCGGTTCCCTGGCAGGCCCTGGTGCTTTCAATCGGCATTTATGTAGCCCTTCCCCTTGTGGCCGGATATATATCCCGCAAAATGATAATAAGGACAAAGGGGGAAACCTGGTTTAAGGAAAAGTTTCTCCATATTTTAACGCCTATTACCATTACGGCCCTGCTTATTACCCTGGTACTTCTATTTTCGTTTAAGGGCGATGTTATTGTATCAAATCCTCTGACCATACTCTGGATCGCCATCCCGCTGTTCATCCAGACCAACCTGATTTTCTGGATAGGATACGGTCTGTCCAGGTTGCTGAATCTTACTTACGAAGATGCGGCGCCATCGGCCATGATCGGGGCCTCCAATCATTTTGAAGTGGCGATTGCCACTTCAACCATGCTTTTTGGTCTTTCATCCGGAGCGGCCCTGGCTACGGTTGTGGGGGTGCTGATTGAAGTGCCGGTAATGCTAATGCTGGTAAAAATTTGTTTGGAGACCGATAACTGGTTTTCCCGAGGTGTTAAACCGCATTCCTATACCAAGAAATAATACCACAAATGATATTGGATTTTATTTGAGATTTGGATAACCATTCAAAATATGACTTGCTCTCCGGGATCTTTTCCTGTATGGCTGAGAATAATCGAAGTTACTATTTCTACCTTCTACCTGGAATATATTAAGGCTCAAATTTGCGAAGTTTAGATTCTTAATCAAAATACTTATTGCTCTGGACTAAACAGATAGATTCTGGGCAATTACCTCTGTCAAAACCACCTTTTTAATGTTTATTGTATTTCAGTATTTGACAACTGGGGGCGTTTTGCAAAGATCTCTATATGTAATCCATGAATAAAGCATAATGAATAATTCATTAAAAGGAGCGCTTTTATCAGGTTTGGTATTTCCAGGCCTGGGTCAGATTATTCTAAAGCATTATAAACGGGGTATTGTTTTGATGCTTACAGTTTTAGTCAGTCTGTTAGTAATTGTAGTGAAAGCAGTACAACAAGCCCTTACCATCCTCGAAAAGATTGAGTCGGAAGGTGGGGTAATTAATATGAGTACGATTTCAAACACAGCCACTCAGGCAACTACGTCTTCTGAAAGCCTTATATTCAATTTTGTATTGTTATTGATAATTTTCTGCTGGATTATTGGGATTGTTGACGCTTACAGAATTGGAAAGAAAAAGGACCTATAAGAACAGCCGCCATTACTTCCCTAGTTAAGTGCCTTAAATCTTTTAAGATCACTTTTTCCTTCACGCACTATAACGGATAGGAATAAATATTGTCCCCTTTATTCGGCATTCCCCCATAAAACCGTATTCCACAGGAAGATTGCGAATGCGTTTTTAAAAAAAATCTTTTCATACAGCTAAATAAAAAAATATCTTGACATTTTCATAGATTATTCTACAATTATGTAGAGGTGACAAACATGGCTTCAGAAA
>CAZLRK010000043.1:0-24707 GCA_964561845.1 uncultured Desulfobacterales bacterium | reverse complement strand
CAGAAAAATGGCATTTTAGCCTATTTTTGCCTTAAATCCTACAAAGATGGGTTAAGTAGTTATAATGATAAAAATAATATCCGTTTTGCAAAATAATTGGACAATCACCCGTTTGAAAATATTAACATATTGATTTAATTATAATTCTTTTCCTACTCAACAACTTAACCACTCAACTATTTGACGATGTCTGTCTCTTATTATTTTCTTATTTCACCAACTAAATTAGAGAAGATACATTTTTTATTAAAATATTTATTGTTTTTTAAAATTTCTTCTGATATTATTACACGTTTATGTTATAGTATTAGCATTAAATTATGGTAAGGGGGTATACTTTTTAATGGAAAATTCTGGTAAAAATAATGAAACCGAGCAATCAAAACCAAGTGATCTTTCAGATTCAACTGATTCGCAGCAAAACGATAAACTAAAACATGAGTCCTCTTCTGATGAAAAATCATCTAAAGATGTTAAATTATCTGATGGTGATGGTAGTATGGAAAACTTAATGGATATGTACGAGGAAAGTTTCAAGCGCTTCAGAGAAGGTGAAGTTGTCACTGGCAGAATAATTTCAGTGGACAAGGAATACATACTTGTTGATATCGGATACAAATCAGAGGGGCAAGTACGAATTCAAGAATTCAAAGATGAAGAAGGAAATATAAACGCTGATCTGGGTGATACAGTAGAAGTAATGGTTGAATGGTGGGACGACGAAGAAGAACGTGTCATCCTTTCAAGAGAAAAAGCAGCCAAGATAAAGGTGTGGGAAGATATTAAGAAATCTTATAATAATAATGAAACCGTAGAAGGCACAATTATAAACCGTGTAAAGGGTGGCTTTTCTGTTGACATTGGTATTCAGGCCTTTTTGCCCGGATCACAGGCTGATTTACGGCCCATTCGTAATCTTGATAACATGGTTGGCAAAACATACGATTTTAAAATCTTAAAATATAATCGGAAACGGAGCAACATAGTATTGTCAAGACGTGTTATTCTAGAAAAAGAGTTAGAGTCACAAAGGGCTTCAACATTATCTACTATTTATGAAGGTAAGGCCGTCGAGGGAATAGTGAAAAATATCACGGAATATGGTGTATTCGTTGATCTTGGAGGTATAGACGGATTGCTGCATATTACGGATATTTCATGGGGACGTGTTAAGCATCCTTCAGAGTTTTTTACAGTTGGCGACGAGATAACGGTAAAAATCCTTAGTTTCGATATTGAAACAGAAAGAGTTTCGCTGGGCATGAAACAACTTACCCAGGACCCCTGGTCGACTGCCTCAGAAAGGTATCCAATAGGATCTAGAATAACCGGAAAGGTTGTTAGTCTGACAGATTATGGGGCGTTTATTGAATTAGAAGAGGGTATTGAAGGATTGATTCATGTTTCAGAGATGTCGTGGACAAGAAAAATTCGTCATCCTTCAAAGGTTGTATCGGCAGGAGATGTGGTAGAAGCTATTGTACTTGATATCAAACCTGAAAGCCGACGTATTTCCCTTGGCATGAAGCAAGTTGTTCCAAATCCATGGGATGTGATAAGTGAAAAATACCCGGTTGGAACAACCATTGAAGGCAAAATCAAAAATTTAACGGATTTCGGTCTTTTTATAGGTATTGATGAAGGGATCGATGGACTTGTTCATATTTCAGATATTTCCTGGGTAAAGCGTATCAAACATCCATCCGAAATATATAAAAAGGGAGATGTGGTTCAGGCTATAGTTCTTGAAATTAATCAGGAAAACGAAAGGTTCTCTCTTGGTATTAAACAACTGGAACCGGACCCTTGGGAAACGGTTGAAGAACGATATGCGGTTGGAAAAAAGATAACGGGTACGGTTACAAACGTTACCGATTTTGGAGTTTTTATTGAACTTGAAGAGGGAATAGAAGGGCTTATTCATGTGTCTGAAATCAGCAAAGAAAAAATTAAAACACCGGTTGATAAATTTAGCCTGGGGGATATAATCACTGCAAAAGTCATGAACATCAATAGCGAAGAAAGACGGATCGGCCTTTCAATTAAAAGACTCAATGTTGAAGAGGAAGAGAAATTACTTGCAGAGTATATAGACAACACCAGACCAGCCGATTCAACTTTCGGAGAAATTTTGAGGGAAAATCTTATAGAAAAAAAGATGAATGAGGAGTAGTAAAGATAAGTTATTCGTTATTTGTTATTGGTTAATGGTTTAAAAGGAATAAAATCCATTTTTATAATTCACCAATCATGGACTTATAAAATGAGACGATCATCAAATTCTAATAACGAATAACAATTAACAATTAACGCCTAATTGAGCATTATTTTCGCTCAATTAGGGTAGCACTTATGATTATTTAAATACTCTATAAAAAATTTTGCTTAAGTTAATGATATTACAATAATAATAATGAATAACGAATAACGAATAACAACCCAAAACATGTTTTCTCGCAGACATCCATACCTTTTTTTTATCCTTATTTTTTCATCTGTAGTATCCGTAGCAATATTGGGGATGACCCTGCTGATTATACTGGGAACAAAAAGTTCTGATTTTGAATTCGGAGAAAAAGTTGGGATTATTGAAATAACAGGTATTATAACAGATTCTAAAAGTGTAATTCATAGTCTAAAACGTTTCCGTGAAGACGATTCAATAAAGGCAATAGTCCTTCGGATTGATTCCCCGGGAGGCGGCGTTGGGCCCGCTCAGGAAATTTTCAGGGAAGTCAGAAAGACTGTGGGTGTAAAAAAAATAGTGGCTTCCATGGGAGCCGTTGCTGCTTCCGGAGGCTATTATATTGCTGCAGGGACAGATGGAATAATTGCTAATCCAGGTACAATAACCGGTAGTATTGGAGTTATTATAACTTATACAAATTTTGAAGATCTTCTTTCAAAAATTGGATTGACTCCGGTTGTTGTTAAAAGTGGCGAGTTCAAGGATACAGGATCACCTATTCGGAAAATGTCAGAAGAGGAAAGGAAGATACTCCAGAATTTTGTGAATCAAATTCACAAGCAGTTTGTCGTTGCTGTCGCTGAAGGTAGAAATATGGATCAGTCTAAAGTGGAACCGATAGCGGATGGTCGGATTTTTACAGGAGAAGAAGCAACAAAATTTGGGTTGGTAGATCGCATAGGAAATCTTGAAGATGCTATTGAGTGGGTTGGCCGCATGGCCGGAATTAAAGGGGATATTTCCGTTGTTTATGCCCGGCAGAAGAAATTACCTTTCCTAAAATATATTATAGATTCTTCCTTAAAGGGCCTTTTACACAATCTATCTAATCAACATATTGATGGGGGATATCTTTATCGCCCATAAAAAGGCTAACATTCCCCTTTCTTCCGTGTCTATAATTAAAATAGTCTTATTTTGAGCTTTTTTAATTCTGTGCCAGAGTCATTCAATGGTCATTCAATAGAAATTCAGTGGAAATTCAATCGTGCTGAATTCGTAAAAAATCGAAATAAAAAACATTTTCGTAAAAAGATCTCTTTCTCGACTTTTTACGAGGCAACCAATAGTTATTAATATACAGATGACAACCGAATTTCAGCGAAGCGAATTTCAACCGAATAACAGCGAAGCGAATTTCAACCGAATAACATATGTCAAAATCCATGTATGCAGATTATAGACGTTTACAGTATAACATGAACCTTGCTTTTGTCTCTCTTACTCAAAAATACTCACATCACCCATTCCCTCGCGTATGACTTCAGGCACATCGTTAATCAGGGAAATCACACTTGATGGATTCCCCGAGACGGGACCACCATCTATCACAATGTCTATTCTTGATCGGAAAAAATCGTGGATTAGGGAGGGATCGTAGAAAACGGTTCCATTGGGCATTGTTGCACTTGTCGTAATGATTGGATTTCCGAACTCTTCAACCAATGAAAGACAAATGGAATTGTTAGGCACACGGATTCCTGCAGTTTTCCGTTTGGTCAACATAATTTTGGGGACTAATTTTGAACCTTCCAAAATGAAAGTATAAGGACCCGGTAAAAGACGTTTCATTGTCTTATATGCATAATTAGATACTTTTGCATAATGGCTTATATTTTTTAAGTCTGAACAGATAAAGCTAAAGGGCTTACTTTTATTCCGTTGCTTTAACTGGTATACTTTCTGTATAGCTTTCTTGTTTAAGATGTCACAGCCGATTCCGTAATATGTGTCCGTGGGATAAGCTATAATACCCCCTTCTCTTAAAACATCGATGACCATTCTGATTAACCGTTTTTGCGGATTTTTGGGATTTATTTCAACAAGCATGACAACACACCTTAATTTTAGGCAATTTCAGGGCTCCTGATTCGGCGCAATCCGAATGCAACATATTCTATTAAACACTGAACTGTGAACAAAAATAAAAAATGAACGTCCAACATCGAACATCCAACGTCCAACATCGAATGACTGTACACCTTCGGTGTTTCAATTTTATAATTTAATGGAGCGAAGCGGTATCCTTATTCGATGTTCGATGTTGAGCGTTCGATGTTCGATGTTCAAATTGTTGCATCTGAAATTACGACCGAGCTTTCATAACAACTTGAAAATACATACACAGGTCAGGAACTCTGAATTTAGGCATTTTTAGATGCCTGCAACACTTAATCCCCTTCAATGGGGTAGGTCCTTTGGGCCAGGATTCTTTACCAATTTCCCGACTATATTTATCTATTATGGTTCTGATTATATGTCAAGGCAACAAATAAAAGATTGCTAATGACAGATCTATTTGGTATTTTTATAAAGAGTAAGAAAAATAGTTTTTAAAGCAATAGATTTTACTATTGGAGGAACGCGATGATAAAAAAACAACCTGAAGAAGCTTATTCGTTTGATGATGTTTTGTTACTTCCCGGCTATTCTGATGTATTACCCAAAGATGTAAATACCAGCACCAAGTTGACAAAAAATCTTACACTCAACATTCCCATTGTTAGTGCAGCCATGGATACTGTTACAGAGTCACAAACCTCTATAAGTTTAGCCCGCGAAGGCGGAATGGGCTTTATTCACCGAAACATGAGTATTAAAAGTCAGGCCAAAGCAGTTGAAAAAGTAAAAAAATCTGAAAGTGGTATGATTATAGATCCGGTTACCATTAATCCCGCCCAAAAGGTCCATGAGGTTCTTCAATTAATGGAACAATTTAGGATTTCCGGCGTTCCGGTTACAAAGGGTGATCAACTGGTAGGGATTGTAACTAATAGAGACCTGCGATTTGAAACGGACCTTGAAAAAAAGGTTTCAGAAGTTATGACTAAAGAAAACCTTATAACCGTACCGGAAGGCATCACTCTGAAAGATTCTAAGAAATTATTGCATAAACACAGGATTGAAAAGCTTCTTGTTGTTGATAAAAAGGCACGCTTAAAAGGTATGATAACGATTAAAGATATTGAGAAAATTAAGAAATATCCTAATTCATGCAAAGATAAGATGGGAAGGCTTAGAGTAGGCGCCGCCGTGGGCGTTGGTCCTGATATGGAAGAACGCACCGAGAGCCTTTTACAGGCAGAGGCCGATGTTATTCTAATAGACACTTCCCATGGGCATTCAGAAAATGTTATTAATGCCGTAAAAAAGTTAAAGAGCACTTTTAAGGATATAGAACTTATTGCAGGGAATGTCGGCACGGCAAAAGGTGCTGAAGACCTTATAGATGCCGGAGTTGACGGCATAAAGATTGGAATTGGACCTGGCTCAATTTGCACAACCCGTATTGTAGCCGGCATAGGTGTACCGCAGATGACCGCTATTATAAATTGCAGGTCTATATCCAATAAAACCGGTGTGCCGTTGATAGCTGACGGCGGCATTAAATTTTCCGGTGATGTTACAAAAGCAATCGGCGCAGGCGCTAATGTGGTAATGATAGGTGGGCTTTTTGCCGGAACTGATGAGAGTCCAGGCGAACTGGTTATTTTTCAGGGTCGCAGCTATAAAGTATATAGAGGTATGGGGTCTGTGGAGGCTATGAAAAAAGGTAGTAAAGACAGATATTATCAGATCGAAGAAGTCGAGGAAGACAAAATGGTCCCGGAAGGCATTGTTGGGCGTGTTCCCTATAGAGGATCCCTTTCCGCAAATATTTTTCAGCTCATTGGCGGCTTAAAGGCTGGTATGGGTTATGTTGGATGCAGAACCTTGGAAGATCTGAGGAAAAAAGCCAGGTTTGTAAAAATAAGTTCCGCAGGTATGCGTGAAAGTCATGTCCATGATGTAATTATTACCAAAGAAGCACCAAACTATAGACTTGATTAACCAATGAATAACGATAATATTTGTGATTTTGTTCATCTTCATGTTCATACACAATACAGCCTTTTAGACGGTGCCATTAGAATCGATGCACTTTTAAAGCGCGTGGCCGATTTTGGAATGGATTCCGTAGCCATTACGGATCACGGCACTTTGTTTGGCATTGTTGAGTTTTATGAAAAAACAAAAAAGGCCGGAATAAAACCGATTATTGGGTGTGAATGCTATGTTGCCCCGAGGAGTATTTCTGATAAAACACCCATTGATAATAAGGGGCTTTCCCACCTTATACTTCTGGTAAAAAACCAAAAAGGTTATCAAAACCTGTGCAAGCTTGCCACCATCGCCCAGCTTGAAGGTTTTTACTATAAACCGCGCATCGACAAGAAAATTCTTAATGAATATAAAGAAGGTCTTATCGCGCTTTCAGCATGTCTTCACGGTGAAATTCCCGGATTTATTCTGAAGAACAGAATAGAAAAAGCCGATGAAGTTGCCCTTGCCTATCTTAACATATTCGGCGAAAATAATTTTTTCCTTGAAATACAAAACAACGGTCTCGACGAGCAGGAAAAGGTGAACCAAACTTTGGTAGACATGAGTAATAGACTTTCGATTCCTCTTGTTGCCACAAACGACTGTCATTATCTCGACAGGGAAGATTTCCGGGCTCATGATGCACTTTTATGTGTCCAGACCGGCAAGACGATTCATGACTCGGAACGATTAAAGTTTGGAACTGACCAGCTCTATTTTAAATCAAAAGAAGAGATGCATTCTTATTTTAAAAGTTACCAGGATGCCCTGCAGCACACGGTAGATATAGCAAAACAATGCAATGTTGAGTTTGATTTTAGCACGTATCATTTTCCGCGATTTGTTGCTCCATCTGAAGAGACGGAAGCGGAGCTTTTTGAACACAAAATTGAAAAAATGTTCAATAAATTGCTACAACATCTGAAGGCAAAAAATCCGGATATTGATGAAAAGCTTTATAAAGACCGCCTTGAATATGAAATTTCTGTTATTAAAGATATGGAATTTCCCGGATATTTTTTAATCGTTGCTGATATAATACGTTACGCAAAAGAGAACGGCATTCCCGTAGGACCTGGCAGGGGATCAGCAGCAGGGAGCCTTGTTGCATATTCCCTTGGAATTACGGATCTTGATCCCATTGAGCATGGTCTGATATTTGAACGATTCCTTAATCCCGCACGAAAAAGCATGCCGGACATAGATGTAGATTTTTGCATAAACGGGAGGGAAGATGTATTTAAATACGTTGTAGATACATATGGGGGCGATGATAAGGTCGCACAAATTATTACCTTCGGAAAATTAAAAACCAGAGCCGTAATACGTGATGTGGGACGAGCACTGGATATACCATTACGAGAGGTTGATGCCATTGCCAAAATGGTTCCTGATGTATTGAACATAAGCCTTGATGATGCATTAAAACAGGAACCAAGACTTAAAGAGCTGGCAGAAAATAAGACTGAAGTTGCCGACCTGATAAAGATATGTCGGATACTTGAAGGCCTTCCCAGGCATGCTTCAACACATGCAGCTGGCGTGGTAATCGCTGATAAACCTCTTGTGGAATACCTACCATTATACAAAGGCAAGAAGGGCGAAGTCGTAACTCAATATGACATGAAGATTGTTGAGAAGATAGGACTCGTAAAGTTTGACTTTCTAGGCCTTAGGAATCTCACTGTTATCGCGAATACCATTTCGCTAATTGAAAGACAGGGAAATTCGCCCCCTGATCTGCTTGACCTTGATTTTAATGATCCTGATACCTATCGTCTGTTTGAATCCGGTGATACAACAGGAGTCTTCCAGCTTGAAAGCTCCGGGATGAAGGATCTGCTTGTTCGCTTAAAACCGGAATGTTTTGATGATATCATAGCGCTTGTCGCATTATATAGACCGGGACCTCTTGATAGCGGTATGGTGGACGGTTTCGTTGAAAGAAAGCATGGCAGAAAAAAAGTTGAATACATTGTCCCCGAACTTGAATCTATCTTAAAAGAAACATATGGTGTCATCGTTTATCAGGAACAGGTTATGAAAATAGCCGGTGAACTTGCCAGTTACTCCATGGCAGAGGCCGATGATTTGCGCAAGGCAATGGGGAAAAAGATTACCGAGATTATGGCAGGGCATAGAGAACGTTTTATAAAAGGAGCAACAGAGAACGGTATTCCCTTAAAAAAGGCTGAAAATATATTTGGTCTTATGGAAAAGTTCGGCGGCTATGGATTTAACAAGTCTCACAGCGCAGCATATGCGCTTATTGCATTTCAAACAGCTTACCTGAAAACTCACTTTCCTGTAGAGTTCATGGCTTCGTTACTAACAAGTGAAATGCATTCCACCGATGGAGTAGTAAAATACATTGCTGAATGTCGCAGGCATGAAATATCTATCCTCCCTCCGGACATCAATGAAAGCGATAAAGAATTTACGGTGACCGGCTCAAAGATCAGATTCGGGCTCGTAGCGGTTAAAAATGTTGGAGAAGCAGCAATTGAGTCTATAATTGCAGCCAGAAAAGAGGGGGTTTTTTATTCCCTGTTTGAATTTTGTGAGCGCATAGATTTGAAGAAAGTTAACAAAAGAGTCGTAGAAAGCCTTATAAAATGCGGTGCCTTTGACAGCACAGGCGCTTATCGTTCACAGATGCTTGCATCTTTGGAAGATGCCATGGAATATGGGCAAAGAATTCAAAGGGAGAAAAATGATCCACAGATGGGACTTTTCGATCTGGAAAAAGGCAATCAGACAATAAGCTATCCTCCTATGCCTGAAATTAATGAATGGGATGAGAAACAATTTTTAGCCTTTGAAAAAGAGTCGCTTGGCTTTTATATTACAGGCCACCCTTTACGCAGATTTGAAGAACTTCTTGAAAAATTTGCCAATGCCGATGCTGTTTCCATAAAAGAAAAAGGAGATGGCAGCATTATAAGAATCGGAGGACTCGTTAGAAATACAAAGATTATCAAGACAAAAAAGGGCGACTTGATGGCTTTTGTTGCAATAGAAGACATGAATGGGACGGTAGAAGCAACAATATTCTCTTCAGTTTATACAACAGTGAGTGATCTGTTAATAGATGATAATCCTATTCTTATTCAGGGGCGTGTACAAAAGGACGAAAATTCGGTAAAATTATTAGCAGATACCATCATACCAATGAGTAAAGCCGAGGAGACATGGACGGCAAATATTCAATTTAATCTGGATATCAACCGGACTGACAAAGAGCTGCTTTCTAGATTAAATGAAATATTAAAAAAGCACCCCGGTACATGCAAGGCATATATACATTTGATTAACTCTAAAAAAACTGGAACAGTAATAGCTCTTCCGGACACACTAAGACTAAAAGCAGGTTCATCTTTAACAAAAGAAATCAATGGTTTTCTAGGCTATAATGCCGTAGAGACCGTCTGCAAACAGGCCTCCTCTTCTTCGAAACTAAAAAAGTATCAAAGAAATAAAGGTAGATATGTTCCATAGAAAAATGAATGAATATGCAATATTGCTGGCTGGCGGAACCGGAACGCGCCTATGGCCGGTGTCAAGGGGACTCTACCCCAAACAGCTGGTAAAGTTCATTGGTAAAGATTCCTTGCTGCAAAGTACCATAAAGAGACTGATTCCCGTAATTGACAGGGAAAGAATAAGGATTGTCTGCGGAAAAGAGCATCTTCATGAAACAGCAAGACACATGGCGGAAATAGGTATACAGCCCGAAGGAATGATAATTACTGAACCTTGCGGGAGGAATACGGCGCCTGCCATTCTTCTTGGTGTGTTAAATATCCTGAAAACAGAACCGGATGCCATTGTATCTGTTTTTCCCGCAGATCATGTCATCAGGGTTATGGATCGCTTTAATACCATACATAAGACAGCCATGCGGCTCGCCGAGATGGACCATATCGTTACTTTTGGTATTAAGCCCCATTTTCCCGAAACAGGTTACGGATATATTGAAGGCGCCGAGGAAATATCCTCACCCGAAGACAGGGACAAGTTTGACGGAGCACTTTTTATAAAAAGATTTGTTGAAAAACCGGATAGAGAAACAGCCGAGGCATACATAAAAGCAGGCAACTTTTTTTGGAACAGCGGGATGTTTGCATTTAAGGCATCCGTTATTATGGAAGAATTTAAATCCTTAATGCCTGAGCTTCTAGGAAAAATGGAAAACATGTTTGAAGAAAAAGATTTGATAACCCAAAAAGAGTATGAAGGGTTGCCTAATATCTCCATTGACTATGCCATCATGGAAAAGACTTCTAAGGGAGTTGTCTTGCCGTCGGATTTTGAATGGAGCGATATCGGATCATGGAAATCACTTTATGATTTTCTCCCAAAGGATGACAATAACAACGTTCTTGAAGGCGATATCCTGGCAAAGGATACGGAAAACTGTTTAATAATAGGACATGGACGTCTAGTTGCAACAAATCACCTACGAAATAAGATTGTTGTTGAAACTCCGGATTCCGTATTTGTTTCGGATATGGATAACAGCAGGGATGTAAAATCTATTGTGGCGGAACTCAAGGACAGGGAAAGAAATGAATATCACGAACATTGGACAACACGTCATCCGTGGGGGAACTCAACTCTTCTCGAAGATAAAGACGATCTCAAAGTAATCAAATTAATCATATATCCGGGATCTATGTTTAAAGTTGAAACAGGTAAAGCCTCTATTAAACACCTTATAGTCACTAGTGGTCAGGCAGTGATAAAGTCAGAAAAACAAAGCCTGCTTCTAAAAAAGGGTGAGACAACAATTATTTCTGAAAAAGATTCCGTTAATCTTGAAAATCCGGGCAAGGAACCCCTTTACATTGTACAGATTGAGATGGGAAATGGGTAATAGTATCTCAATTGAGCGATACCACTTAATTGAAAGTTATTAGTTTAAAGTCGGTTATTGAAGATCGATTTTCATTGTCCTATTAACCAATAACCAATAACTTAGAGCGTATAGTTCTCATGTAATTATTTGCCACAAAAAGCAAAAATTTCAGAACTAAAAAACTAAAACTAATAACAATTAACAGATAACGAATAACACCTAATTGAGTTCTTTCTCAATTAGGGTAGCAGTTTACTTTTCACCCATTGAAGCTTCCACTATATTTGTTACATGGCTGCGGATTCGTCGCATAATGCCGAGAAAATTGGTGAAATAATGTGCAGACATCGCTTGACATGTGCCGTCGCGAAGGCGGGCGATGTGTTCTTTATTGGCGCTTCTAATTAGACCGGTTATATATTTTCGCTTTTCAACACACTCATTTGCGATTTTCTCATCACGCAAAAGGAAACACTCTTTGGCTATGGATAGATAATCGAGCATTTCTGTAAATATCATATCCAAATCATTCATGGCTTTTTCGGAAAAACCTATACCATCCTTTAATTTACGATGTGCCAGGATAATCAATCTTCGTGCATAATCGGAGACGGACTCGGTTTCGTCGGTCACGCGGAAGTAAATATGGATGTTCTCTATATCCTTTTCTGTTAGAGCGCTTTGAGAGCTTACCATGGAGAGGAAGTGAACAATTTCCTCCTGCATGACGTCCACGTCCTTATCTGTGGCCCTGGCCTCCCTGCGCACCTTCCCGGGCTTATCATCGCTTTGAAAGAGGAACTCCTTGCACGTTATCACCATGACCGTGGACATGTCATACATTCTTTCAATTTCCCTGCGTGCTGCGCTAATCATCAGGCTTGGAACACCGAGTGCGTCGAAATGAAGGTAAACCAGGCGTTCCTCCTTTTCTTTCAGCGGTTTTTCTTTGATAACTCTTTTAACTATTCTGGAAAGCACCACGACAAAGGGTAAAAATGCCAGCATGTTGGCAAAATTGAAGATCGTGTGCGATGCTGCAATGTGGGCCGTTATGTATGGTTTTGTTCCGTCTTCCAGGACAAAATCGGCTAATCCGGGAATCACATATTCCACGAGTTGCAAATAAAATGGGAAAATTATTATCATCAAAATGACGCCTAAGGTATTAAATAGGCAGTGCGCAAGTGCGGTACGACGTGCATTCGGTTCGGTGCCGATGCTGGATAGAATAGCGGTTACGGTTGTTCCGATATTTTCACCCAGAACAAGCGCTGCTGCAGCGGGAAATGTAAGCAGGCCCTGGCTCGCCAGCCCCATGGTTATACCGACGGTAGCAGAGCTTGATTGTAGGACCACTGTAAGAAAACAACCGGCAATAACGCTCATGCCGATCTTGAATAAGTTGTCCGCACCGAATAGAAGGAAGAAATTATGAAAAGCAGGTTCGTCACGCAATGGCGCAAAACCGTATTTCATCAATGTCAATCCAAAGAAAAGCATGCCAAGACCCAAAACGACCTCACCGATATAATTGATCTTGGAATTTTTAGAAAACAACAAAAGCCCGGCACCTGCCGCGATAATGGGCAGACCGTATTTTGTTATCTTAAAGGCGATGATCCAGCCCGTAAACGTTGTTCCTATGTTGGCGCCGAGAATTACATGAATCGCCTGCTGAAGGCTCATAAGACCGGCGTTGACAAACCCGACCAGCATGACCGTGGTGGCGCTGCTTGATTGAATTATTGCGGTTACAAGAAAGCCTGTGAAAAGCCCGGCAAAGCGGTTGGTGGTAACCATGCCGAAGATGGCCCGAAGGCGGTCGCCGGCCACTTTTTGGAGACCTTCGCTCATCATTCTCATACCATACAAAAATATCCCCAGTCCGCCGAAAAGATTAAATAGCATTGATGCGATATCGATATTCATAGCCTATTACTCGTTCTCCTTGTCAATTAATAGTATATAAAATTATCATTTAACCAATTTATAAAAGCTAAATAGCCCTTCTTTGTCAAGAAAAAACTATTACATAAGAAGTTATTATAATGATTATATTAGTATTTTCAGCTTGACAAAAAACACCTATTTATTTAAGGGTAATGGATTAAATATTTTCTATTTCATATTAAAGGATAAATTTAACAGGGGGGGGTTAATATGGATGAAAATCAAAACATGAACACTTTGTTGGTTGCGGTGGATTTCACTCCTTTTTCGGAAGAAGCCCTATGCTTTGCCGGTAAATTGGCGGAAAAATTTGAATCACAGCTTCTTGTTCTTCATGTTATTCATGATCCGGCAGAAGCGCCGGGGTTTTATGCTCAAAAGGGGAAAAAGAAGGAGCTCCTAAGTACAATGGAAGAAGTTGCAGAAGAAATGATGGAAGAATTTATTAATAAAATACGCCTGGATCATCCCGACCAGGAGTCGATACAAAAGGCCACACCACTTTTAGTAACCGGCACTCCCGTAACGAGAATTGTGGAAATGGCCGAAAAGAAAAAAGCAGGCATGATTATCGTCGGAAGTCACGGGCGCACCGGCTTGTCCCATTTGCTGATCGGTTCAAAAGCCGAACGGGTCGTACAGTTATCTAATGTTCCGGTAACAGTAGTCAAACCCTCAAAGGAAAAATGTGACAAATTATTTTCAGGTGATTAAGGAGATATCAAAATGAAACCAATGAATTCTCGTCGAATATTAGAGCTTGGGTTAATAGGATTAGTTATTTTTTTATTGTTCTCTCCCTTATCTGCCCTGGCAGGCGCAGATTCAACAAAAGGTGCACCCAATTGGTTTTTCCTGGGTATAGGATTGTTAGGCGGACTATCCCTTTTTCTTTATGGTATGGAAAGAATGAGTGACGCTTTAAAGAATGTGGCCGGGGAAAAAATGAAGGATGTCCTGGCGATGCTGTCGAATAACCGTATCATGGGGATGATCACAGGAGCGGTAGTGACTGCCGTTATTCAATCGAGTTCGGTCACCACCGTCATGTTGGTCGGTTTTGTAACCGCCGGTTTGATGTCGCTCTCTCAAACCATCGGCATTATTATGGGTTCAAACATCGGTACGACCATCACGGCTCAGATTGTCGCCTTTAAGGTGACCAAGTTAGCTCTGCTGCTGGTAGCGATCGGTTTTTTTATGCTATTTGCCTCTAAAAGAGAAAAAATCCAGCAATACGGATATATGATCATGGGATTGGGAATGATTTTCTTTGGCATGAAAGTAATGAGCGATGCCATGAAATCCCTGAGAACCTTTCAACCCTTTCTCGATATGATGACACAAATGGATAAGGCGATATTAGGTATTTTGGTTGCCGCTGCATTTACCGCATTGATTCAATCGAGTTCGGCAACTACGGGAGTGGTAATCGTCCTGGCAATGCAGGGATTGATCTCCCTGAAGGCCGGAATCGCCCTGTCATTCGGCGCCAATATCGGGACTTGCGTGACGGCATTTCTGGCCTCCATCGGCAAACCAAGGGAGGCGGTCCGGGTTTCACTCGTACATGTGATGTTTAATGTAGCGGGAGTTCTGATATTTTTACCGTTTATCGGGATGCTTGAAAATATAGTGATTTACATCTCTCCCAAAGCTGCGGCAGGACTTTCGGGCACGGAAGCTTTGGCCTCAACGGTGCCGCGTCAGGTGGCCAACGCCCATACCATATTCAATCTCACGTGCGCCTTCCTTTTCCTTCCGTTTGTCACTTATGTTGCCAAAATTGTATACCGGGTAGTTCCGGATAAGCCCATAGATGAAATGGAAGAGCTCCAACCAAAATATTTGAGCGATATGCTCTTTCATACACCCAGTCTGGCTCTGGATGCGGCCCGACATGAAATCAAACGGATGGGAAAAAGGGTGGATCTCATGAATAGTGCCATGATGCCTGCAGTATTGACAGGAGACAGGGAAGCTCTGCAAACGGTGCGTGATATGGATGAAGAGGTCGATGTCTTATACAAACATGTTGTCAATTACCTGGCAGACGTCAGCAAGCTGAAACTGAACGATTACCAAACCAGCAAAATGGTAAAACTCATGGCGGCTGTCAATGATCTTGAGCATATAGGTGACATAATAGAGGTCAATATGGTGAGCCTGGGAGAAAACCGAATCGAAAAAGGGTTCAAGATAAGCAAAGATACCCAAAAGATTATAAACACGGTACATCTGGTTGTTTCTGATGCGTTGAAAGCAGCGGTGAGGGCGGTTGTGGATGAAGATCAAGATTTTGCTATAAGAGTCATCGACATGAAAACAGATATAAATCATCTGATAGAAAAGGCCGACAGTCATCAGGCTGAGCGGCTCATTAGCGAAGATTCAGGAAAATTCGAAGCATACAGTGTGGAAGTAGATATTATTGAAAAACTCAAACGTATTTACTATCACAGTAAACGTATGGCTAAAACTGTGGTTGAAATGGGAAAGGAAAAAACAGTCGTTATAGAGGCTGCTGCATAAAGCATTTTTGATACTTGCCCACTATTGCACTTATTAATGCAAGGCGAGCGGGCCTTACATTTTTTTCTTAATATCTTCGATGGAGATAACCCCTACCAGCTTATCTTCCTCAAATACCGGCATATGGCGGATGTGATGTTTTGTCATCACATTCAGACACTTTCTCGCTTTCTGTTTAGGGGTAGCGTGAACAACATTTGTGGTCATTATTTCCCGAACCGGGGTATGCTTTGATTTCTTTCCTTTGAGAATAACCTTTCGGGCATAGTCTCGCTCCGATATGATTCCCACCATTTTGCCATTGTCAAGCACCACAAGTGCGCCGATCTCTTTTTCTGCCATCAGCTTCAAAGCATCGTAAACCATTGTATCCGGCGTGGTTGAGTATACTTCATGCCCCTTTTCGTCCAACAATTTTTTAATTCTCATGATAATGTGCCCCCTTAAAAAAATGTCTGAAATGGGTTAAACTTATGAATTATAAAACTATTAAAACAACAACTCTGTGTCAAGAATTGTTTTTATCGTAATACTTTAGCTGTTTGAAAAAAGGGTCGCTTCAAAGGCAATTAAATTTTTCTGTGTAAAACTCGCGCATAAGTGAGTGTAAAAAAAGAACAGTGCAAGTCTTTTAAATAAAACAGCTAAGCTATATATATTGATTAGCCATTAAAACACATAATGCAAGCCCCTGTTCTTTCTCAACTCTCACTAATACGCTCAGACAGTTACACGATTAAAAATTGAATAACCTTTGAAGCTTGATATTCTATTATTATAATTCCTTTCTTCAGTCGTCCTTCGTCCTTAATCTGCCATTCAACCTCTGTCATCCGTCGTCCGCCCTCTGCCCTCTGCCTTCAGTCGTCCTTCATCCTTCATCTATCTTTCCTCTTCCGTCCTCTGTCCTCCGTCGTCCGCCGTCTGTTGTCTGCCTTCCGTCTTCAGTCGTCCTTCATATGCCTCTTTTGCCTCATTCTCAAGAAGATGTCTCTGATCGGTATACCGTGGTGAAAAATGGAAAAGTGTAAATTGTTTTACACGGGCCATGGCTGCGATACTACCTGCCTGCCAGGCGGTGAGGTGATTCTTTGTTTTAGCAATATCCTTATGTTTTTCTAAAAATGCTGCTTCTAAAAAAAGATGATCAGAATCTTTTGCAAGCTCAACTATCTTTTCCACATTTGATTTGCTGTAAACAACATCCGCAATGTAAGTAACCTTTTGGCCGGGAGTGATAAGTGCAATCTTGTCTGCAAGGTTCCCCAGGATAAAACTCATACTTTTCGATTTTTTTTTATCACTTATAATTTCAAATTCAGAATCGGGATTTTTTTTGTTGAACAGGGCTTCTTTGAACTCTCTAAGCCATGGACCTATTTCAAGTCCAAGAGAAAACACACGATCTTTTAATATATTGACGTGAAACTGTTCTTCGATTTTAAACCCAAGACAGGGGATACTGTGATCTAGTATTACAGCAGAAACAGATACAGACGGTTCTTTCATAAGAGTACCGGTAAAAGGCTGTTTTTCGGCTTTTTTGGTTGGGATAAAGCCGTCTTGGCATAGATAAGAATTAGTAAGCAGATATTCCTGGCGTACTTCAGTTACATGTAAATCGAATCTGTTGCTAAAATTTTTAACAAGGTTCCACGAATATCCCACAAGTTTTCCCTGAACATTTTCTAAAAAACCTTTTGGGCCATACATATAAAGAGTTTTTTCTCTGCCAAGGAATAGACGCAATAGTCTGTCAAAACCCACAAAATGATCCATGTGAGTGTGGGTAACGAAAACATGGCTTATTTTAAGGATATCTCTGGTTGAAAGTGAATAAATATCGCCTAGATCAAAAAGTATAGCCCGCTTTTCAAATAGAAATGGTATAAAAAGCCCGGGGTCATCAAAGGGACCGTTGACTAGCTTGGGGTGGAATGAAGGTCGCATTATTGCGGCAGGAATTTTGTGACTTGTTGGTTAATACAGAAATATATGTCTTCATCCGAGCCGAAAATATCAACCACATCCTTGTGATTTATAAGATGCTCAACAACATAAGCGGTAACATAAATACTCACAATATGTGGTTGAGGCACAAGGTTTCTAAGCGGTGCATTTTGATAGTCAATATCAAAATCGTCAGCATGGCTCAATTTATCGAGGCATTTATTAATTTGTTCTTCAAGACTATTTTTATTTGTGGTCTCCACAAGGCTGTTTTCAATAAGCTTCATGGCAATGGCATTTGAAAGTGGATCAATACAATCTTTTATACCAATTATTGCCATTCTTCGTGCTCGTTCCTTTGAAGATTCAATTTTTGATAGGATCCTTGATTCGCGAGAACTCAGTCGAAATACTTTGCCCATGCAATATCACCTTCTTAACTTATTTTTTTGTTGAATAATAATAATGTCAACCAATTTTAAATGCAAGAAAAATCTATGTTTCCTCGATAACAATTTGTGCTGTTTTTTTGTTATTCCATCGGTTCCAACCCAGATGGAATGCAATCCTGTCAAATGACTCATTTAAAGGTGTTTCGGTATTTGCGTTGAAATGAATTGCGTTAAAAGTCCTCTTTGCTTTACCGAAAGATTGCCCTAAAATCATTCGTCTGTGGTTGTTACCCACTATTTGTGAAGATAATACTTTAACATTTCTAGCCATGAAAAGTGGATCAGGATTGCCCGTACCAAAGGGTTTTAGGAATTCAAGTTCATCAATTAATTTCTCTGAAATATCATCAAAATTAAGTTCATAATCGATGGAAATTGTTGGAACAAAATCATCCGGTTTTGTCATGTTAACAACAGTTTCTTCAAAATTTCTTTGAAATATATCTAGTTTTTCAGCCCTGATTTTCAGCCCGCCGGCCATGGAATGTCCCCCAAATTTTTCAAGATCACTCGAGCATTCCTGAAGACCTTTATAAAGATCAAATCCGGGAATACTCCTGGCGGAACCTTTTCCGATATCATCTTTTACGGCAACGAGAACAACAGGGCGAAAATATATTTTAACTATTCTTGATGCAACTATTCCAAGAACACCTTCGTGCCAATCAGGATTCCATAATACCAGAGATTTTTTTGAGAGAAGGAATTGATTTTTCTTTATGTATAATAGAATTTCATCAAGTATCTTTTGTTCAATCTCCTGTCTTTTGAAATTCATGCTGTTTAGTGATCCGGCAATATGTTTTGCGGTTTCCTGTTCTGTTGTTGTCAAGAGTTTAACAGCTGATTTTGCATGATCAATTCTACCCGCAGCATTTAACCTGGGGGCTAACCTGAAGGCTATGTCTTGACTATCTATGGGTTGCATTTTGATTCCACATGCCTCTATTAGTGCATTTATGCCGTATCTATCAGCTGAATTGATAAGATTAAGTCCGGCCCATGTAAATATACGGTTTTCTTTAACAAGGGGAACCATGTCGGCCACGGTGCCGAGCGCAACAAGATCGCATAGCTTTTTTAGATTGGGCTCCGGCCGATTTTGCCAGAAATGCATGTCACGCAAATATTTCCTTAGAGAAATTAAAAGATAAAAAGCCACCCCAACGCCCGCGAGATCGTCAAAACCGGAATGGCAATCATGCCGTTTGGGATTTATGACCGCAACTGCATGTTGCGGTATCTCAGAGATATTGTGGTGGTCTGTAATTATTACATCTATTTTGTTATCCCATGCTGCTTTAACAGCATGATGACTGCTTGATCCACAGTCTGCCGTTATGATGAGTTTTATCTTGTTTGGCAAGGCATAATCTGAAATATGCTGAACCCGTAAACCGTATCCCTCTTTTGTCCTATGAGGTATATAATATGACACATCCGCTCCGATCCAACGGAAAAACTCAAAAAGAATTGCCGTGGCAGTAATTCCATCAACGTCATAATCGCCAAATAGTAATATTTTTTCATTGCTTTTAATGGCTGAAAAGATACGATTCATTGCTATATCCATATCTTTCATGGAAAACGGCGTTCGCAAGATATTAAGGGAAGGTTTAAGGAAACTGGATGCATCATTGGCAGAAAGAATTTTGCGATTTACTAAAATACCTGCTATAATAGGATTGCAATTTAGGACCTTGACAATATTTTCAATAGAATTAATATCGGGTTTCAGAATCTGCCAATGTTTTTTCATAAAGATGCCATAACTTATAATGGGACTCAGAACAACTAAAAAATATTACCGTGTTGATCGTAAAGAAATCAGCTTCTTAAAATTTATTTTTGAAGCATATGACGGCATTGCAGTATTGACAACTATCGATTCTGAAAAAGGTGTTGTGGTGCTACGTATTCCTCCGGGCTGTGAGGGTGATGTGGAAATGATATTGCAAGATCTTAGAAATGATATTATAATTGATGAATTCTTCTAAAGATAAATGAATACAAAATATCTACATATCAATACAATCGGATGTCAGATGAATGTCAATGACTCCGAACTTATTGAAAAGGTGTTGGCTCAATTAAATTATAAAATAACATCTTCTATGGAAACGGCTGATTTGATAATTGTTAATACCTGTTCAATTCGGGAAAAGGCGGAGCAAAAAGCCTTTAGTTATTTAGGGCGTCTTGCAGGTCTTAAAAGAAAAAAGCCTGATCTTATCGTCGGAATCGGCGGATGTGTGGCACAGCAGGAAGGCGAGAAAATTATGGAACGCATGCCCCATATTGATCTTATTTTCGGCACCCATGCCATTAACCGTTTGCCTGAGATTGTTAGGCAAATAGAATTAAAAAGGAATCGCATAGTTGATGTTGAACTGTCGGATAAAATTGACGAATTTGAATCTTCTTCAGTTTCAAAAGAAAACAGGAAAGTTACAAGCTTTGTGACAATTATGCGGGGGTGTGACAATTACTGTTCGTACTGTGTGGTTCCTTATGTAAGAGGAAGGGAAACAAGCAGACATCCTGATAGTATTATTAAAGAAATCCAAGAAATTGTTGAATCAGGCATCCTCGAGATAACATTGCTCGGACAGAATGTGAACAGTTATGGAAAAAAGGAAAGGCTGTGTTCATTTTCCCAACTTCTGTCATCTATTAACAAAATTGACAAACTATCAAGAATCAGATTTACAACATCCCACCCAAAGGATCTATCGGAAGAACTTATGTTTTCTTTTAAGGACCTTGAAAAGTTGTGTAAACATATACACTTGCCTGTTCAGTCGGGATCAAATCGTATCTTAAAAAGAATGAACCGGAAATATTCAATAGAATCGTACCTTAATAAAATAGATAGATTACGGCAAATTTATCCGGATATTGCAATTACATCCGATTTTATAGTCGGTTTTCCAGGCGAAACGGATGCTGATTTTAAAAAAACACTGGATTTGGTAAAAATAGTGAAGTATGATGGAATTTTCGCATTTAAGTATTCTGATCGTCCAAATGCGTCAGCAACCGGATTCCCTGAAAAGGTTTCAGAATATAAAAAGAAAGACAGGTTGAAAGAACTGCTGGATTTACAAGAACATTATACGGCCGGGAAAAATCGATCTATGATAGGATCGACTCAATTGGTCCTTGTTGAAGGATTAAGTAAGAGGCAAGAATCCAGAACCGGGGATAAGGCATTTGGAGTCCGGGATAAAAAGCTTCAGAATGCTCAATGGACAGGAAGAACATCAACCAATAAAGTAGTTAATTTTATCCGGGATGAAAATAGTATCATGATTGATGAAAACTTAACAGGAAAGATGGTGAATATCAAAATCGATAATGCATTTTCCCATTCACTCGGTGGTAAATTGATTGATATGTAACCGTTCACCGTTCAGAGGTTCAGAGGTTCAGGGTTTACGATTTTTTCATATTTTGAGCTTTGATAACTATGTGCCAGACTGGTAGTTGGCCATTCAATAGAAATTCAGTGGAAATTCAGTGGAAATTCGATAGCCATTGGATACTGATGAGGAATTACAAATGACAATCGAATTTCAATCGAATGACAGCAAAGCGAATAACATATAGCAAATGATAAAATCTAAAAGCGCATTTTGGTTTGAAAGGAGAAGAAGGTTATGCTGCATAAGGTGACCATCGCCGGATTGATAATGGATCCGGCATCAAATACACCAATAATACTTTTAAAGGTAGTTGACGATGACCGTACTATTCCCATATGGATTGGACTACTTGAAGCCACTTCAATTGCTTCTGCCATTCAAAATATCGATTTCGACCGTCCAATGACCCACGATCTTTTTAAAAATTTTATGGATATTCTCAATATAAGTGTGTTGAAGATCGAGGTTAACGATTTAATAGACAACACATATTATGCTACAATACATTTCACCTCTAAAGACAAAACTTTTACCATGGATTCCCGCCCCAGTGATGCAATAGCCATTGCTGTTCGCTTACATGCTCCGATTTATCTGGATGATAAGGTGATTAAAAAATCAAAAACAGGAGAGGGGGTATCTGAAATTTTGGATAAGAGCGAAGAGGGGAAAAAATGGGCGGAATATCTTGAAAAACTTAATCCGGAAGATTTCGGGAAATATAAAATATGATGAATTCATTAATTTATGAATTCATAAAAAGTCCGATTTAGACGGTTTCGTAAAAAGTTCAAATTCAAGGCGTGCAAATTTTGTAATCATGAGGCGTACTTATCGTACGTTGAATGATTACGAAATGCAGCACAACGCAGAAGTTGGGCTTTTTACGAGACCGTCATCAATTATTATTTTTCATATAATCTATTATATGCCTTAAAGTAGTATCAATATCTGTTTTCGGTTTAAAACCGACAAGTTTATTTATTTTTTCAATGCCGGGTACCCTGCGCTGCATATCCTCAAAATCCTTCCCAAATGCTTTGTCATAAGGAATCATTTTTATTTTAGATTTTGATCCGGTCTTTTTTATAATTCTCTTTGCAAGGTCAAATATTGTGATTTCTTCAATTCCGCCTATGTTAAAAACTTCACCGGGGGCATTTTCATTTTCCATAAGCATCATCAATGCCTGTACAACATCAAGAACGTATGTAAAGGTTCTTGTTTGCTTTCCGTCACCATAGACTGTTATTGAATCATTCTTTAAGGCTTGGCCCACAAACCTGGGGACTACCATGCCATACTCCCCGGTCTGTCTTGGCCCAACTGTATTAAAAAGGCGGCATATAATCACTTTTAGCTTGTTAGTTCGAAAGTAGGCAAGTGCTGTGAATTCATCCATTAATTTTGAAGCAGCATAACCCCATCTGAATTTACTGGATGGTCCATATATAATGTTGTCAGTTTCAACCAGCGGTGCATGAAGATGTTTACCATATACTTCAGAAGTTGATGCTATCAGAACCTTTTTTTTAAACTTTGAACAGAGTTCAAGAACCTTTTCCGTACCCTGGATATTGGTTTTGATCAATTCAAGCGGATTTTCAAGAATATAGCGAACACCCACTGCTGCAGCTAAATGGAATACAACATCGCATGTCCCGATTAGCTCAAGCATTATATCGTGATTAAGAATAGTATCTATGTTTGCAAAAAAGCTATCCTTAAACCGTTTATCTTTTTGAAAAGGCCTAATATTATCCAAAGATCCTGTAGAAAGGTTGTCAATAATATAAACTTCATCTCCTTTTTCAAGATATGCCTCAGCTAGATGGGAGCCTATAAAACCGGCGCCTCCTGTAATAAGAACTTTCATTAATTGCTCCTTTGTTAATCTTTTAAAAAAAGAGTATGATATTCTGAATCTGACAGGTGAGTTTTAAGAAGTTTTGTTATCAGAAAAAAAATTTCGTTAAGCTCATCATCTGTAAACTTTTTTATTAGATTATCCATTAGCCTGTCATCAGAAAATTTCTGAAGGTAATAGATGACGGTATTTTCATTAGTTTCCCTATCTAAGCCAAATCCCACAAGCTCTTTATAGGTTTCAACAAAATCATGAGAGTGTTTTGCCATTTTTCCTCAGCTTATAAATATAAACATATTGATTTAATTATAAATCTTTTTCTACTCAACCACTCAACCACTTAACTATTTGACGATGTTTGATGTCAACATAGTGGAAAAGAATATTCGGGTCAACATTAGTTTCATTTAACAACAAATGCTTGATGTTCACCCCTGACTTGTTTTATACTATCCTAAACGTCGTTACAACTTTTGCAACTTTCAATATCTATTTAAAGGAGGTATAGCTATGCAATGGAAAGATTCAGGCAATACCGATTTTGAAAATGGAGAATCCGAGAAAGATTATTATGAGGAAGAATATTCATCTTTTAAAACCAAAACAACGAATATTATTCTCTCAAAGTTTTTAAATTTAACAAAGATGCCATATAGTTTAATAGGCATAGGCATTATTATTTTAATTATCCTGTTTGTAATATTCAGTCCAGGACGTCAAAATGATGTAACCAAACAGAAGATTATGTCTCTTTATGCAGAACTCAAACTTCTGGAAGGAAGGCTGGATAAACTTGAAGGTTTGGGAAAAAGATTAGTACTTATAGAGAAACATGATAAAAAAAATGAGAAATTCAGAGATAGAATTAACAAGTCAGAAGCATTCTTGTCTACGAGAATAAATGAAATGGCTAAAAGGATGGATAAACTGGAAAAAAAGACCGCCAAGGTTAAACAAACTCAAATCGATTCACGTAAAGACGCTAAAGATTCTACAGATGGCGCTCACCCACGTTATCATCAAGTCAAAGCTGGTGATACACTCTATAGTATAAGTCGCAGATATGGATTAAAAGTCGATGAATTGCAAAAATTGAATAAACTTTCCCCTGGAAAAACAATTTATCCCGGTCAAAAGCTTGTAGTAGGTCATGTAAATAGTAATTAATATTTTTCAATTAAAACATTAAACTAAGCTGAAGGTCCCAGCTTTGCTATGCGGGTTGGTGCGTTGTTTGATGAGTGAATCTCACCGCCCGCTTCGCTAAAGACGCAAAGGACGCAGAGGGAAGTGGACCCCAAGTCAAGGACAATTTTTTCCTAAATTAAGGTGCGCTTCT
>CAZLRK010000042.1:0-25083 GCA_964561845.1 uncultured Desulfobacterales bacterium | reverse complement strand
GGTCTTCATAAACCCCCCCAATTAATTTAATTTTAAACCCAAAAATATCCCCAAAAAAAACCCCCCCCCTTTTTTTTTCCCCCCCCCCCCCCCCCCCCCCCCCCTGATTTCCCACTTAAAAGAAACAGTATCTTCTTTAGTTGTCCATGATCCTTTACCATTCGGCATCAGTTCAAGATTTATTGTGTCTGATGTTCGATTATTGTTATCTTTTTTTACGTATTTGCCTATCAATCCCGTCCCTTTCTCACAGCTCAACGTGCACAGTAAGAAAAAAACCAAAACTTTCATAAATAAAAATGAAGACATTCTCATCTTTAAATCTCCTTAAAAATTAATGAAAATCTTTTTTCCAAATGGAAAAGCTTATCATAGAAGAAGATATGAATCGTCATAAATACCCAAATAACGTCTCGGAAAAATGTCAGCCAACTTATTTTTTCTCCTATGGTGTGGAAACATCCGCAACTTATAGGAGAATCTCTCAGCAAATTTATAAAGATGCCAAAAGTGAACAAAGTTAAAAGAAAGAAAATGATGAGGGATGCAGATCGGATACGAATCCCCGCGGCTAGAAGTATTCCGCATATGAGTTCAATCCATGGAAGAGTAATAGCCGAAAAACTTATAGCCCAGTAAGGAACCATCCTATAGCTGGCAATGGTTTCTGCAAACTCAGCTGTATAGTTTATCTTGTACATGCTGGCATAAATAAATAGCCCGGCAATATAAAGCCTAAAAATAAAAGCAAGATATGGATGAGTAAAAACTTTAATTAAAAATTTTATTACTTTCATGGTTCGAAGGGATAGCTATTTTTTTTCCAGGAAGATAGTCCTCCTGCAAGAACTTTAACATTCTGGTGCCCTCTAGATGTAAGTTTATAGACTACTTCCTCATCATAAAGTCGGCTAATATTTCTGCCGTATACGATAATCTCTGTTTGAGGACTAATATTGCCAAATTTCATCATATATATAAAATCGAACAAGGGAAGCGGCAAATTGACAGCTTTTTTGATATGTCTCTGGTTAAAAAATTCGTGTGGTCTGGCATCTACGAAAATTGCCGTTTCATAATCATACTTTGACTTAGCCGTATGAACATCTATCTGTAAAGGGGTCTCGCGCAGCCAGTTTTGTGGAATAAAGTTAATGCCGCTTGGATTTGAAATATTGAAAAGAAACCCTAACAAAAAACCGATAATAGATATTAAAAGTATATCAATCGTCGAAACTTGTCCGGTTTTTCTCAGTTCCCTATGAAAGGCAGACTTTATGCGAGTTTTGGCGCTCTCCAAAATTTCAATTTTGTGTTTGCTGGCCGTCAGATCCTCTATAGTCTCGCTCAATTCTTTATTTCTATTTTCCAAATCGACATTAAGCTTTTGTATTGTTTCAAAGGAGTTGGTATTTTCCAGAAATACCATAAAATTGTTTACAAGAGTCAGTAAAAGTTCGTGATCGTCATGGGTGTAACTTTGTTGCGTTATTTTATTTCCAAGACCCATCACCCCTGTATGTGTTTCATTAATAGAAAATAATATTCCTGTTCCTACATCCATGTGGCAAAGATCATCAAATGGGAATATCTTATGGGAAAGTATTATTGCATTCGTAGGTATGAGGTTGTTGTCTTTGGTATAATGGGAAAATTTGATAATGTTGTTTTCAATTTCATTCTGTGACAATTTTTTGATGTTATCTTTTTTAATGCCCCGATAGGCCGTACGTACTGTCTTATTTTCTTTGTCGAACAACAAAATATAACCCTGGTTTGCACTTAAAACGCCCATAACCATTAATAGGAACGTCACTATAATTTTGTCTACATCCTTGAGACTTCTCAACTCATGAGTAATATCGTAAAAACTTGTTAAATGAAATAGCCTCCTGTCCAAATCTTTCCTGATATCCCCTGCCTGCTCAAGAGCCTTCTCCAGTTGGTTTTTTCTCTCCTTTAGATCGAATCTTAGTTGCCTGATCATTGACGAAGAGCGTATATTAATAATTGAAAACATAAGGCTATTTGTAAGACTAAGAAGGAAATCGATATCTTTGGTCCCATAAGTTTCGGAGAGTATTTTTACTCCAAATCCCGCAAGCCCAAAATAGGCCTTATCTATCAAACACCGGAACATAATACTTATTTGGTGTGGACAAAAAGGGTCATTGTCAATACTCTCTTGTGAAATAATATGAACCTCAAGGGGTGAAGCAGCACTTTTCTGAAAACTATCCGGAAAGTAGTATTGAATAATCCCGGGCAGATTATTTTGAAACCTTTCGATATCATCAGGTTCCAGTCCCCGGTATACCATCTGTCCCTTTTTCTTTTCTTTATCAATCAGATAGACAAATCCACAGGTAATACCAAGTGTACCCATAGCCGTCAGTAGAAAAGTTTTTAAAATCTTTTCTATATCTTCGAGATTAGTAAACTCATGCCTTGCATCCCAAAGGGCATTCAGGTGAAAATTCTGCTTTTCTATCTCATGCATTTTTTATCTTATTGAACTAAATTCTTAAGCTTTAGATAAAACTTATCTATATCATGGATTATCCCTAAATGTGCAAATACAACATTTCTGTTCCTGGTAACAATCATTGTAAAGGGAGTTCGAGGTTCTCCTAATAACTTATGTATCTCAAATTTGAGGTCTTTAATCACTGGATAGGGTATGTTGAATTCTTTTTTTAGGTAGTCAGTTTCTGTTTGATTGGCTCCAACAGTAATAGCAAACATCTTTAATCTTTTAGAAATACTTGTGTTTTTTTTGATCCTATAGAATAACTTATTAAAAAGAGGCGTTTGGATATGACATCGCGGACAATAAACACCAACAATTTCAATCAGCATAAACATGCATTTTATCTGATCGATTGAAAAGGTTTTAAGGCTTTCGATTCCTAAATATATCCTATCATTTTCAGATATAGGTGCTTCCAGTTGAAATTTAGGTAGATAAGACCCTGAAGCAGGAATATCTCCGGAAAGAGTATGAGAAGAAAAAAAGCTAAAAATTAAAAAATTAACTACTAAAAAAAGCATCACCAACTTTATTGCTCTTTGCAGCATAATTATTACCTCGCCGTTTTGTCAACTTTGAGTAAAACTACTAATCGCTTCTTTTTCGTTATCAAAGATTTTTGCAAATTTGGTAATTCCCACAATCTCGAAAATCTTTTTAAAATTTTCAGAAATTCCTGTTATAGCAACGACTTGATTCCTTTTTTTGCTTTCTGAAAGTATCTGGATTAAAGCTGCGATACCGGCGCCGTTAATAGACAAACTTTTATCAAAATGCATTAATATTTTTGTCACATCAGGAGAAGAAGCTTTTCTATATTCATTTATTAATATCTGTTCGGAATGTGAAGTTATATTTCCTTCGATATCCATTATAGCGATTCCTTCTACTGCTCGTAAAGAAACATTATTCACTTTTGGCCTTGAAGATTTGAGCCTATCTTCTGCTCGCTTTAAAGCTGAATCAAGGGCTGTTCTTTGAATGGGTTTATTGATAAAATCAGTAGCATCCAGGTTCAAAGCCTGTACAGCCAGATCAATATCACCATGACCAGTCATGACAATCACCTCCGTGTTTGGGTCAATCTCTTTTATTAGTTTCAAAACCTCAAGGCCATCCATTTTCGGCATTTTTATGTCTGTAAAAACGATTGGCGGCTTTTCTTTTTCGATAATTTCAAGGCCTTCTTGACCACTTTCAGCAATAAACACTTCATATCCATAAGCCCCCAAAAAAAGGCGAAACATATTTAAAGTCGCCATTTCATCATCAATTACTAATACTTTTCTCATCACCTTTTCTTCTCCTTCATTTTGGTGCACAAGGGAAAGTGAGTATAAAAGTAGTCCCAATCCCTTCTTCGCTCTTAACCTCTATATCTCCGCCATAGTCGCTTATAATTCCATGAATAATAGAAAGCCCAAGTCCCATTCCCTCTTTTATATCTTTTGTGGTAAAAAATGCTTCAAAAATCCTTTCCTTAACGGCACCAGCAATTCCTGTGCCGGTATCGGAAACCGCCACGGTCACTCTGTCGTCTTGCATGAAAGAACGGATACTTATAACACGATTATTAGATACAACCCCATCCTTTTGCTTCTGGTTTATTGCATCTCTGGCATTTGTGATTAGATTGAAAAAAACCTGTTCCAACCTGTTATTATGGGCTAAAATAGGAGGAATGGTCTCATCAACATCAAGCTTTACTTCTATATTTTGGATATTGAGCTGTTTTTCGAGAATATTGATCACCCCTCTTATGGATCTGTTGATGTAAATTTTTTCTTTTGTAAAGTCAGCTTTTCTACTAAACTCCCTTAGGTGATTAATAATCTCCGCTGCCCTGTCCACCTGTATACTAATCTCATCAACTACATGAAACAAATCCTGTTCCGGAATCTTCTGGTTTTTTTCAATCATCACTTTTAGGAATTCACCCCCCATTTTAATTGCATTCAGGGGTTGATTCAGCTCATGAGCGACACCAGCAGACATTTCACCAAGAGTTTTCATCTTGCTGGCCTGGATTAATTGAGTGTCTTTTTCTATCATTTCCGTGAGATCTGTTGTAGCAATGATCATTGCATCTCTATCCTGATATCTTGCCGGACAGGCGTATACATTAACATAAAATGGTTTGCCGCCCTTTTTATAATGCTGAACCTTTGAATTAACTATAAATGCCTTTGACTGACCATCCTTTTCAAAATACTCCAGATCAAAGTCATTATATGCAAATTTATCAAGGTTACTAAAAAGCATTTTCGTCAATTCTTCTTTGGAATAGCCGTAGGTCGCCTCAGCACTGGTGTTCGCGTCAAGTATCTTGTTTGTTTTTTGACTAACCACAAGGATAGGATTTGGTCCACTGTCAAATAGTGAGCGGTATTTTTTCTCGGATTCCCTTAACTCCTTTTTAGAAGATTTTAGTCGAAACGTCATATTGCTAAATGAATGGGCCAGTTGTACAACCTCATCACCCACATACTTTTTATAAACAATACAATCATAGCACATTTTCAGTTTCGCGGGAAATTTACTCAATTCATATTCTTCACACATGGTCCCCTCTACATACCAACAAGGAAGACTGGTGTTACAAAATGCAGGACAATTTTGTTTGTCACAATTTTTTACTTCCCAGCATCTGACTTCAATGCCTACTGTCTGTTTGATATTTAAATTTCCCCGGCCTATTTCATCTGACATCATAATGAGTTGTGACATCGGCATGGTAATATACTTTGAAAGCCAGTGGCTTATCCCAAAAAAGAGTATGACAATGGCAATGATAAAACCGAGAAAGGTCGCCCGCAGTTTGGCAATAAGCTGATCAATAGCATTTTTTTTCAAGCCGACATGTACCGTTCCTATCTGGTAAATACCCTCTCTAACGGGTACTGAAATATCGTATACCGGAACCCTATTTATTTGAACCAGTTTTATACTTTCGACCTGGTCAGAGGTATCTTTTTTAGTTTCTATAAGTTTTTCAGGAAACTTACTAATAAATGTATCGGCTAAAATTGAACCCTCTTTGTTAAGGATGTATATATATGCAATAAGAAGTTTTCGTTCGCCAAGTTGTGAAGCATCATAGACGAGGCTGGTGAGTTCCGGGGAATCTTCGGTTAATATATAACTCCTGCTGTTCTCTGCAACGCTTTGGGCAATACCCATTCCCCTCTTTTTCAGTTGGGATGTTAAATTGGAAATAACTACCCATCTGGCAACAAAGGCAATCCCTAGGCTTATAAGTAATATGACGGCAAGCGTGGAGAAGAATATCTTATTTTTAAAGTTTAATTGTTCAAATCTTTTGATGATAATTTTTATCTTTGATGGAATTTTCATGATTTTTTTTCATTTATTTCCATTTGGTTATAAGAACAAGCTTTCCGTTTTTAATCTGGGTAAAATATACTTTATCCAACCCCTGGTGGTCTCTATTCCCGAAACTTACTTCAGCTCCAATACCGACGAAATAACTTTCAAGGCTTTCTATAGAATCTATGAATCCTTCCCTTGTAATATCCCTGCCGGCGCGCCTTAGCCCTTCCAAAAGAATCTTTGCGTTGATAAAACCTTCAAATCCCACAAAGTTAGGCATATCATCAGGATAGTAGTGTTCAAGAAGCAGGGCATAATCCTTAGCTGCAGGAAGCAATACAAGCTCTTCCGGAGGAGGTACTACCTGGGTAATAATAACCCCTTCACCATCCTTGCCTAATTTTCTTGCCAGCTCATCAGCGCCAACAAAGGACACATTATGAAAGATGGGATCAAACCCTTTGGCTTTAGCCAATTTAATAAATTTAGCGCATGGATCATAGGTGCCTATCATCACCACGGCTTCAGCGCCTGCTAAGATGATTTTTCCAAGCGCCTGTTCCACGTCCATTGTTCCGCGAATATAACTCCCTGTTGCCACGGGGCTCAAGTCGTACTTTTCAAGTGCCAGTTTGGCACCTTTAAGGCCATCCAAACCATAAGCGTCATTCTGATAGAATACGGCCACTTTTTTGAAATTGAGACCTTCAACGAAGTGTTTGACGGCTGTTGCTGTTTCTTCATAGTAAGAGGCTCGAACATTGATAATATAACGTTTAACCGGTTCCCTTAATATATGTGCCCCTGTGAATAGGCCTAAAAGCGGTATTTTTGCCCTTTCCACAATCGGTATGATCTTAACTGAAGTAGGAGTGCCAACATAACAAAAAAGCCCGAAGACCCTATCTTCATCAATTAATCTATTTGTATTTTTTACACATTTTGGGGGATCATATCCGTCATTATAGGCTATCACTTTGATTTTTCGACCATGTATCCCTCCATGATCATTGATATAATTGAGGTAAGCCAATGCACCGTGAAGTGTTTGGTTTCCCAGATAACTGGCATGACCGTCAAGTGGGAGAGATGAACCAAATAATATCTCGTTGGTAGTAACACCCGGGACCAAAAATTTTCTTTTAATCTTTTGCCAATCGGTGAGAAGAATGATCTTCCCACTTTGAATTTGTGTAAAATAAACCCGTTCTAAGCCCTGATGATCAGTAGGGCTAAAACTGAGTGTATTAGCAATTCCCAGATCATAATTTTGTATAGATTCTATTGCATTTATAAATTGTTCTCGATTCAGGTCTTTTCCTGCACGTCTCAGAGCTTCCACCAAAACTCTGGCATTTATATATCCTTCTAATCCAACAAAATTTGGTTTATCTGCAGGATAATAACGCTTAAGCAGGTTGGAATATTCACCTGCTCCCCATAAAAGTGATCTTGTTTCGGGTGCTTCCGGTGAGGGAACCACCTGGGTAATAATAACCCCTTCACCATCCTTGCCTAATTTCCTGGCCAGCTCATCAGCACCAACAAAGGACACGTTATGAAAGATGGGATCAAACCCTTTAGCTTTAGCCAGTTTAATAAATTTAGCGCATGGATCATAGGTGCCTATCATCACCACGGCTTCAGCACCTGAATCAATTATTTTTTTAAGTCCCTTCTCTACATTTTAAGTTCCTCGAATATACATTCCAGTGGCGACCGGAGTCAGGTTGTACTCTTTGAGAGCAAGCTCCGTTCCTTTAAGGCCATCAAATCCATAAGCATCGTATTGATAAAATACAGCTATCTTTTTTAAATCTAAATCTTCAACAAAATGTTTAACCACTGCACCGGTTTCTTGATAATAGGAAACTCGAACATTAATTATATATCGTTTAAATGGGTCTCTTAGAGCATTAGCGCCTGTGAACATTCCTAACAGCGGTATTTTAGCTTCCTCGACAACCGGTATAATTTTGACAGTTGTAGGTGTCCCCACATAACAAAAAAGCGCAAAAACTTTATCTTGAATGATAAGCTTTCGTGTATTAGCCAGACATCTGGGTGGATCATATCCATCATCATAGCTGATGACCTTGATCCTTCGACCGTGTATTCCCCCTTTTTCGTTAATGTAATTTAGATAGGCCAGGGCTCCATGGAGGGTCTGCGTGCCAAGATAACCGGCATGCCCGCCAATGGCCAATGAAGAACCAATCAGTATTTCGGAATCTGAAACTCCGGGCACAATATCCTGAGATAATTCGGAGTCATGCTTACTATTACATGATGCGATTAGGCAAAATATCCAAGTGAATATTATAAATAATTTTATTTTGTTTATCATACTAATGCTTATCCTACGGCTCTTTTTTACTTAATTGAAGTTTTTCTTCAGCCTTTTTCAGTGCTGCATCAAGAGCCTCTTTTGAAATTGGTTTATTGATAAAATCAACCGCATTCAGATTTAAAGCCTGTTTAGCAAGATCCATTTCACCATGTCCACTGATGACAATCACCTCTGCAGCCGGATCAATCTCTTTTATCTGTTGCAATACAGCAAGCCCGTCGATACCCGGCATCTTGATATCGGTAAGCACAATTGACGGTTTCTCTTTTCTGAAAATTTCTAAGCCTTTTGCACCGTTTTCCGCTGTTAAAACCTTATAACCATATGCCTCTAAAAAAAGACGAAACATCGCCAGGGTCGGCTCTTCATCATCAATGACCAGGATCTTGTCCATGATCTTCTCCTTTCTTCATTTTTGAGTGAGCGCAGGGGAAGGTCAACTTAAAAGTGGCGCCTGAACCTTCCTCGCTTTGAATTTCGATCTCTCCTCCATAGTCTTTCACAATACCATATGTTAGTGAAAGCCCAAGGCCCATACCCTTTCCGACTTCTTTGGTTGTAAAAAAGGGTTCAAAAATTTTATCCCTGACATCCTCTGGTATGCCTATACCGGTGTCAGTCACTGTAACTGCCACCCGGTCATTTTCTAAAAAAGAACGGATCGCTACAACACGTTCACCAGGTTCTAGATCAACTTCTTTCTTTTGATTTATAGCATCACAGGCATTTGTGATCAGGTTGAAGATTACCTGTTCAATGCGATTGTTATGAGCTAAAATAGGAGGAAGGTTTTTTTCAAGATGAATATCTACTTTTATGTTCTGAAGATTGAGCTGTTGGTTGACAATACTAAAAACATCCCTGGTAGGTTTGTTTATGTTAACTTTTTCTTTTGCAAAACTTGTTTTCCTCCCAAACTCTCTCAGGAGGCTGATAATTTCTGAAGCTCTGTCAACCTGTTCACTTACCCGACTGGTTACCTCTATCAATTTTTCAACTTGAATATATTTATCTTTTTCAACCATCATTTTCAGATATTCGTTTCCCATTTTAATAACATTTAATGGCTGATTCACTTCATGAGCTATTCCAACAGACATTTCCCCCAGCGTTGTCATTTTACCGGCTTGTAAGAGTTGTGATTCTTTTTCCAACATTTCAGTAATATCTGTTGTTGCAAGGATGATCGCATTTCTATCTTTATATATAGCCGGACAGGCCGTAACCCTTACGAAAAAAGGTTTATTGCCCTTTTTGTAGTGTTGAACTTTTTCGCTTACAACATAGGCTTTTGGCCAATCATTCTTGTCATAATTGAACAGGCCTTCGTCCACATCGTCAACCGGTCCAAGGTCTGTGAAGGACCTGCCCTTAAACTCTTCCTTTGAGTATCCATAAATCTCTTCGGCCATTGGGTTGGCATCTATAATCTCTATTGTTTCCCTATCAAGGACAAAAATCGGATTTGGGCCGCTGTTAAAAAGAGATCGATATTTTTCCTCGGATTCATGCAATGCTTTTTCTGCCAGTTTGCGTTCTGTAATATCAAGAAAGGCTCCTGTGGCAAATTCAACTTCACCGTTTTCCCCGTAAATGATCTGCCCTCCTTCTTCTATCCAGATAATATCGTCGGTTTTTGGTTTAATACGATATTCCCGGATATATGATTTATCAGTTTTCAAGGCTTGTTTGAATCTATCCTTTGTATTTTGAATATCTTTTTCATAAATAAGATCAATCCAATTCTTCTTTCTGGACAAGAATTCTTCTTTGCTATAACCAGTTAACTTTTCAATCTTATCATCAAAGAAATCTAACGAACCATCAGGATACGCTTTATATACAATGTTGGGGAGATTCCTTATCAATAATCGATAATTTCTTTCACTTTCTCTAAGTGCTTTTTCTGATCGTTTCTTATCGGAAACATCCATCGCAATACAAAGAAATCCGATGATACTTCCGTACGGTTCGCGCAACGCGTTAATTGTCATTCTAACCGGAAACTTCGTCCCATCTTTTCGAACATAAGTCCATTCAAGTGCCTCAGATCGATCCTGGATTGCATATTTAAAAAACACATCAAGCCCCTTTGTTTTACTTCCATATTTAGAACTTAATTTGTTGCCTATTAACGTCAGTTCGTCCTCTAAATGAAAAATTTCAGGGGTCTGTTTTCCCAAAATCTCTTTTGCACTATAACCTAAAAGGTTTTCGGCTCCGGTATTGAAAACAGTGATAACACCTTCTTTGTTGGTTGCAATAATAGAAATTTGCATAGCTGAATCAAGAACAGCTTTCCTTTGAGCATTCGACATTTGAAGTCGGCCAAGAATTTTCTCTGTCTCTTCAAATTGTTTCACAACGAGATTGGCAGTAATTTCTGCGGCTTTCCGGGTAACCTGAATTTCTTTTCTTAAAAGCAAATTTTCTTCGATTAACGCCCGATATGTATCGTTATTTTTTTGGTGAATGTAATGCGCAATCTCCATTTTAATACTCCATTTCCCTATTTTTTAATTTCTTTTGGGCGGTTTCGTGTTTTGGCTTTTATAGGACGAAGTCGTTTTTGAACATTAATCGCATGAACGGTGCACACCAGACACGGGTCAAAAGACCTTATGATGTGATCTACTTCAACGGGATTATCAATATCCTCAATTTCTGTTCCTATGAGGGCTTCTTCCCATGGACCTCGCACACCGTTTGAATCGCGCGGGGAAGCATTCCAGGCTGTTGGGGTGATGATTTGATACTTTTCAATTTTAGCATCCTTGACTTTTAACCAATGACCAAGAGATCCTCTAGGGGCTTCAATTAAGCCGAAGCCTTCACCATCTTCTTTTTTACCGTGATTTTGATAAAATACTTCCCGACCGGAAGATATCTCTTTGAGCCACTGTTCCATAATAGGTATGAGCAAAGTTGCCCTTACTAAACGAGCAAGTTCTCTGAAAAATACATTAGGGCCGTCTCTTTTCACGAGATCAATAAAGAGGGGATTTGAGCCAATAATCATTTCAGCCAAAGGGCCGGTTTCCGCGGGCATTCCATCATAACGAGGAGCTTTTGCCCATGAATATTTTCTGCTTTCGCTGCCGGTTGCGTATGGCTTTGTAACACCGTTAAATGGATGTTTTCCGGAGTTATAATCATTAAACCATGAATATGATACATCTTCTGTTATCTTTTCCTGACTGAATTTGCTGGCTTGAAGATTATTTGAGAATCCGGAAAGTAAAAACTGCTTATTACCATTAAAGCTTTTGACGCTTGTATTTTCAGGTAAGTCCAAAGAGCCGAAACTAATATATTTCCCGTGGCCCTTCCCAATTTTTTCCAAACCGGTCTTTCTGGCAAACCGTATATAAAAGCCAAGATTGCTCTTTGAGTGGGACTCTGCTTCATCAAGCCAGGCATTGAGATCCGATTTGCTTTTTATTTCCACCCAACGTTCGATACTGCAACCTAACACCCGGCTTTCGTACCATTTACGGAAATTTCTCAACAAAAAAAGACATTGTGTCGCATCATTTGCGCTAGGCATAGATACCACACCACCAGGTACCATAAAAGATGAGTGAGGCCATTGGCCACCTAGAATAGCTATAATTTCAAGTACTTTTTTTGTCTCTTGGATGGTTTGTATGGCGGCTTCACCCTTTAAAGGTTCATAGCGTGTTATAGCCTCATCGAATAAAGGATATTTCCTGTACAGAGAATTAGTAAAATCCACCATGAATAGAAGAAATGCATGCCGAACATCGTTTTGGATCTGCTCTGTCATTAAACTTATATTTCTAACCCTTTTCGCATTATCCGGCACCTTTACATCAAAAAACATATCCAGTGCTTTTGCGGCGGCTTTTAAATGCGAGGTGCTGCAAATACCACATATCCGGGGTGTAATAACAAGTCCATCCATAGGAGCAAGTCCTGTTAGCATGTTTTCGAACCCTCTATACATAGTTCCTGCACTCCAGGCATCTGTTACAACACCCTTTTCAACTTCAATATGTATTTCAAGATCACCCTCAACCCGGTTCAATGGGACAATATGCTTTTTTTTTGGATTCATTTTAATTACCTTTGAAGAAGTTTTGTTTTTAAACAACTAAAGTATTACCTTTATTTAAATTCCTGTTTTTCTAGTTATCAGTCTTTTGGGAGCTGCTGCGGCTGCCATTCCTTTATATGCCAGGTAGTGCGCCCTACTAATTCCATCAGGCAATTCAAGAGGTATATCTTCAATGTTTCTGGTTTCGAAGAATGGATACTGCTGCGGAAAGTCAGGTCTTGTGCAGCCAAAACAGGGCACCCCTATCCGTGTTTTTGATGAACGTTTGTTCCATAATAATTTGTTACAGGGTCCGTGGACTAGCGGGCCGTGACATCCTAAATGAAAAAACATACACCCCTTTTCACCGAATTTTTTCTCCTCCACTCGATATTCGTGATACTCGTTCCTTGTACATCCCTGGTGCACCATCATACTGTACCACTCAAGTGGTGTATTATATTCACTGAGTTCAAGTTGAATTCCTGAAACAAGGGCTGATAGAGTTCCTGCGACGACATCACAATGGCAAGGACATCCTGGGAGATTGAGAACAGGCAAGCCGCTTTTTGACTTGAACTTCTTACCTAAAAATCCACCCTTTTCCCATTTAAGAAATTGCATTCCTGTAGCTTCAATTTCAGAATTCGCCCCCATTCCTCCAAAGCTTGCACAGGTGCCTATAGCCAAAATATACTTTGCCTTTTTTGCCAATGAAGCTATAACATCTTTTTTTGGCTTCCCGCAGGTTTCGTCATATTTACCGGTTCCTCCGGGCCCGCGTATAATCGAGCCTTCTATGCAAAGTATATCAAGCTCCTGCTCCCCCAAAAGCAAATCTTTATTTATTTTCTTTTGTTCTTTTTCACTCCTGATGGAAATAGTAGGATGCCAGAGCAGTTCAATATCAATGGAGTTAAAAAGTTCAACAATATTAGGAGATTCTGAATTGAAAAACGACCAGGTGTCCCCGCCGCAGCCACCACCTTGAAGCCAGTATAGTTTTAAAGCCATTTGATAATTCTCCTTCCTTTATATCGTTTTTTACGGTTAAAACTGCAATTTATTTCCGTGTAAATTATAGTGTTACGCAGGCAGGAAAGGTCATCTTAAATGTAGCCCCTTGCCCTGCTTCACTTTCAACATCAATACGCCCGCCATAATCTCGAACAATCTCGTTACTAATGGTAAGTCCCAAACCTTTTCCTTTTCCTGTTTCTTTCGTGGTAAAAAAAGGTTCAAAAATCCTGACTTTTTGATTTGACAGAATCCCGATACCCGTATCGGATACCGTAACTGCCACACGATCATTTTTTTGAAAAGTGCGAATTCGGATGACATGTGTCGCATTAAAATCGCCTTCGATTTTTTGTTTAGTACTTATGGCATCGTAGGCATTGATGACCAGATTAAAAACAACTTGCCTTAAACGGTTCTTGTGGCCCAAGATAGGGGGGAGCCCTTCAACAAGCTCAAGCTCGGTCTGAATGTTTTCCACTTTCAATTGATGGCCAATAATTGCAAGGGTTTCTCTTATTGACTCGTTGATGTTTACTTCCTTTTTTTTAAAATCCGATTTAAGCCCGAATGTCCCAAGACGATTAATGATCCCCGAAGCCTTGTCTACCTGGGCACTTATCTCATCAATGACCTGAGACATAAGTTCTTCCCGAATCTTTTCTTTTTGCTGAATTATCATTTTTAAGAATTCACTTCCCATTTTAATCGCATTCAAAGGCTGGTTCAGCTCATGTGTAATGCCGGGCGATATTCCCCCCGTTGTCGGCATTAACTTAAGAAGATCCCACGCGGTTACCAACTCCACGTGAAGCATAAGAGAAGGCAGCAGTATAAGATCTCCGACAAGTGCCGAGAACATGGTAATTACCATCATGAGTCCGAAAACAGACGTGGGTTTAAAATGAGAAAAGATCAATATTGAAAACCCGACACTTATGGTCAAGGTAGTAAAAATGATAGGTTTGCCAACACTTTTTATTGTATCATGAAGAGCTCTGTCTTTGTCCAGGTCTTTCTTGATTTCGCGGCTATATCTGGTCAAGTAATGAATCGTATCATCGACAGCCAGTCCAATGGCGATACAGGCAATAAGGCTTGTTGCCACGGAAAGATTAATACCCAGCCAGCCCATGAGACCAAAATTTATAATGATTGGAAAGCAATTAGGAATTATAGCAATCAGGCCCACCTTGCTTGAAAGAAACAACAACAGCATAATACAGAAAATGAGGGCCAAAGTAATTGATAGGCTCTTAACTTGTCCGCTGGTCAGAAGATGGCTGCTTTCAGAAATTACCATACCAAAACCTGTGACATTCCATAAAAGGTCTTTAGCAAAAGATTGTTGAACATGATCAACAATTGTTTTTCGTGTTTTAAGGAAATCACTGGAACTTGAAATATGAGTTAAAAGGAGAATATTCGTTTTTGAAAAGTCAGGATTCATGAACCGGGAAAACATATCCTCCCCGAGCATGCTTTTATAGTTGTTGATTAAAATTCTCACTTCAAAAGGCTTTTTCGGAAGGGTATAATACTTCGGCTCAAAGCGGTTAGAAGCATAGTTAACAAGCTTAATGTAATCGGCAAAAGAAATCGTTTTGTCTATGCAGGAAAGTGTTTCAAGAAATTTCTGGAATCGGGCGATATCCGCTACATGCTTTGGATCTTCAAAATAATCCTCTTGTTCAGTTCCCATGGTCACATTGATGGGAAAGCTTCCTGATAGATGCTTGTAAATATCATGAAAGTTTCGACTTACCGGAATATTTTCCTTAAAATATCCCACCGGATTGGTCTCGACGCGAATGCGAAAGATACCTGCCAGACAAATAATAACAATGATTCCGAAGATCGGTAGAGTGATTTTCTGATAGTCCAGATCCAGACGAATTATCCAGCTTAAGAAACGATCAAAGAACTTATTAGTTTCTCTAAGCTCTTTATCTTTTTTTTTGGACACCGGAATAAGGGCCAAAGCAGCCGGCAGGAAAGTAAGAAGAATAATCATTAAACTAAATATTCCCAGACAGGAAAAAACGGCAAACTCCCGTATGGAGGTGATGCGGTTGATCAATAAGGATCCAAGGCCGATAATCGTTGTAAGCGTGGCCAGAACGGTAGGAAAAGTTATTGTGGAAAATGTTGCAAGCACTGCATTTTTAGGTGTATCGGCATATTGTACTCTGAAAAAATACTCAGAAATAATATGTAGGCAATAAGCCGTTCCGACAGCGATGAGAAAGACCGGAACGATCATGGTCAACATAGATAAAGGAATACTTGTTAACGCCATGATCCCGAATGTCCAAATGGTTGCAATGGTGACACATGCAAGTGGTAGAGCTATGTAGATAACTTTTCTATAAAGAAAAAATAGAACAAGGGCGATTAGAAAAAAAGTGATTGGAGGAAGTCGCAAAAAATCTTTCTTTGTAAGCCGGGCCAGGGCCTGAGAAACAAGCGGCATACCGATTTGATAAAGTGAAAGGTCAGTGGAGGCCCCATCAATCATTTTTTCTACGTCTCGTATGACGTCTTCATGACTGGCTTTATCTGATAAAACCAGGGTCAGAGCAGTAGATGTATGATCGAGGGAAAAGAGGTTTTTTCTGAATAAATCAACCTCGCTTAAAACAGCAGCGAACTCTTTCATGCTCCATTTGCTTTTAATATCTACTGCCTTTCGAATGTCGGGAAGGCTAATGATTCGCCGTACGCCTTTGATTTTGGAAGCAGTCTCGGAAAGTTGTTCGATTTTTTTAAAAATGACGGGATCAAATATATTTTTACTCTTAATAACAACCCGTATTATTTCATCAGATCCGAAAATGGCTTTGAAATTCTCATAGCGAGTATTTTCCGGGAGATCTTCTATTAAAAGATCATAAACGGAAGTTTTAAATGACAGTTGAGGAATGTGCCACAAAAAAAAGAGGGTGACCGATACGATTATAATCAAGACTGCCCAGGGTCGGCGAAGGATTCTTTCAAATATATTGTGAAAGAAAAAATTATTGAGAAAATGCTTTAACATAAGCTAACGGCAATTTTCCTGTGGATCCGGGGTAAATTTAAAAGAAAGACTGAAAATGGCTTCAAAATTCGCACCTTCAAACATAAAATCTTTAAAAGATTCTCATCAATTTTCATGTAAAATTCAGATAATAACAATGTATATTAGCAAAAGTTTCCAGTATAGTCAACGGGAGCATTATTATAAACAATAACGTAGCCCTGTGAGGTGTCGTTTGAAGTGATGTAACAAAGCATAAGGCGAGCAAAAAAGGACTTAGGATAGAGGTCAATATTACGATATTTTTTAGTAGGTGCCATGTCAATCAAATTCAGATTTTATCATCTAAGTTTAAAAAGGTTTGTATTTGTAATATATGGTTATTTAAATATCTTTTAAAACAAAATAAAGAAAAATATTGACAATTAACTACAGGGGCTCTATTGATGGAGATTGCTTAATCTAAGTACACGCATTCATAAAGACGATTACGCATTATAATGAGTTTATAAGTTTAATTTAAGAGCTTGAAGTACCTTTAAAACATTTTAAAATAATCACGAAAACACGAAAGATTGAAATCACGAAATCAAATTATATTTTTCGTGTTTTTGTAATTTCGTGCTTTCGTGATAAATTTCTTTTTATAGGAATTAATAAAGATGAAAAACCTTTTTTCCACAAAAGAAGTCGCAGAGTTTCTCGGAGTAAACGAAAAGATGGTATACACACTTGTTTCGGAAAAGGGACTGCCGGCAACCAAAGTTACGGGCAAATGGCTTTTCCCGAAACATCTGGTGGCGCAATGGATCGAAACCAATATTATTAACTATCCGGAAGCGATTACCCATCTGCCTCCCTACCATGGATTACTCATATTAACAGGAAGCAACGATCCTCTCCTGGATAGAACCATTTCTTTATATAATAGTCATCATCCCGAGCATGTTGCAGTCTTTGGAAACATGGGAAGTATGGGTGGATTAAGAGCATTAAGACAGAATCTTTGCCATATAGCCACAAGCCACTTACTTCAGAACAATGAGGAAGAATATAACTTTGATTTTGCCGTTAAAGAACTTGATAAAATGCCTGCTGTGGTCAATTTCTGCAGGCGGGAACAAGGGCTACTGGTTCCAAAGGGAAACCCTGAGAAAATTAAAAGCGTTGTCGATATTTCAAGACACGGCTTAAAAATTGTTAACCGTCCTCTGGGTACCGGCACACGCCTTTTGTTCGATCGGGAGTTAAAAAAGGCTGGAATTAAAGGTGGAAAAATTGCCGGCTACCATCATGAATTATCCAGGCACCTGGATGTTGGAATTGAAGTTCTGTCAGGGCGTGCCCATGCAGGTCCTGGAATCAAAGCTGTGGCTTTTCTCCTTGATCTGGACTTTATTCCCCTTCGATGGGAACGTTTTGATCTCTTAATATCAAAGGAAAGATTTTTTGATCAGGGAGTGCAGATTTTCATCGGCCTTCTTCACGAGCAGGCTTTTTATGATATAGCTGAAAAAATTGAGGGGTATGATGTATCTTTAAGCGGAAAAATGGTTTATCCGCTGGAACATTAACTTATTAACTGGAAAAAGAAATTCAATGATTCAATCAAAAACAATTAAATTCGTTACAATTCTGATAATATCTTATTGGCTGCTATTTAGCTGCTGTGCTATGGCCGGACAAAAAACACTATTGATGGCAACAACCACCAGCACGGACAATACTGGCTTGCTCGATTACATGGCGCCTCACTTCACCGAGGAAACCGGCATCAAGTTGAAGTGGATAGCAACAGGCACAGGCAAGGCCCTGAAACTCGGCCAAAACTGTGATGCGGATATTTTACTGGTTCATGCACCTGGCGCCGAAAGAAAATATGTTTCAAATGGGTATGGCATAAACCGTCGTGAAGTTATGTACAATGATTTTGTTATTATCGGCCCGGCCTCCGATTCGGCAAAGATTAACGGTAAAAGCGTTATAGAGGCTTTACAGTTAATCAAAAGAAGTAAAAACCTTTTTGTCAGCAGAGGTGACAATTCAGGAACAAATAAAAAGGAGATAACTCTCTGGATAGAAGCGGGTATGTCGGTCCCTGACAAAGAAACATGGTATATTCAGACTGGCCAGGGAATGCTCTCCACAATTAATATTGCTGTTGAACGAAGCGGTTACACAATGACGGATAGAGGCACCTATATTAAATATGAAGACAATTTTGGCGGAAATCCTTTCTTAAAAATCCTGGTGGAGGGCGATGCCGTTTTAATGAATCAATATAGTGTTCTCATCGTGAATCACGCCCGATGTAAGAATGTTCAAAATGGTCTGGCCATAAAATTTTCAGACTGGATAGTCGACAGGAAAGCACAGAAACTCATTAAAGATTTTAAACTTCTTGGCAAACAACTCTTTGTTCCCAACGCCAGGCAATAAGGAGATACGTAACCGTTCACGGGTTCAGGATTCAGAGGTCGGAGTTCAGAGGTCAGAGGTCGGAGATCAGGGGTCGGAGATCAGAGGTCGGACATCGTCAAATAGTTGAGTGGTTAAGTGGTTGAGACGATGAACGGTTACAGAGATACTTCAATTTATAAAAACGATTTAAAATGGAATTTATACTTCAAGGTTTTTTAAAAGCGATTCACTTACTCTTTGATGGTAATATAGAGACATATTCAGCCATTTTTATTACCATCAAAGTTTCAAGCTCTTCCATGTTTGCAAGTCTGGTTATTGGAATTCCTCTGGGTTTTCTACTCGGATATTATGACTTTAAAGGCAAGAGACAGCTGCGGGTTGTTGTGGATACATTACTGGCTCTTCCTACGGTGTTCATAGGTCTTCTTGTTTATGCCTTTTTATCCCAAAAGGGTCCTCTTGGCAATTTTGGATTACTGTTTACTTTACCCGGAATAGCAATCGGGCAAACCATATTGGCCTTGCCCATTGTTGTTGCGCTCACTGCTGCTGCAGTGGAAAGTATGGATGAACATCTAAATGTAACATTAATTTCTCTTGGCGCCAGCAGAAGACAGTTACTTTTAAGCAGCCTCTGGGAGGTTAGGTACGGGGTAGTGGCTGCAGGAGTAACGGCTTACGGTAGAGTTTTGACCGAAGTCGGCATCTCCATGATGGTGGGCGGCAATATTAAATGGTATACAAGAACCATAACGACTGCAATAGCATTGGAAACAAACAAAGGCCAATTCGCCATGGGGATAGCTCTGGGTCTTGTTCTGTTGGCGATTGCTTTTATTGTCAGCATATCTGTCTCTTTCTTAAGAAGAAGGTATTAAATTGAGTCAAAATATTTTTCAAATTACCAATCTGGAACATTACTATAATAGGGCTCCGGCGCTAAAGATAAATACATTTTCGATTTCCCCTGCCTCTATTGTGGGTCTTATAGGACCAAATGGAAGTGGAAAAACCACCCTTTTAAAATTACTCGCCTTTGTGGAGAAACCTTCAAAAGGTAATATCCTTTTCAAAGGAAAATCTGCAGAACCATTTGCCGATTCTGTGAGATTTCAAGTAACGCTTCTCACGCAAGAACCCTATCTCATGAAACGATCCGTTTTTGAAAATATCTCATATGGTCTTAAAATCAGGGGCGATAAAGATGGTTTTAGGAAACGAATATATAATGCACTATCTCTTGTAGGGTTGCCTGCGGAAGATTTTGCCCATCGCCGATGGTATGAGCTTTCAGGAGGTGAAGCACAACGGGTTGCTTTGGCAGCCCGCCTGGTTTTAAAACCCGAGGTTCTGCTTCTGGATGAACCGACTGCGAGTGTAGATGCTGTCAGCGCTCAGCTTATCAAAGAAGCCACCATAAGGGTCCGGCAAGAGTTAGGCACGACTTTGGTCATTGCCAGCCATGACTGGCAGTGGCTATACGAGATATGCGATGAAGTATTCCATCTTTTTCGGGGACACATTTTTGAAACAGGAATGGAAAATATAGTGTTTGGGCCGTGGCAGCAAGGATCAGATGATTATTGGGAAAGAATATTACAGAAAGGTCAGCGTATTATCGTGCCGCAACCACCCCATGAAAATGCTGTTGCCGCTTTTGATCCCGCGTCCATATGTATCAATCTGCAAGAAGATACAGGAATTGATAGTACATATTCTCTTCACGGCATCGTTTCCCGCCTGATATTGGAACAAAGCACCAGGAAAATTATAGCAACCATAATCGTCGACAACCTCCCCTTTACAGTAAAACTGCCACAAGATCAGGTGCACAATTTAAATCTCTATCCCGGTCGGAAAGTGATAATAAACTATAATTCTCAGGCTGTAACCTGGCATTAATATCTCTTATTAGTAAATGTCCGAAAGATCTACTTCAGGAAGTTTTGATGCGTATAGATCATATGGGGACAGAAATTTTTCTCAACACTCCCATCCCCCTTGGCGGTGACCTATAATTTTCTACCTACTTAGATTTCTTGGTATCCTTTTTGTCTTTGGCTGGCTTTTCACTGGCTTGCTTCAGTGGAATACAGCCACAACAACAGTCACTCTTTTTCTCTGCCATCTTGATCACCTCCTTTCTATTTAAGTGGTTAAGCAATAACTTAACTATTTGTGCAAAAAAATTTCCTACCTTTTCACAGTCTCCAATTCTTTTAACCTTTGTCGTACGGTACTAAGTTCAGTTCTGAGTTCTTCCTCATACTTTTTCAGGGATTCCAAGTTCGATCTTTCTGATTCGGATTCTCTAAATTTTCCTGTTCCTTGGCATCCACACGTGCAAACTTCATTTAACATTTGCCGGCAATTTTCCATTGCTTTATCATCTATCGAATATGGTATCCAGTATCCTTTCCTCTCGCTTCTGACAAGACCCGCTTGTTTCAATATTTTAAGGTGTTGGGATACGGCTGCAGTTGTTATGCCTATCGTTGCTGCAATGTCTTTAGCACCTAAAGGTCCCTGGCCTTTAAGCAGCTCGATTATTTTTACGCGTGTTTCCACGCTTAGCACTTTAAATATCTCGGAAGGTTCAATTTTCATGGGTCAACAATACCGAAGTTAAGTAATTAAGCAACAACTTAAATATAAAGCCGGGATTTGATCATGTCAAGTTTTTTTTTGGAAAAAATTCATAAGACTCGGACTTGGCAGATAATCGAATAGCCTGAGGTTTTCTCCCTCAGCCCCACTGATTCTAAAACCCCGAAAATCAGCGTAATCTGCGCCTGTTGCAGCGTAGCGGAAATCCCGCTTTCGGGGCCCCGTCCGCCCTGTGAAATTCATGTCAATGAGGAGCGAAGCGAATTTCACCGGGGTAGCTCCCCGTGGAAATACCGGGACAAGCCCCGTGGAAAACCGGGATTAAAACCGGCAGATGGTACTGGGGTAATCTGCGGATTGGAAGACCTTAGATCACCTTCATAGCTTATCCATTTTTCTATTGATTTCATTGCCTTATTTGTATATTCAATATATATTGAAAAGTACCGATTTTTTTCCGTAAAATTACAAAAATATTGTGAATACACTGAATTTTTTCAGCATACTAACGTTGGGCTTAAACTTATCTTGACATACACATTATTATAAGTACAATGTACATATGAATGAATTGCGGTTTGAATGGGATAATCGGAAGGAAAAGGCTAATATCAAAAAGCATGGCGTTTCTTTCAATGAAGCGCGCACAGTCTTTTATGACGAAAATGCCATACAGTTTTTTGACCCGGACCATTCAGACAATGAAGACCGTTTCATCCTTCTTGGGATAAGTTTGAAACTTAGGATTCTCGTCGTCTGTCACTGTTTTCGGGAAAGCGATACAATTGTAAGAATTATATCGGCCAGGAAGGCGGATGGCGATGAAGAAAATGAATATTGGAGGCATAGACGATGAGAGACCATTACGATTTTTCTAAAATGAAAGGGCGTAAAAACCCATACATAAAATATCTAAAGCAACCGGTAACTATGCGGCTGGATCGTGACACTGTTGCATATTTCAAGTCCATGTCGGAGGAATCCGGTATTCCTTACCAGAGTCTGATCAATCTTTATCTTCGTGACTGCGCTGTTAATCAACGAAAACTACACATGAAGTGGCTTCCTGAAAATACCGAACTTGGCGCTTCACATTGACCGGAAGAGCCGAACGGAAGATATTTTAATAGCATTTCCCGCGCCAAATTCACAACTCATTGATATTATATAATTTTAGTCTAATTATTCTGTAAAATCAATGAAATATTCTTAATATACAGAATTAGCAAATTTTGTGATACTCAGAATTTTTTTTGCCTACTCACTAATTCTACCTCTTGACACTTGACAAACAAAATCACTGTTGTACAATTGTCTATAATACATATTCCGGAGGTAAAGATGGATGTTGTAATTGATACATCTGCATTGATTGCAGTTATTGTTGGTGAGCCTGAACGCAATAGGATTGTTGAATTTACTACTGGGAATACACTCATTGGACCTGGTTCTATTCCATGGGAAATTGGCAATGCCTTCTCGGCTATGTTTAAACAGAACAGGTTGACACTTGAGGAAGCCCAGAAGGGTCTTGTAATTTTCGATAGCATCCCTCTTTGGTATATTAAACCAGACTTTGTTAATTCCTTAAAAATATCCAAACAAGCCAACATGTATGCATACGATGCCTATTTCTTGGATTGTGCTATTAGACATAAAGCACCGCTATTGACCTTGGATCAAAAGCTAAAGACAGCTGCTCAAAATCTCAACGTCAAAACCATGGAGGTTTAAAATGCAAGTTTATACATATTCAGAAGCCCGGCAAAAACTCGCAATGGTACTCGAACAGGCTGAAAATACAGGTAAAGTTCTAATACGAAGAAAAGACGGTCGAACTTTTGCGTTGGTACCGGAAAAAATCGCTTCTTCACCTTTAGATGTCCCATCAATTAAAGCGAATATAACGACGCAAGAAATAGTGGATATTGTTCGAAAAGGAAGAGAAAGGTAGAATCGGGTAGCCGGGAGTTTTTCTCCCCCAGCCCGCACTGATTCTAAAACCTCGAAAATCTGCGTAATCTGCGTAATCTGTGGATTGAAAGGCCTTGAATCACCTTTATAACTTCTTCATTTTTATATTGATTTCATTCCCTTATTTGTATATTCAATAAGTATAAAAAATAAGCCTGTGAATTTGCGATCAGTAGATGCTGTAATATCATTTCTCGCACCAGTTTTTTAATCCATTGATATTGTAAAACTTAATAAGATTCTCTTCTTAAATCGAATCTATTCATGTGCATTTTAGGTAAAAGCCAAAGTGTGGATTTTTGTGAATACACTGAATTTTTCGATTTTTTGAAATACGGCATTTTTTCAGCATACAAACGTTATGCTTGAAAAGGAGAAAAAATAAATGGAATCTATTGAGATTGTATGCCTTGCTAATTCCAGAAAAACATCAGGCAGGTGTATTGCAGGAAAAATAATTACAAAAAATGAATGAATACGTCCTGTAAGTAGTCGTGAAAGTGAAGAAATTTCAGAAGAAGAACGCCGTTATGAAAATGGTCAAATGCCAAAACTTCTTGATATTATAAGTGTTCCAGTAAAAGACCATAAACCTGCACAACACCAAAAAGAAAACTATTTAATAGATGATAGATATTACTGGGCAAAAACAGGACAAAATGCGGATAGACTAGAAAGTTTATTGGATTCACCTGAAGATTTATGGGGTACTGGGTGTTCAAGCTATCAAGGAACAAATGATAGAATGCCTGAAGGATTGTGTACTGAGTATAGTGAATCCTTATATTTTATTAAACCTCAAGTTTTGAAAATTATTGTTCGGGTAGAAGGCGAAGAGTTTGACAACGCAAAGCGTAAGGTTCGTGTTCAATTTACATATAATAATACAACATATCTTTTCCCTGTGACAGACCCTGTGGTTGAATCAAAATATTTATCTGGGAATGACGGTTGTTTTACTCTGTCTGTTGAAAATATATACTTGTGTGTGAGTGTTGGGTTACCATATAATGGATATTGTTATAAATTTTTAGCATCTTTAATAGAAGATTCGTAAAAGAGAAGTTATATGAATAAAATATATACGATAGGGCACTCAACTGATTCATTAGATTATTTTATTGGTCTTTTGGCGACCAACCAGATCGATACAATCGTAGATGTGCGCAGTGTGCCTTATAGTCGTTTTGTCAGTCAATTCAACAAAGATCAATTAGCAATTTTTCTTAAAAAGAACAATATCAACTATGTCCCAATGGGAAAATATTTGGGGGCAAGATATAAAGATAAAGAATTATTATTTGATGATGGCAAAGTAAATTTTTCAAAGGTGATAAATACAAAACGATTTCAAGAAGGCATTACTAGAATTGAAACTGGAATAAAAAAAGGCTATAAAATTGCATTGATGTGTTCAGAAAAAAATCCAATAAAATGTCATAGGTTTTCTTTGGTTTCTCATTTTTTACACCAAAGAGGGTATATGGTTAATCATATAATGGGGGAAGACGTTTTTAGCCATAAATTATTAGAAAGTAAATTGCTTGATTATTATAAGGAGTACCACAAGATATCAATGGATATTAGTAAAATCAAAAATTTTAATTTGATACAAAATGCTATATTTGATTTTGATGAAATAGATGAAAATAAACTCTATTTTACGCTTAATAAGTTAGTTGCATACAACTCTACTGAAACAGAAAAGGAACATATATGACATAGTTTCGCTAACATAAAATTGACCCACTTACAGGACAAACGACAACCGAAAA
>CAZLRK010000041.1:14873-25154 GCA_964561845.1 uncultured Desulfobacterales bacterium | reverse complement strand
AAAATTTTAGCCTAACACAGAAATTGGACAAAAGGGGGCGTTTTGCAAAGGTCTCCTTTCTACATGTCAAAAATAATGACTGTGGACTTCTTCATGGCACCTAGTGGGACATCTCTTCCTTTAACGTCAGATACTTTTCTCCCAGTGTATAGACCAGCAAAAAGGCGGCGATCACCCCGCCAATGATAAAAACCTCCATCAATGTCGGCCAATACGAAGGTAAGCCTTCTTTGATATTCGGAAAGACCTGGCCGGCGACCACGAATTCGTATCGCATGACAAAAGTTCCGACCATAACCAGTAGTGAGCCGGTTAGAACTCCATTTAGGCTTTTTCTACCGGCCGCCCACAGAAGCACAAAGACCGCAAGCACGCTCATGATGCCTACTTCGAATATCCAGAAACCAATACTAAACGGCCCTTTCAAAAGTAGCATCACCGGCCCCCGACTGGCCGGGTCAAAAAGCCCGCTTGCCAACCGATAGGTGATCAGTAAAAGCCCAACAGCTAAAACAAAAGCCAACACCTGAGACATCTCGAAAATCAGTGCTTTAACGGCCGGCAGCATTTCTTCACCTTTAACGCGATAGGTGACGATGGTAACAACCAGAAGGAATGCATAGCCGCTGAAGATGGCCGAAACAATAAAGTAGACCGGGTAGTAAGGTCCGTACCATAGGAGGCGGGATTCAGCGTGGGCGAAGACCGAGCCCAGCATCGAAAGGGCCGAGGCCCCGGAGACAAAAGCCAGAATGCCGATAGTCCGGAGCAGTCTGGGATCCTCTAAAGCAGCTCCATATCGCGTTCCCCGCAGTTTTTCGAGTGTCAAAATTTGGAGAATTTTTTTTATCAATCCTTCGGAACGTTGGGCCTGTTCAGTTAAATCGGCCCGAGTAAGCAGCCATAATTCGACGACTACCACTGCCATATAAATGGTATACAACAACCCCATCCATGAAATGGCCGAACGGAAGTTTGGCGAAATAGCGTTATAGATGGGCATCCTTTCCGGATGACCGAGATGCAAGACGATGCATAGCATCCCGAATACTATTGTCGTCAGCGACAAAAACGCCATGCGTTTGGTCATCATCTCATAGCGCTGCATGTTGAACACGGATCCCAGGGCACTAATTATACAAAGCCCGGAACCGGAAGCTACCAGAAAAATGTAGGTGGCAATCAGGGCGGCCCAGGGAATATTTAAGGAAAACTCAAGAATCTCGATGCTGGTGATCAGCGACGCCAAAAGAGCGTAGCCGGCCAAAATAAGCAGGGCACAGAGCACACCGAGCCATATAAACAAGCGAGGGGAGTGCTCCACGGTGTCCAGAACGGTTTGGATGTTTTGTTTAATCATCGTGTTCATGGCTTTGCTCATCGAGGCCCTTGGTCGTTTGAGAATATACGTACATCCCTCCTGCAATCACCGATGCGCCCATAAGCCCGGAGGCGGTAATTCTGATCTTGTCCAGATTAGCGTTGATCACCTTTTTGGGGGCGGCTATCAGACCCAGATCCTCGGGTTTGGCAGGCAGAATGGTAATCAAACCGGTTCCGCCGGCCTCTTGCAGGCCCATGATATAGCTTGGTCTGGTTAGTTGTTCGACTCGTCGATAGGCTTCCTTTATAATTTCGTGTTTGTAGTCAAAGACCAGCGCCCCCACCGGACAGGCAGCCACACAGGCCGGTTTCTTATAGTTGAGCGGTATTCGGTCATAGCATAGGTGACATTTGCGGGTAACCCGTTTGTCAAAGTCAAACTGCGGCACCTTCCAGGGACAAGCCTGAAAGCAATAACGGCATCCTATGCACTTTTTTTCGTTGATGACCACCGGGCCATGGGACAGCTTTTTGATGGCCGTTACTGGACAGACACCGACGCATGCAGGTTCATTGCAATGCTGGCAGGACCAGTGCAGATAGGTATGCTGTGTACGGTTTTTGGCGTCGTTACGCAGATTGATAATCACCCAGTTCTGAGAAGAAAGATGCGTCTGGCGGTCGGTAACCAGCTCATCGCGCTCCACTCTCAGGTTGTTCCAGCGCTTACAGGCCGACATACAACGCTTGCAGCCAATACATCTGAAAGAATCCATCAGTTTACCGTATATTTGTGTCTGGGCGGAGGCAACTCCGGTGGAACCCAGCGCTACAGTTACCGGTACACCGGCTAAAAACTTCAGAAAACTGCGTCTGCCTATTTCTAACTGATTAACATCCTTAACTTTAGGCATTTTAAATTTCACTTTTACGGCCTCTTATGTGCCGTAAATGGTTTGGGCATGTCCTCCTTTTTGGCGGCTTCCAAAAAACCCATCAGCGTATCAACCGGGGTGTTCTTGTGATGATGGCAGCTGTTACAGGCATTGGGCTGTTTGTCGACACCGCCGGCCTTCAGGGTGGCCTCCGGATACATGAAGCGGAAGGTGTGACTGTGAGCATCCCCCGCTTCACCGATACTGGCCACCTTGGGCATGTGACAGCGCACGCAGCTTCCGAAGGTGTGAATCCGGTGTACCGAGCGGTACTGCACGGTCGAGTGGCAATTCTTGCACAGTCGGTCCTCAAACAGCCGTGTCTTGGAGCGAATGGCCAGAAGCAAGTCGGAGGTGTCCGCGCTGGCGGTAATACTGGTCTTGCTCGAGTGAACACTGTGGCAGGTGGCGCACACTACCCCTACCTTGGCGTGTTCGCTCTGCTTCCAGTCCAGATACTGCTGGTTGCTGTATTTGGATTCTCCGCTGGGCCAGAAGTACTTGGATTGCTTCCCGTTTGTAGGGCTGGCCTCGGTGAAATACAGCCGCAGGTTGGCCGCCCCCTTATGAGTCTGGTAATCCACCGGGTAAGCGTATTTTCCTGACTTGTCGTGGCCCCGGGTGTGGCAGGAACCGCATATCTGAGCGGACAAGGCCGAATTGAGCCGTGCGGCCGAAATAATGGTGGGGATCTCAAAGCCAGGCACCGCTTCCACATGGTTGCTTCCCGGTCCATGGCAGGCCTCGCAGGCTACCCCCGTCTCCACAAAGGTTTTCTTCTTCGTGTCAACACCGGTGGCGTGACATCCGGCGCACTCGGTCCACCAGTCGCGCTTCTTCGGCTGATCAGGTAAATACGGCTTCCACTCCCCGTTAGAAAACAGATACGAAGCAGGTAAAACAACCAGATTCTCCCCCTTTTTTTTCAGATACTGCTGTCGCCACTGGCTGCCCAGGGTGTAAGCAACTTCTAATTTCGAAAAGTTCCTGACATCGCTAGGGGATTCAAAATCACCGATATTGGCCAGTGGATCTGCTTTGACATCCCGCATCATCCGGGAATGAAGCGAGGTCTTCCACTCCAGATAGGTCCTTTCATGGCACTTCTTGCAGGTCTCCGAGCCTACAAAGGTGGCTCCGAAGTGATCCTTGAATTTGCCTGCCAGCTGGATGGACTCTTCATGGGTCAAATTCTTCCTCAGTGCAATCGTTGTTATGATCACAACCGCCAATGAGAGAGCAAAAATAGCTCCGATTATTAATGGTATCTTTGGAATTTTTTTCATCTCCATGCTCCCGGCGCTTTTATTTGGCGCCATTACCTTTTATCTTCAGTTCTTCCATCTCAAACTTTATGAAGCTTCTGGTCAATGCGGCCAGTTCTCGATAAAAAGGTAACTCCGCCTCTTTTATAACTTTCTCACAAAATATGGGAACCCACCGATAAATATGATCTTCAATAAATTTTTTTTCAATTTTCAAACAATACATCACTCCGTCCATATCGTCTTCTTTACACGCTTCTTCCTCCCGCCGTGTAAGCTGTTGCATGAATTCCAGCTCAACACTGATGTGATCCGGAAGCCCTTTGTATTCATCGGTGTAGGAAAGCCCGGTTGACTCGACAAATTTTTTGACCTCTACCGTAGACTTGCCCCAAAGCTGTCCCCAATCAGCATCATCCTGTTTGTGATGTATTGCTTCATGGGGGGATATATGCTTGCCGGGACCTAAAAAAAGTCTGGCATACTCCACTGCCAGATCCTCGAGCAGTTCCTCCTCAAGCTTATGAAAAAATTCATTCTTAAAATCAATTCCCAGATCCGACAAAATCCTCTGAAATCGAGGGTCTTTGATTTGTTGAAGGAGGTCTGCAGTCATTTCTTGACTATAGATCGCGGCCAGAAACCCATAAACATTGCTGCGGTTCCTGACCATCGATCTTCGTTCACACTTTTCAATACTGTTCACCCGGATCACCTCTATCGTTATATCCTCATTTATGCCTTGATCACCTTGACCACCGTGTCCATGTAACGGTTCTGAGCACTGATCGGGTCCGAGCTATTGGGGATGATCCAGTTGGGATGTACCCCATAGGTGTCCCACCATTTTTCCTTGAGACCCGGATCGTCATCGCCGGCCAAAGGCGCCTTGTTGCCGGAAGCATAACGGCCATACTGCCAGTGCCCAAGATGATGTGAGATGGCAATGATCCCCGGTACGACTCCTTCGGTAACCTCGGCCGTGGTGATGATCTCACCAATTCTGGACTTGACCTTGATCTTGTCCCCGCTCTTGATTCCCAGCGGCTTGGCAGTTTGCGGGTTAATTCGGCCAGGGTTTTCGTGGTACATCTCGGTCAGCCATTTACAGTTGGCCGAACGTGAGTGGATCTGGACCGGGACCTTGTAAGTGGTCAGGATCAGCTCACCGGCTGCCATCTTCTCATGCTCAGGAATGGGCATGTAGGCGGGCAGAGGTGAAAATCCCTTGAGTTTCAACAGCTCGGAATACAATTCGAAATAGCCGGACTTGTTGAGCTTATCCGGTTTAAACCCACTGTATACCTTGTCGCCGATCTTCTGACCCACATAACCTTTGTAGGCGGCCTTGGCCTTAGTATAGCCCTGATCCGCGTGCTTGGATTTCTTAGAGTTCCAATAGACGCCCGTGGCCTCGTCAAAAATGACACCATCTTTCTGTAGGTCGGCTGTTTTGATCTCTTTTTTATACCCATAGTACTTGGGCTTGGCCTTGGGATCATGCCACACCCCATGTTTTTTCATGTACTCAAACCCGCCTACGGCTTTAATTGCAGGGGTTTTCTCGCATGACAATTTTACAAATTCCTCGGCCGAGCTAAATCCAAGCGGGAAACCCATCCGATCGGCCAAATCACAGACCACATCCTTAAAGTCGCGGCTCTCCCCTAAGGGTTTCACAAAAGGCTGGCGGATATAATACTCGGGAGTCTGGGTCGGCGATTTATGATCCTCCCAGTCCCACCACTCAAGATAGGAAGGGTTGGGCAGTATCAAATCGGCCAGGGCCGCTGATTCATCATAGTAGGCATTGACACACACATTAAAGGGCATCAGGCTTTCATCCTTCATAATATCGATGTTCTCCTGACAATCGCCGTTGGCATAGACCGGGGTATAGCAGTACCACATATACACCTCCGGCCTTCCGGCCTTGCCGTCCTTAATCATCTTAAGGACCTGATGGTTGGCATGATGGGTCGGGTAGGCGGCATCCCCCTTGAACCCATCAAGGATTTTGAGTTTTTTAGCCTTGGGTTTTCTCTTGGGACCTTTGGGGTATTTCCATTTGGGTCCCACTGCCCGGCAGCGTCCGCCGGGGTTGTCAATATTGCCGGTAATGGCACCCAACATTTGCACTGCCCGTTCGTTCTCGGTACCGTTGTAATGGGCTACAGCCCCCCGGTAACTCAGGACACAAGCCGGTTTAGCCTTAGCAAACTCCAGGGCCAGTGATTTAATTTTGACCGCCGAAACACCGCTGATCTTCTCGGCCCAGGCCGGTGTGTATTGGGCCAGGTGAACTTTTAAGGCATCCACTTTTTCATCCGTGCCGTCGTTGGAATTTGGGGTGGCTTTGATGAACTTGAAAAACTCCTTGTCATAAAGCCCGGCATCCATGATAACCTTGCACATGGCTAGGGCCACCGCCCCATCAGTACCCGGTTTGATGGGAACCCATTCTGTGGATCTGGCCGCGGTGTTGGACAGCCGCACATCAAAGGTTACCATCTTCACATTCCTCTCCGCCATAGCGCTCACGACTCTTTGTAATATGGGAATGGAGTTGGTATGAGATTCTAAACAAGAGCTTCCAAAATTTAAGACAAATTTGGTGTTGTCAAAATCCCAATTGTCATAGTGTTTGCCCCAGGTCAGCTCCTGACCGGTCCATTTGGCAACCTCACAGATGGAGGTATGGTTACCGATGGTCTTGGTGCCGTAAGAGCCTAAAAAAGCGCTTTTGACGATCTTGCTGGAGGAGGCCTTCATACGGCCGTAGTGGAACATAAATTTTTCGGGATGTCCTTCATCGCGCAACTTTTTCAGCCGTCCCGCTAGATCGCTCAGAGCCGCATCCCATGAAATTCGCTTCCACTTGCCCTCCCCGCGTTTGCCTACGCGTTGCATGGGATAAAGAATCCGGTCCGGATCATATAGCTGGTTGATACCGGCCGCTCCCTTGGCACAGATTTTACCCTTGCCTCTAATGGAATTTGGTTGCCCTTCCAGCTTCACCAGCCGGCCGTCTTCCACAAAACCGATCATGGAATCACGGGTCACGCAGCTCCAGCAGGCCGAAGGGATCATCTTTCGTTCGGTGCCGGTTTTGGGTGAAAAATCCATACCTCCTTTTTCTAATTTTATGGAACCCGCCAAGGCTTTACTCTTGAAGATCCCGCCCGTCGCCAGAATCGCACCGCTGGCGACACCTAATTTGAAAAGGTTACGCCGTGTTATCTTTTGCATATTTTCCTCCTGATATCTTTGCTTTGATGAAGTTATTGTTGTGGCAATCAGCTTACATTACAAGTAAAAGACTCATTGTCCTTGTATTTTTTTGTGGCCATCTTGGTCTTTAGGGCGTTGTCCGGATCGATATAAAAATTCATGGGAACCGTATTTTCACCCGGTAAAAGCGTCGTTTTCTCTCTGTTTTTGACCAGGTTGAATTCTTTGGCAAGTTTTGCGACTTCGCTCTCAGGATCATTAAGATCACCGAATAACCTGGCCCGGCCGGGACAGATATTGACACAAGCCGGTACGACACCCGCATCAATCCGGTGCTGACACGAGGTGCATTTGGTAATTCCATTTTTGGATGAGTCTTTTCCGGATATTAACCTTGTATTAAACGCGCGCGCGCCATAAGGACAGGCTGTGATGCACTTGCCACATCCGGTACAATATTCATTCTTATAGAGGATCAGGCCATCGGGACGTTTGTAAGTCGCACCATCCCTGTAACGCACTTTCTTCCCGTCGGCGGTTATAAATTTTTGCCTTTCCTTCGGGTATTCCGGGCAGTCTTTCACGCACGGCGGAACTTTGTCTCCTTCACTCCCTTCGCAGTGGTTACAGCGGATGGGCAAAAAAGGTTTTTGGGTATCAGGGTACTTGCCCACAAACTCCTCGTTGACCACCGTGTTCCAGGCCCCCAGGGGGACATCATACTCAGCCTTGCAGGCGACGGTGCAGGCCCTGCACCCGATACAGCGACGCAGGTCAAAGACCATCGCCCACCGGGGAGCTTGTCCCTTTGCAGCAGCTGCCTCCATGGCAGGGATCAGGCTTGTTGCAGTGACGCCTGTGGCCACTATACCCGCCGTCTTAAGCATCTCACGTCTTGAAAGAATAACTTTTTTACTCATAAGTACCTCCTTTCTTGGAAATTGGTATTAATTTAGCCTTATGAAAACAATTAGATCTATCAAACTTTAAAGGTTTTTAAATGGCTAAAATACTACGAAAATTGTCATTATTCACCATCTCCTATAAAATCGATCATTTCATCAAATCGGGTTATGGCCGCATCAAGAAGCATTATTGAGTACTTCTTGTTGTGAACCCCGTTGCCAAATTGTACGATATTTATATTTTCCCGGCCTTCAGCAAGTATTTTTCGTGCTTTAGCCATTTTGGATTTTGAAAGCATGGATTTTGATTTGGCAAGAGCCTCAATAGCCTCCTGTTCAACTTCTTTCGTGTATTTTATTTCTTTAGCTAATTCGGTCTTCCAGTCTTTAAGCATCTTTTTATGATCCTTGGTATGGCATCGGACACAGGTTTTTGCCGATGCCTTCATGACTATCCGGCCCTTGGCTGTGAACTTCTTTTCTATATGGCAACCCAGACAATTGGTGCGGGCCTTATGCATAAAATCGGGTGTCTTTGAAACTCCTTTGCGTTTCGGACCTTTCGTCAAAAGGCTTTGATAGCGATGTGGCAGTGGGTGACAGGCCGCACAACCGTTACGCACCGTTTGTTTTAAATCGGTTTTGGCGTGGGTGATGGGTTGATGACAGTCAAAACAACGAGCGGACTTTTTCGTTACATGCTTTTGGTGCATAAGTTTCATATCGTCTATTTTATTAAGCTCTTTAACCCTGTCATGACAGGCAAGACAGTTTTCTTTCTTGATCCGGCCTGCACCCAGAACAAGTGCCGTTTTGAGCTCCCCTTTCTCGAAATATGCCTCATATTCTGCACCGCCAGAAGCTTGAATGAGCTCAAAGTGGCAGCTGCCGCATGCTACTTTTGCCTTTTTGAGCATTTCATGGGTAATAGGCTTTTCACCTGAAGTCTGGATAGGCTTTTTAGGCAATTCGTGACAAAGATTGCATTCGCCTCTATCCTGGTTGAACTTTGTATTCTTAAAATGGCATAGATAACAGGAGGCTCTGGATACTTCTAAGTGCCTTTTCTCGGTCTCATGCTGGTGACATGTCGTACAATTTACCTTTTGACCATCGATCTGATTCTTCTTTTCCAAATGAGGCTTGTGGATAAAGTGTACCTTCTCGGTAAACTTGATCTTTTTGGTTTTGAACCTGTCATCCGGATTGCCGTGACAATTAGCAGTCATGCAGCTGGCATCGATAATCCTCGGTCTTTTTTTTATTGTCTCACCGCCAAGCTGGAGATAGGAAAAACGTTCAGGCGGTTTTTTGGGAATATGTTTCCCCTCGGTCACGGTTTTCCCAGATGAATTTTTTTTGGAATGTTTTCTTTTTGGGGAGGGTAATGGCATTCGACACAACCGAAGCGGTTGTGCTTGTCCTTTTTCCATGTTTCATGGCCTTTTTGAATGATATCCGGATATGTCAAAATATGGCAGTAGCCGCAGAATAACTGGGGATCAGGAATACTCTGCTGGGGAAGTTCAATTTGAAGCAACTCTTTCTTTTCGGCCCCATACGTTATACCGACTGAAATAAGGATCATTATAGCATTTATAACGAGTATCCGGCTGATTTCATTTCTGCTAAGCATGCTCAGATCCTTTTTCTATAAAAGTTTTTTTAAAAATTGTAACGGTTTAGCTTTTATACATCTTGATGATTTTTTATCTTTGCCTCATCTTTCCCATTTTCATAAACACTCTTTAACAGGTAGAAAAGTTCGTCGGGATCAACAGGTTTGTTGAGACATGCATAAATGTGATAACAAATGGCATCTTTTAACTCAGGATGAAATTTGTCTCTTGATAAGCAAAAAAAATAGACCCCAGGATTTTGTATTGTTAATTCTCTAATGGTGCGATTATCGACCGATACGGTATCGATATCCATAATAACCGCTGTGCAGGTGTTTCCTTTGATGTAATTTTCCATTTTAAGTAAAGAGTTCATAGGAATCGCATGGTAATGCCGTTTTTCAATCATGGAGCATAATTCCTGGCATTGTTTTCTATGGGCATCAAGCACCACGATCTCCATTTTCATTCCTTTTAAAACTCATTAATTTAACTACCACTATGTAGTATCTTATAACTAACAGCAACTACCATGCCAAATTACTGATCAAATAAAAACATTTTACCGTTTGTTTTCTAACTATCTAAAATTGCCTCAAATGTTCTCGTAAATTGAATATATGGGAATAGAAAAAGAAGTTACCAAAGAGGAAATTAACTAAAGAGGTTTAATGACCACTGTAGGTTTTTCTGACATTATAGTTGAAGTCTATTGTGTTTTCTTTATGAATATAGATGGTTATCTGTGTCCTATAATCGTACACTTTTCTTTATATGAGTTTTTATCGGACACGATAAAATTGCTAATGTATGGTAGGCTGGTTGATTTGATATTTTTTTAATTTTTCATAAAGTGTGCTGCGGCTTATTCCTAAACGAAGAGCAGCCTTTTTCTTGTTCCAGTTGCATTCCACAAGTGTATCCTTAAGTAATCTTACTTCACTTTCAAGAATTGTTCCATGTGAATCTGATTTGGCTGAAGATAATAAATCACCAATTGCTG
>CAZLRK010000041.1:0-14773 GCA_964561845.1 uncultured Desulfobacterales bacterium | reverse complement strand
GGGGATATTTCACCAATCTCATCTAAGAACACGGTACCTTCGTGCGCCTGTTCGAATCTTCCGGCTTTTTGCCGAATAGCTCCGGTAAAAGCTCCTTTTTCATGGCCGAATATTTCACTTTCTAGAAGAGTAGCTGGATAAGCCGAGCAATTAATTACCACAAAAGGTTTATCCTTCCGGGGGCTTTTTGAATTAATGGTGTGAGCCACTAATTCTTTGCCGGTACCGCTCTCCCCCTGTATCAAAACGGTAGCATCCGTGGGAGCAACATCCTCAATTAGCTTGTAAATTACTTGCATTTTGGGATCTTTACCGACAATCCCCCCATATTTTGCCCCTTTTTGAATACGATTCTGTAGATCACGTATTTCTTCCTCCTGCAAAACCGCACGCTTGATCGCTCCTGAAGTCTGGTTTAAAATTAGCTCAATTACCTTTAATTCCTTTTTGTCACATCGACATTGTCCGTGGCATACAACAAACAGTGCTCCTAAGAGTTGATTCTCTTTAGAGATGGGAAAGATAGTCAAGCGCTTTGCCGATTGAAAGCTATAATGTTCAAGTGCAAAATTAAAATTATTTTTATTCGTGAAAGTTAGTCCTTTAAGTCCTTTTAAATATTCGATGGAAGTTTCAAAAGATTTTGCCCTTAAAGATTTCATTTCATTTTCCGATAATGTAAAAAGGATATTCTCGTCGGCGCTGAAAATAAGAAATACCATTTGTTTGCATGATACAATCCCATGGAATTTACGAATCAAATAGGAGCATACATCTTTCAAATTTAACTGGGCACCGATATCTTGAATGATGGCAAAAGAGCTTCGAGTCTGACGATGCGCTCGATCCAGTTCTGTGGTTTTCTTTTCAAGTCTCTGGGTGTATTCTTTAATACGAGCTACCATGTGATTAAAGGAAGATGTAAGCTTTCCCACCTCATCACGTCCCTTTAGACTGACCTTTACATCCAAATGACCTTCGTCAATTTTTTCTGCAGCTTTTGCAAGTATAGCCACCGGTCCTGTAATCTTTTTTATAAAAAGCAGACTCACTGTAAGAGCTATCAGTAAAATTCCCAAAGTAAGTATGCTCATTTGCAACCACAATTTAGTCACTTGTTGTCTGAAAGGTTTTTCTGAGAGTCCGAGACGCAAAACTCCAGCTTTTCCTGAGAATATCGGCCAGGCTATATCGATATAGCGATCACCTTTTTTAGATACTATCTTCTTAAAATGACCCTTATTTTCTTTAATGGCATCATTGGCGTCGATCAACTCCAGGGGAACCCCCTCGTTAAAGGAATGGGCCAGTATTTGCCCATCTCTAACAATAAAAAAGTAAGTAACCGAAGGATTACTGTTCATCTGATAATCCAGCATTTTCTGGAGCGCTACCAAATCGTTGATTAGAATTTTATCTGTGGCTTCAAGAGTGAGAGCATGAGCAAGGTTTTCTGCATGTGCCATTGCCGTCTCAAAGAGACTATCACTGTACCGATTCATCACAAGCAGCGATATGAGAAATCCGCTGCCGACGACAAGCAAAGAGACAACCACAAGTAATTTACTTCTAAGACTTTGAAGACGCATGAGTTTTCTCCTCCTCCAGGTATAATTCTTGTCTCATTTTACGAATTGGATCATACCATTCCTCGTTTAGCATTATAAATTTATCGATCATAAGGTTATTGAGAATCCTTTTGCCGTCCGGATTTAGATGCATTGAAAAAAGCAATTGGCGGATGCGTTCTTTCTGTTGAGAAGGAAGGCGTACTGAAGTTACCATGGGAGGATTGCCAAAAGGTTTAGATTTTTTTATTACCACGGTTTCAGATGTATGGACAGGATTTCTTTTATTGTAATATTCCCATATTTGGCCATCAATGGCAGCCCCGTCCACCAGTGATCTTGCCACCGCCAATATCGAATTGTCGTGGCTATATGTATAAATGGTTTTTCCAAAAAAGAGTTCCGGCTTCTCTCCCATCTGCATCAGTTGGTAAGTGGGCACCAACTTTCCGGTATTTGATTCCGGATCGGTAAAAGCAAAGACTTTGCCCTTTAGATCCTCAAATTTATGATAATTGCTGTTTTTATTGACAATCAAGTACGATTGATAGAAAGGATTTCCTCGAATTTGCGGTGTGGCAAGAGCTTCAAAACCATATTTCTCCTTTCCCGAGGCATAGGGTCCTGAACAGATGAATGCCAGGTCAATCTTTCCTTCACCCAGCATTTCATTAATCTCTTTATAGGTTTTACGCTGAACCATCTTCACACTCCGGTCAAGTTGATCACCGATATAATCTAAAAGCTGCCGGTAGTAGATAAAAGTTTCTTTGGGCGAGATCATTGCCGCCACTGCCACATTAAAAAAAGGATATTCCAGCGACTGATTTTTTGGCCTTTCAACAGCTATGGTTTTAGAAAAGTCAACAACTATAACGTCGGTTTCACTATTGCATCCATAACCGAGGATCAGTATTACTGCAATAATAAGCATGTATATGCAGTGGCTCTTTTTATTAAAAGATTCAACTAAATACATGGTTTCACCTGAATTTGGGTAATTATTAAACAACCTTTTTTATCAAAGAAGTTGATTTTTATTGACAATATATACCACATTGTTGTATATGTTGTCAAATATAAACTTCACTTTGATGACACATTCGTCAAGATTACAAACTGGGCTTTTTGTTCATGAAAAGGATTGCGAAGATTATAAAGACAAGACTGCAAGATAGGAACGTACAATTTCTTGATATATATAAATAAGTGCATCTCAGTTTATTCTACGGTCATTCTCCGATTTATTCCGTTTAGCGATCATGAATCGATCAAGTTCTCATTTCATCCAATAATCTTAGTATTAAACAATACATCATACATTGTTCAATGTCTTTCCATAACTTTATAAAGGATATATTCTGTCGTTTTAAAAATAACCACATTGTAGTATTTTTTTCTTGACAAAGCTATAAAGGAATGCTATTATTATTGACGTATGATCGAGTTACGTTCATACCTCCTACCATAGGGTGAATCCTCTAAGAGATTCGCGGGGATTCTTTTGAGAAACCGCCCTTTTTTTCTATTATAATCTGAAGCAAATTTCACAAAAAAGAAATTATCGAGAAACCCGCTTCTAAGATGGTTTCGTAAAAGTATTCTGTAAATTTATGACTTTCAAAGGAGGGAAAAACTGAAGAAGGTTTGGGCTGATTCAGAAATAAATATGGCCATTGACGTCCGTGCTCATGAATTAAAAGACTATTTTTCAAAATACAACGGCGCCATAATAGCATACAGCGGAGGGGTGGACAGTGGACTGATGGCTTATGTTGCCCACCAGGCCCTGGGGAACAGGATGATAGCTGCCATTGCAGACAGCTCTTCACTTGCCCGCAGAGAATATCATTTTGCCCTGTGTTTTGCCCGGGACCACGGTATTCCCTTACAAATCGTTCAAACCAATGAAATAGAAAATCCCTTATATAGGGATAATCAGGGTAATCGCTGTTACTATTGTAAAAAAGCCCTTTTCGAAAAACTCGAAGAACTCCGTAAAAAACAAGAGGAATCTTTGTCAGGTTCAAATTGGCCTCTTTTTTACGGCGTTAATAAAGATGACCTCAATGATTACAGGCCGGGTATACGGGCGGCACGTGAAGCATCTGTCCTTGCCCCCTATGTTGAATTGGACATCGATAAAAGTACGATACGTGCATTATGCGCTCATTACGGCCTGAAAATTGCCGATAAGCCTGCCACGCCGTGTATATCCAGCAGAATTGCATATGGGGAAGAGGTGACTTCAGAAAAACTTCAACAAGTGGAAAAAGCAGAGGATATACTTTTCCAGCTCGGTTTAAAAGTGCTGAGAGTTCGTCATCATGGAGATACGGCCAGGATAGAGGTACTTCCGGAGGATTTTGAGGTATTACTCGAAAATCGAAATGAAATCAGTAAAAAATTTCATGAGCTGGGGTTTATTTATGTTTCTATGGATTTAAACGGCTTTAGAAGCGGTTCTTTAAATGATCTCATAAAATAAAGGTCAGTACCATTAGTTATTACGTAATATTATAACTTCTTAAAAAGTAATGATCGCATTTATACGTTCACAGGGTATCGAAATTTTTTACCATAACTTTTCGAGAAGTTACAGGAGGAGTTGTTATGAATTTAAAATTAAATGGAAAAGATTATCGTGCAGGAGAAGAAACAATTACGGTCCTTGAGCTTCTTAAAGAGAAAAAGGTATCTTCACCCGATATGGTTTCAGTTCAACTAAACGGCAGTTTTCTTAAAAGGAATAATTTCGGTAAAACGACCCTTGCAGAAAATGACGAAGTCGATTTTCTCTATTTTATGGGAGGTGGATCGTTTTAATGAAGGATATATAAATTACTATGATTAATTTTACAGAAGAACAGCTTGAACGCTACAGCAGACATATCATCCTCAAAGACATTGGAGTTGAAGGACAGACCAGAATTATGAATGGCAAGGTATTGATTATTGGCGCCGGAGGTCTTGGTTCACCTGCAGCTTTGTATCTTGCCGCGGCAGGTGTGGGAACTATCGGCATTGTCGATTCGGATAAAGTGGAACTATCAAATTTACAACGACAGATCATTCATTTCACTAAAGACCTTAATACTTTCAAGGTAACATCAGCAGCCCAAAAGATGCAAGCACTCAATCCGGATGTCACGATTAATAACTACCATGAGTTTGTACGTGCCGACAATATTCGACAGATTATTGAAGAATATGATTTTGTAATTGACGGCACCGATAATTTCGCCGCAAAATTTCTAATTAACGATGCCTGTGTAATGGAAGACATCCCTTTTTCACATGGCGGAATACTACAATTCAACGGCCAGACCATGACGATCATACCTAAAAAATCTGCTTGTTATCGTTGCGTATTTGAATCGCCTCCCCCTATTGGTTCGGTGCCGACTTGTGCTCAGGCCGGTGTGTTAGGCGCCATTGCCGGTATACTTGGGACCATCCAAACAACCGAGGCACTGAAATTTTTAACAGGCTCCGGAACACTTTTGACGGATTCAATGCTTTTTTTTGATGCGCTGACAATGGATTTTTTTAAAATCACACTCCGTAAAAATGAAGAATGTGCATTATGCGGAAAACAGCCGACCATTTATGAACTCATTGATGAAGAACAGGCTGTATGCGAGCTGGAAAACAATTAAATGCTAAGGGAAAAGGTAACCGTTCACGGGTTGAACCTGTGAACACCTAAGGAAAAAGATATGCGAAAAATATCAGAAAATGTTATTTCCGGCATAATAGCCCATGCCAAAAAGGATGCACCCATTGAAGCTTGCGGCTATCTTGCTGAAAAAGAAGGAGTTATTGTGTATCAGTATATAATGAAAAATACCGATGCATCCAAAGAGCATTTTTCCCTGGATCCCGAAGAACAATTTACGGCTCTTAGAGATATGCAAAAAAAGGGTTTAGAACTTGCCGGGGTATATCACAGCCATCCAACCTCTCCTGCACGTCCTTCACTAGAAGACATCAAACTGGCATATGATTCTGACTTAAGCTATGTGATTGTTTCATTGGCTGGAGGATCGGAAACGCTAAAGTCCTTCAGAATAAGTGAAGATCAGGTAGAGCCTGAAAAAATAGACATTGTTCGAGATCAACAAGAAGGCTTTAGCAAGGCACAAAGACAAATAGCAGAGAGTAGGCCAGAAAGTGAAAACGATACTAACCTAAAGACGAACACCCCTAACCGTTTCAGAATCAGCCAAAAAAAAGAAAGTGGTATGTTGAGATTCTATGAATCACCACCGAGCCTTGAAGCAGAAATCGACGAATTAGAGAAACAAATTGACAGATATCAAAAAAGAGAAATAACGGAAAGGGAATTAAAAGCGCGCCGCGTACCCTTTGGGGTCTATGCGCAGCGCACCAAAGGCACCTACATGGTCCGCATCCGGGTTCCCGGGGGCTGTGTAACACCTGCTCAGCTTAAAACTGTTTCCATGCTTTCCAGCAGATACGGAAACGATACGGTTCATTTAACGACCCGGCAAGGTCTACAGATACATTATGTTGCTCTGGAAGATATTGTAACGGTCATCCGGCAGCTTCATGAAGCCGGTCTGGTCACCAGGGGTGGCGGCGGGAATACAGTACGTAATATCACAGCTTCGTGGGACGCAGGGATATCGGAAGATGAAGTCTTTGATGTTACCCCCTATGCCCTTTCCCTGACAAACCGACTGATCGCTGAACCCGATTCCTGGCTTGTCCCCCGCAAGTACAAAATATCATTTTCCAACTCCGCCTATGATAATGCCGGCACCGCCTTCAATGACCTGGGTTTCATTGCTCATATAAAAAATGGAATAAAGGGGTTTAAAGTTTACGTGGCCGGAGGCATGGGGTTAAAGCCTCAAGTGGGAAATCTGTTGCACGATTTCATTGCGGTGGATCAAACATACTTGGTTGCAAAAGCGGTTAAACAACTTTTCTTAAAATTTGGAAACCGCAGGAATAAGCATGCCGCCCGGTTGCGGTTTCTCTGGAACAAGCTTGGCAAAGATAAATTTATTGAATTGTACTATCAGGAGTTTGAGGAACTAAAAAAACAGCCTGTTGAACCTTTTGTTGTTGCAAATGTGGACAACAAACCAGCACCGAATATACCTATTAAGCCGTCTGAGATACAATCGTCAGATTTTAATCTCTGGACACATCGGTTTGTAAGAAAGCAGAAGCGGCCGGGATTATTCTCTGTTTTGATTCCGGTATTCCTTGGAGACCTTAAAAGCGAAGATGCCATGGAGCTGGCCGATTTTTTGAGTAATTTTGGAGAAAATGTGCTGCGATGCACAATTCAGCAGAATTTGAGCATCAGAAATATCCCGGGTGAATATCTTGGTAATTTTTACCGGCTTGCCACCGATATAACGGATTTGTCAGCCCGGCCTGAATTCATGGCAAACTGCATTGCCTGTACCGGGGCGAATACATGCACACTCGGCATCTGTCTTTCTCAGGAAGCCATGCGGGCCCTTGAGAGAAGGCTCAGACATTCTGCGTTGGATCTTGATAAAATCAGTGATGTGAAACTGCACATTTCAGGGTGCCCCGATACCTGCGGACTACACGCAACGGCTGATCTTGGATTTTGCGGCAGGGCCACACGGAAGAACCAGATTATGTACCCGGCTTATAACATCTTTGCCGGATCAATCATTAAAGACGGCAGCTCGCGTCTTTCGCGAAATATCGACAAGATCAGCGCTCACGATCTACCTGATTTTGTGGTTGAGCTTTTGAATCAATATCTTAAAAAAAAGGTTAAATATGCTTCATTTGCCGACTATATCGATGATTGTGGTGAGGCGGATATCAGTGCCATTTGTGACAAATATCGCGATATCCCGGATTTTGATGATGACAGGAGCTACTATTTCGACTGGGGGGCGAAGGAAGTTTTTTCTGTTGTTGGCATGGGTATGGGGGAGTGCTCCGCCGGATTGTTCGATCTCATCGATGTTGATCGTGATTTGATAAAAAAACAACGGGAGGAGATAAAATCGCTTCTCGACAGTAGTAAAATCAATGAGGCATTGTATAAAATAACCCTGTCAGCTTCACGAATGCTTTTGATTACACGGGGAATTGAAGCCCAATCCGATCTTGAAGTTTTCAATGCATTCGGCAAACATTTTATTGAAGCCGGACTGGTTGACGGACGGTTTAAAAGGCTGATTACAGCTGCACGTAACAGGGATTTGGAGCAATTAAGAAATATGGAGCCTCAGGTTCATGAACTGGCAGCCGCGATGGAGACATTATATGAATCCATGGATGATTCTCTCCGCTTTCCGAGTGAGAAGGAAAAACAAATTAAGAAAAGCGACAGGACGGACTGCGCAGAAGGTAATGATGAAGAGGTGTTCAGGGATTATCGCGGTGTTGCCTGCCCGATGAATTTCGTTAAAGTAAAAATAGATCTCTCCACCATGAAAACAGGGCAAACGCTGAAAGTTCTTCTATATGAGGGAGAACCCATCGAAAACGTTCCAAAGTCAGTAATGGATGAAGGGCATGAAATCATAGAGCGGAAAAAATCAGGTGATCACTGGTCGGTGCTCATAAAGAAAGGATAAATTATACAGGATTTACAGGATGAGCATGATATTATATTTTTTTCGCTATTTCGGAAGTAAATAATCCCCGCCTTAAAAGGCGGGGATTATTTACTCTATTCTGCAAAAAGTTTTTTTATTTTGCGTCTATTTTTATTGACATAAGTACCACAATGTGACTAATGTAATAAAATTTATTTTGAGAGAATCTATAATCCATGGAGGTCCTACATGAATCGGAAGAAGAATTATCGTTTTAATACAAAGGTTATTCACGCTGCACAGTCACCTGAAGATTGGAGGGGTGCGACATTGCCGCCTATATTTCAGACTGCTTCTCACCTTCATCCTACTGCCGAGAGCCTAAACGAAACCTTTTCCGGTAAGACCACTGATCACATCTACATGCGTCTTACAAACCCGACCAATCGAATTCTTGAAGAGAAGCTATCTGCCTTGGAAGGTGGACAAGGCGCGGTTGCAATGTCTTCGGGCATGGCGGCCATTGCCAATACATGTATGGCCTTACTGCGTGCAGGAGATGAATTCGTTACGGGAAATTCACTCTTCATGTCCACATATCTCCTTTTTGCCAATGTATTTAAAAAATATAACATTACAGCACGCTTTGTTGAGTCCGTTGATACTGAAGCAATAGAAAAGGCAATCAATTCCAGGACCCGTTTTATCTATCTGGAAACCATCGGCAACCCAAAAATGGATATTCCGGATCTGGCTCTTGTCGCAGAAATTGCGCACAAACATGGTCTGCCTCTGGTGATCGATAACACACTGACCACTCCTTATCTTTGCCGACCTATCGAACTGGGGGCTGATGTAGTAATTCATTCCACAACCAAATACCTGAGCGGACATGGAGACGCAGTGGGCGGAGTTGTTATTGATGCAGGATCTTTTCCCTGGCCTCAAGAACGATTCCCCGATTTTCAGCCCTTTATCGATAGAAAGGGTCCCCTTGCTTTATTAGATAAAGTATGGCGGGAACATCATATTAATTTCGGTACTACTATGGCTCCCTTCCATGCCTACCTTACGATGATTGGCCTGGATACTTTAGCTTTACGTATGGAACGACACATGGATAATGCTCTGGAAGTAGCGCGCTACCTCAAAGAGAGACCCGAAGTCACATGGGCAAACTATCCCGGATCAAAGGATCATCCTTCACATGACATTGCGCGAAAGCAGTTTGGAGATAAAGGATTTGGCGGGATGCTTGCCTTTGGCCTTAAGGATCAGGCGACTTGCTTTAAGTTCATCAATAACCTTCGGATGATCTATCACCTGGCCAATCTGGGAGACTGTAAAACCTTAGTGATTCATCCCTACTCTTCTCAGTATGTCTCCTTTGATGATGAAACCAGACAAAATCTATCCATTACCGCCGATCTGATCAGACTCTCGGTGGGTATCGAAGCGGCAAGTGATATTTGTGATGATCTTGGACAGTCTCTCGATAGTTTGGAGTAAATCGGATCCCTGACATTTAGTACCACATGGTAGTATATTTTTTCTTGACAAGGTTATATATGTTATTCTATATTGAATAATAGGGTGTACGTTTTACATCCTACCTCCTAACTCAGGGTGGTTCTTCATAAAAATGTGTGGGGGTTATGTGAGGAACCACCTTTTTATTATTCAGGGCATGATTTTTGAATCACGATTATGAAGAGAGTAGTATTGTGTTGTTGAACAGGTTTTTGAATAAAGGACAAATCACAATGACTAATCCGCCACGGCGGACTAAACAATTGATATTGGATCTTATTTCTGCTGGACTCAGTCCTGCAGTTGCTACCTGATATAGTAAAGGTTGAAAAAGGTGATAATTGTTTTGATCAATTAAAGTAACCTCCACGTCCTTGATGCCTGAAAGGACTTTAGCTGTATTCAGGCCAACAAATCCGCCTCCTATGATGAGTATCCGTGTCATGAAATTCAATCCGTCATTCAAGCGAATTTAGCTTTTCAGTAAAATCTTTTCCGTAAGAAACACACTTTTGGACACTTTTCTTATCTGGATTCCAATTCACCTTTATTCCGTCATCTACTAAATCAAATCCTGATTCTTGCAAACTTTGAGAAATGATTTTTATTGATTCACCGCTCCATCCATAGCAACCAAATGCTACGGCTTTTTTGTTTTTGAATTTCAATTGTTTTATTTCCTCAAGAATACCGGCAACTGAAACCAAGATACTTTTATTGATGGTTGGCGAACCGACAAGAATCGCTTTGGATTTAAATATCTCGGTGATAACATCGTTTTTATCCGTTTTAGCCAGATTAAAAAGCTTAACATTGACTTCTTTATCTGTCTCTTTTATACCACTGGCGATCTTTTCTGCCATAATACGGGTACCATTCCACATAGTGTCATATATAATGGTAATTTGGTTTTCCTGATAATTATTCGCCCACTGCAAATATTTCTCGACAATCTGTTCAGGTTTTTCTCGCCAGATTACGCCATGGCTTGTACAAATTATATCAAGAGGCAGATTAAAAGACAGCACTTCCTTAATTTTCTTTACAACCATCGGGCTGAATGGAGTTAATATGTTAGCAAAATATTTAATGCACTCATTGAACAACTCCGTTTGGTCAACTAAATCATTGAACATATATTCAGATGCGTAGTGCTGTCCAAACGCATCATTGCTGAATAATATATTATCTTCCGTTAAATAGCAGAACATATTATCCGGCCAATGGAGCATCGGCGCTTCAATAAATATCAGTTCTTTTTGCCCCAAACTTAATCGATCTCCAGTTTTTACAGCCTTGAAATTCCATTCTTTATGATAATGACCTTTCAATGATCTGATCCCATTTTTTGTACAGTATACCGGCGTGTCGGGTATATGGCTCATGAGTTCCGGCAGCGCACCGCTATGGTCGCTTTCCGCATGATTTGCAATCACATAGTCAATTTTGTTCAGGTCGATTTCTTTAGAAAGATTTTCAACAAATTCTTTTGAGAAGGGGGACCATACTGTATCCATCAAGGCAACTTTCTCTTCCTTAACCAAATATGCATTATACGTTGACCCCCGATGTGTCGAATATTCATCTCCGTGAAATTTTCTGAGCTCCCAATCTATTTTACCTACCCAATAGACGTTATTTTTAATTCTTATACTCATTTTTTCCCCCTTGGCTCATAGTTAATCAAAGGATAGCTTCTTTCATATTCTCAATTCCAATTCTATCAACAAACCTGGCCATCCGTTCCCGTTTTTTGGCTTTGTCTTGATAATACTCAAGAGTTTGTTTAGTCAAGTTAATGACCTCCTCTCCGGATAAGTCTTCAATTAATACATCTCCGATGCGTGGACGGCGTGCGGAACTTCCCCCGACTATAAATGTCCATCCCTTTTTCTTGCCCAATATACCGATATCACGGACAAAGCTTTCCCCGCAACAAAAGGGACAGCCTGAAACCCCTATTTTAACTTTAGCGGGCAGGTCCATGCCCGAAAAAAACTTCTCAATCTCCATTCCGAGTCCCAAAGAATCCTTAACTCCGAATTTACATACAGCCGTCCCAGGACATGCTTGGACATAATGTAGGCAAAGTTCGGTTGCCTTTCCAACATCCATACCAAGGTCTTCCCAGATTTTATCTACATCATCTTTCTTCATCCCCACCAATGCAAAACGCTGACCGGAAGTGATTTTAATTACCGGTATCTGGTATTTCCTTGCGACCTTGACAATTCTTTCCAAGTCCTCTGGGCTAACCAGACCCACGGGGGTTCTCGGAACGATGGCGTATGTCTCTTTATCGCGTTGTAAAATTGCACCTTTTGGAATATCTGGCATAATTTGTCTCCCCTGCTCATTACAAAATTTTTTTAAAAAAATTGTTTGTTGTGTACGCTGAAATCCTGGAGGGATACCCCCAGGTATGAAGTGTCAAATTGGAACAATTATTCGCTAAAAGTTACACTGCCTCCACACTCAAAACTTCAGGGATGGCCTTTTTAATATAACTTTCGATTTATATTGGCGGTGCAATGGTTACGAGTACTCGCATTTTGCTTTTTGCCCGAATACCATGCGGTTCGCTGATATCAGAAATCAGGACATCCCCCGGGTAAGCAGGAAGCTCACTGTCATCTTTTCCCAAAAATGAACCTTCACCTTCAAGTACCACTATACTCAACTGGCCCTCGATGTCATGGGAGTGTATGGGAATTTCTTGACCGGCGCTGAAATTAAAATTCAGCACTTTAAAATAGGGTGAGTCATGAACTAATAATGTTTTAAACGCTTTATCATCGAAACCACTCTCTTTGAACAGTTCAATTCGTTTCATCATGTCCGATTCTCCTTTATTATTTTGTCGTCTGACACGTTATCCATTACCATGTTATCCATGATACTACAAATCAAATAAACTATCATATGACAGTTGTTAGACCCATTTTTCCTCTAAAATATCACCCTGCACACCCACAACAAGAAACTTTATGGGTACTTTTCGGTTCGAAACTTCGGCAGCTTGCTTGACCAGATTCAAAAGCCCCATGCAGCAAGGAACCTGCATGATCATCACAGTGAGCGTGTTGATTTTCGCTTCATCAAACCAGGTTTTGATCTTCTCCAGATACACTTCCTGGCTGACATCCAGCTTCGGGCAGGCAATGCCAAGAGATTTTTCTTTTAGATGCTCACTGTGAAAATCGCCCAACGAATATGCAACACAGTCAGCGGCAAGAAGCACATCAGCACCCTGGTAATAAGGAGCAATGGGTGAAACAAGGTGCATTTGGATAGGCCACTGACTTAGCTGTGATTGGATCCTGCCAACCGCTTCTCCACCCACGGCGGAATCATCGGTTTTAAAACTCATCAATTTTGAACCCGGACATCCTTGAAATGCTGTCATTTTATTAACCTCCCTTTTTATAAATTGTTTTAATTTTCGTATTAATTTAGCCTTCTGAAAATAATTAGAACTAGCAAGCTTCAAAGGTTGTTTAATTTTTAATTACCTTAGAAGCGGCTTTGTTTTCAAACAGCTAAAATATTACTAATTTTCTAAAATTTTTTAAATTTTACCCGGACATATCGTATCAACAATACGTTCCATCAGTTCCTTATCTTTCTCGGGCGGGAGCCGGTGCAGCTGAACAATATCCTTCAGAAGACAAAGTCCAGGATCACAAGGTCCGCAACCAATTCCATATTCATCTAATATGTTCTCAATGGCCGGAAACTCACTTATAATATCCTTAATCCCTTTGTTTATATATTTTTCCATGTGAACGTTCCTTTTATGTTTTCATGTTGCAACAAGAGGAGACTCTATCTTTATAAAATAATGAGAAACATTCGAAGCAACTGTGAATTTTATTCTAATATAAAATACATGATCTGGCGATACCTTGACTTAAGTCAAATAAATATAAAATTTATTGCCTGAATTTCATTTAGTAAAGAATCCTGGTCCAGAAGACGGGGTTTTCCAGGGCTCAATAAAAGGAATCATTTTTGAATTCTGAATTTCCAGATGGAAGACACCTTGATATAAATACCACAAAGTAGTGCTATTTACCTTGACATAATTATAAATAGTTATTATCTATTAGACCTAGCAAACTTCAAAGGTTGTTTAATTTTAAAGGAGAAAAACAATGAATATTTTTAAAACTATAAACGACACTATGGGCTCGACTCCCATTGTTCGTCTGAATCGTATTGGTGAGGGAATTGAAGCTGAAATACTTGCAAAAATGGAATTTTTTAATCCACTGGGAAGCGTTAAAGATCGCATAGGCGTTTCCATGATAGAATCTGCCGAATCTCAGGGGCTGATCAACTCCAAGACAACGATCGTGGAACCTACCAGTGGAAATACAGGTATTGCTTTAGCCTTTGTTTGCGCGGCAAAAAAATATAACCTTGTCTTAACAATGCCTGAAACAATGAGCACAGAAAGGAGAAGGCTTTTAAAACACTTGGGCGCTGAAATCGTTTTGACGCCCGGCAGCGAGGGAATGAAAGGGGCTATCAACAAAGCTAAAGAGATTGTCGAAAATACTCCAAATTCTTATATGCCAAACCAGTTTGCCAATCCTGCAAATCCTGAAATTCACAGGAAAACCACCGCGGAAGAGATCTGGAACGACACAGGAGGAGGGGTTGATATATTCGTAGCTGGAGTGGGAACCGGCGGCACTATTACAGGTGTGTCGGAAGTAATTAAGGCCCGAAAGCCGTCTTTCACGGCAGTAGCCGTTGAACCCGCGGCTTCTCCGGTGCTTTCAGGAGGCCCAAGCGGTCCCCATAAAATCCAGGGAATCGGTGCAGGTTTTGTTCCTGAGGTTCTAAATACCGACATCATTGACGAAATAGTTACCGTAACAAATGAAAATGCCTTTGAGACATCACAAAAACTGGCCAAACTGGAAGGTATCTTATGCGGTATTTCATCCGGTGCGGCAGCCTGGGCCGCTCTTGAAATCGCCAAACGGACAGAAAACAGTGGGAAACAGATTGTTGTGGTCTTGCCTGACACCGGCGAACGATATATAAGCACTGATCTTATTGCATCCTAAATTAATCGTTAAAAAGCAAATAAGCCTTTTTGCT
>CAZLRK010000040.1:0-25522 GCA_964561845.1 uncultured Desulfobacterales bacterium | reverse complement strand
GGATGGTCAGATTTGCATCCGAGGACGTGGGAAATGCAGATCCCTATGCGCTTAGGATGGCTTTGAGCGCTATGGAAGCATTCAAATTTCTCGGACATCCGGAAGGTGATCTGGCTCTTGGCCAGGCTGCTGTTTATCTTGCCACGGCGCCAAAAAGCAATAGTATATATGCAGCGGTCGGAAAGCTAAAGGGTATCATCAAAAGTTCGGGGGCGCTTCCTGTACCTTATCACATACGAAATGCTCCAACAAAACTTATGAAAGAACTTGGATACGGAAAAAATTATAAGTATGCACACAATTATAAGGGAGCATATGTTCCCCAGGATTATTTGCCGGACAAATTGCAGGGTCGGGTTTTTTACTCTCCAACGGGCAGAGGTTATGAGAAGACCATTAAACAGAGGCTCGATAAGTGGCGAGCTCTTAAAAACAAGAAAAAAGAATAAATTTATATGATTAAACAATTATCCTATTTTTTTCTTTACTTGATTAACTGTTATTGTTACAAATAGCGTATAAAAACATGGAGGAGATTTGTAAAGATGAATATAAGCAGAAAATTGGGAATCTTGGTTTTTTGTGGCGTACCGGCTATCGTTGGCGGCGGAATTGTTTATGCTATTTGGGGGGACTATACCCCGGTTATCATTTTTGAAACCCTTCTATTGCTTATAGCCGGCGGTTTTGTCAGCAAGTGAATATCCTGCCCTTTAAACAGCCCCAAAAACTTTTTACGAAAGCCTTTGTATTTGGAGTTTAGTGTTTAGAGTAACTCCTTAACGACATGATTCTCATTTCACCCTGACTTATTGAGAAGATATTATTGATTGATCCAACAAGATGGTATATCAGCATATATTTCAAACGAAACTAAAAATATTAAACACCAAATCCCGCAAGGCGGGCATGAATTCGATTTTTTTTCGAATTCATAAAAGAATCTTCTTGAGGATACCATGGCAGATCGAAGACGTCATAATATGATCTTTTGGTTTTTTTTAATCCTTTTTTTCTTATCGATTTTTATTTTGGGTTGGCTTTTTTTGCCTTTCTTTTCAATTATTATCCTTGGGGCAGTCGTAACAGGTGTTTTCAATCCATTTTTCACTTATTTGAAAGGAAAAGTTAATGCGCCTGTTGCGTCACTTATTACATGTATTCTTATATTTTTTATCCTGTTTATTCCTATAGTCTTTTTTGTGGGCATATTGTCCAAAGAAGCATATGATCTCTATCTTCTGGCAAAAAGTGCGGTTCTGGGCGACCAGGTAAAAAACCTTCTTGAAAGCAGTAAAATTATTGAAAAGGCAAACCCTATTCTTTCAAATTTTAATATGGAGCTTACGGGTGAAGAATTAAATAAGGCGATTTCAGAGATAGGCAAAATTATTGGTCTTTTTCTCTATGAGCAGGCAAGAGCAATTACTTCTAATGCTCTCAAGTTTTTTATAAACTTCTTTTTCATGCTTCTTATTATCTACTATCTTTTAATTGATGGAAACAGACTTGTATCATTTATAAATGATCTTTCGCCCCTTCCAAGTGAGCAGGATGACAAATTAATTCAGAAATTTAAAGATATGGCAGGCGCCGTTCTAATCGGAAACGGACTTGGAGGTTTGATCCAGGGTATAATAGGGGGCAGCTTATTTGCGCTTTTCGGTTTAAAATCACCCTTTCTGTGGGGTTTCATTATGGCCCTGCTCGCATTTCTTCCTATTGTTGGAATAGGAATTGTGTTTATTCCTGCAGCTATTTATCTTTTTTTAGCAGGACGGATTGGTGCAAGTATATTTTTTATTGTATTTTACGTCGTCCTGTCCGGCGGCATCGAATACCTTTTTAAACCCAAAGTGGTAGGCCAGCGAGTACAAATGCATACGTTACTTGTATTCCTTTCCATCATTGGCGGGTTAAAGCTGTTCGGTATCCTTGGCATTATCTACGGCCCCCTGGCAATGACCGCTTTTTTAACATTAACGGATATCTATCATGCCAGTTACCAAAATCTAGTTGAAAACAAGAAATAGTAAAGAATCCTGACCCAGAGGACCAGGCTTTGATGGCTCCCTAGAGGGGGGAAAAGATATTAACTATTCACAATTAGCAATTGATTATTAATTATTCATTAAGGAAAAATAATCAATAATTAATAGCTCTACATTCTTTGTGTCTTTGCCTGCCCCGTAGCTCCGGAAGATGGTACTGGGGTACCTTTGTGGCAAAATACACAAGTAGCTACAGCCAGATTATTAATATCAGGTATTATTATGATGCTTACAGAGAAATCACCCGAGATCAGCATTGAACACGAGATGAAAAAATCATATCTCGACTATGCCATGAGTGTAATCATCGGAAGAGCCTTGCCGGATGTGCGTGATGGGCTGAAACCGGTTCACCGTCGTGTATTATTTGCCATGCGCGAGCTAAAAAATGATTGGAATAAACCGAATAAGAAATCTGCCCGCATCGTTGGCGATGTTATCGGTAAATATCATCCACATGGCGACACCGCAGTCTATGATACCATTGTACGCATGGCCCAGGATTTTAGTATGCGGTATCCTCTTGTTGACGGCCAGGGCAATTTTGGATCCATCGACGGAGATCCTCCTGCAGCGATGCGATATACAGAGATCAGGATGATGCGTCTTTCGCATGCGATGTTGGAAGATCTTGAAAAAGAAACAGTTGATTTTGTGCCTAATTATGATGGATCTTTATCGGAACCTACTGTCCTGCCGACAAAAATTCCCGCTCTTTTGATAAATGGTTCTTCAGGTATAGCAGTAGGTATGGCAACCAACATACCGCCTCACAACCTTTCTGAAATAAGCACGGCGATTAAAGCCCTCATAGACAACCCTGACCTTACATTGCAGGATATTATTAATTTTGTTCCGGGACCGGATTTTCCTACGGGTGGAATAATTTACGGCACTAAAGGGATTTATGATGCATATAAAACCGGTCGGGGTATAATAAGGCTTCGGGCAAGGACTGTTATTGAAAAAGATAAAAGAACAAAAAAAGAAACAATCATTATTACTGAACTTCCTTATCAGGTCAACAAGTCCAAGCTCATTGAAAAGATTGCCCTCCTGATGAAAAACAAACAGATAGAAGGAGTACAATATGTAAGAGATGAATCGGACAGAGAAGGCATGCGGATCGCTCTTGGTCTTAAAAAGGACCAGATATCGGCAGTCATAATCAATCTGCTTTATAAGCATACGCAGATGGCAACCAGTTTCGGCATTATCCTTCTCTCGGTTGTAAACAATAGACCCCAACTTTTGAATCTCAAAGAACTCCTTGAGCATTTCATATTTCACCGCAAAGAAATAATCATTAGAAGAACACGATTTGATCTGAAAAAGGCTGAAGAGCGTGCCCATATACTTGAAGGCTTGAAAATCGCGCTTGATAATCTCGATGATGTTGTTTCCTTGATTCGAAAATCGAAAACACCACCAGAGGCCAAAGAGAATCTGATCGAAAAGTTCAATCTTACTAAAATCCAGGCCCAGGCTATACTGGATATGCGTCTTCAGAGACTTACCGGACTTGAACGGGAGAAAATATTAGAAGAATATGAAAATGTCCTCGCTGATATTAAGAGATTCAAGAAAATACTTGGCAGTGAGCGTCTTGTTTTAAATATTATTAAAGACGAACTTTCCGAGATAGAAGATAATTTTGGAGACCATCGCCTGACACAAATTGTTGAAGCTACAAAGGAGTTAACCATTGAGGATATGATTGTTGAAGAAGATATGGTCGTTACCATATCAAACAGCGGTTATATCAAGCGAAACCCGATCACACTTTACCAGAGCCAGCATCGAGGTGGAAAAGGGAAGACCGCCATGGGCACAAAGGAAGAAGATTTTGTTTCTTTTCTCTTTGTGGCCTCCACTCACCATACCTTCCTTTTTTTTACAAATCTTGGGAAGCTATATTGGTGCAAAGTATATGAAATTCCTCAGGCAGGCCGTCAGAGCCGCGGCAAGGCGATAGTTAATCTGCTTAACTTCGAAAAGGATGAAAAACTTACAACGGTTTTGGATGTTCCATCGTTTGAGCCGGGTTATCATGTTATTTTAGCTACAAAAAACGGACAGGTTAAAAAAACGGATCTAATGGCTTACAGCCGACCCAGAACAGGAGGTATTATTGCCTTAAATTTGGCCCAGGGAGATGAACTGATTGCGGCCAGGATTACAGATGGAACATATAATGTCTTTTTGGGCTCTGCCACGGGTAAATCGATACGGTTTCACGAATCTGATGTTCGGCCGACCGGTAGGGTTGCAGGAGGAGTGCGCGGCATGCGCCTTGCTCATGACGATCGGATTGTAGGCATGGAGATCTTAAGCCATGGCCAAACTCTGTTTACTGTAACTGAAAACGGATTCGGCAAAAGAACTTCAATTGACGAGTATCCCGTTCAGAACCGTGGTGGCATGGGTGTTATAACAATAAAAACCAGTGAACGGAACGGACAGGTTATTGCGATTTTGCTTGTGGAAGAAGACGATGACTTAATGTTAATGACCGACATAGGAAAGATAATACGAATGCCTATAAAAGGAGTTTCAATTATCAGTCGTAATACACAGGGTGTAAAGCTTATCGGAATGGAACATGAAGAGAGAGTTGTCGGAGCAGTTAGACTTGCTGAAAAGTAAAAATGAAAATAAAATCAAAAATCAGCAATTCGCACCATAAGGGAAAAGGTCACAGGAAGAGACTGCGGGATAAGTTTCTTGTCTCCGGGCTATCCGGTTTTCATGACTATGAAGTTATTGAACTCCTTTTAACCCTTGCTACTCCGCGAAAAGACTGTAAAAAATCGGCGAAGGCCGCTTTGAGCAGGTTCAAAACCTTGCAGGGTGTTTTCGAAGCTTCACCTAAAGAGCTTTGCGAAATTGAAGGAATAGGGCCAAAGAACCAATTTGGAGTTAAGCTTATAAAGGCTGTTGCCGACAGGTATCTCGAAAAAAGACTGATAAAGAAAGACCCCATAAATAGTTCCAAAGAATTATTTGATTATCTCTACATCAGCATAAGAGATAAAAGCCGTGAATGTTTCAAAGTTATTTTTCTCAATGCCAAAAACAGGGTCATTGCAACCGAAACTCTATTTGAAGGAACATTAAACGCCAGTTCCGTTTATTCCAGAGAGGTTATAATCGCTGCTTTTAATCATCATGCCGCAGCGCTTATCTTTGCCCATAACCATCCCTCGGGCGATCCAAAACCGTCTGAAAATGATATCTCAATTACACGCCGGCTTATTTTTGCATGCAGGGTAATGGGAATCACGGTTCACGAGCATCTAATAATAGGGGATAATAAATATTTCAGCTTTGCGGATCAAGGCTTTATAGCAAGGATAAATCGGGAATTTGATGCGCAGAATAAATAAGAAAAACAATCTTCCCACATGTTTTGGAATACTCGATTCTGTATTTCCACTGGGGGATAACGGTATTAGAACTTCTCCGAAGGATTGCCTTGAGTGCGCACACAAAACTGATTGTTTAAGATCAGCCATGAAAAGATCAAACGGACTAAGATTTCAAGAAGAATGTATTGATAGAGCCTATGAATCAAGAATGATAGGCTTTCTGGAAAGATGGTCTAAAAAGAAAAACCTTCAGCGTAAGTTAAATGAGCATGAATCAAAGCGAAAAAAATCATGAAAACCATAAAAGATATAGATTTATCCGGAAAGAGAGTACTTTTCAGAGTAGATTTTAATGTTCCGCTGGATGAATATCAAAATATTACAGATGATTCCAGGATACGGGCTGCCTTGCCAACGGTTAGGCATGCCCTGGATCAAAATGCAAAACTGATTATATCTTCACATCTTGGCAGGCCTAAGGGAAAGGTGGTATCTACATTGAGCCTTACCCCGGTGGCAACTTGTCTGAGCAGGCTCCTTGAAAAAGATGTCCGGATGGCGACAGACTGTATCGGAACCGATACAAAAACTCTGGTATCAGGTATGAAAGATGGAGATATAATCCTTCTTGAGAATTTGCGATTTCATCCTGAAGAACAGGAAAATGATGAAACATTTGCCAAAGAGTTGGCTAAACTCTGTGATGTTTATATAAATGATGCATTTGCCGTATCTCACCGTGCCAATTCATCTGTTGTGGCTGTTACAAACTATGCGCCCGTATCTGCTGCAGGGTTTTTGCTTGAAAAAGAAATTGATTATTTTAAAAAAGCAATGGCTGATCCACAACGCCCGCTTGTTGCAATTGTTGGTGGTTCAAAGGTGTCCAGCAAGTTAGAGGCTTTGGAAAACATGCTGAATCATGTTGATAAATTAATCATCGGTGGTGCTATGGCAAACACTTTTTTAAAAAGTGCAGGCTGGGCAGTTGGAAAATCAAAGATAGAAGACAACCTGGTTGAGGCTGCAGGATCTATTATGAAAAAGGCTTATGAAAAGGGTATAAATTTCTATATCCCTGTAGATGCGGTTGTTGCAAGCCATTTTGATTCAAAAGCTGAAATAAAAAAAGTGCCTATTCATGAAGTTCCTTCTGACTGGATGGTTCTGGATATAGGCCCATCTACGTCGTTACTCTATTCTGAAGTTTTGTATAACGCAAAAACAATCGTTTGGAACGGCCCCATGGGTGTATTTGAAATGGATGCGTTCAGCAGGGGAACAATGGCCATGGCACAATGCGTAGCTAATTCCTATGCCCTTACAATAGTAGGTGGGGGTGACACAAATGCCGCCGTTTATAAAGCAGGCGAAGCTGACAGGATAACATATATGTCAACTGGCGGAGGAGCTTTCCTTACCCTTTTAGAGGGAAAGAAACTGCCGGGTGTTGTGGCGTTAGATAAAGCTGAAAAAAGTTCAATTCATCACGTTTTGAGTTGAAAATTATCATTGTTTACAAATACTTAAAACTTAGCGCCTAAAACTTAAAACGCTCGTAAAAAGGCATTTATGACTTTTTACGAGACCATCAATTATGCCATGCCCCTAAAGCCTGTTTCCCATAAATTTACAATTCTGATTCTGGTAATAATATGTGTTGCCGTATTATTAGGCTATTTTTATAGAATACCCTTATGGGAAAAAATTATCCAATATTATAATTATTTTTCTGACAGGGAAAAGGTAAAGGCCTTTATAACCTCCTTTGGGCTCGGTGCTCCTCTAATCTTTATGCTGACCCAAATTCTTCAGGTGATATTTGCACCAATTCCAGGTGAAGCAACCGGTTTTATCGGGGGATATCTTTTCGGAACGGCCAAAGGATTTTTATATTCCAGTATTGCGCTTACAATAGGATCATGGATCAATTTTTTAATAGGCCGCTTTTTAGGAAAACATTATATCAGAAAACTAATTCCTGCCGATACATTAGCCAGATTTGATCTGATTCTTAAACGCCAGGGCGTAATCATACTTTTTCTCTTATTCATTCTTCCCGGCTTCCCTAAAGACTATCTCTGTCTTTTTGTAGGCCTAAGCGCCATTCCGATCAAAGTGTTCATTATACTATCTGCATTTGGACGTATGCCCGGGACATTTTTATTAAGCCTTCAAGGTTCTTCTCTCTTTGAAGCAAACTATGGCTTATTTTCCCTTATCTTTGGCATAGCCGTTATATTTGCACTTTTGGCATACCGGTATCAGGAAAGCTTATATCAATGGTTCGCAAAGTTAAACTCCAAAAATAATAACTAGTTGACGGGGTTATTAAATAGTGCTATCCCCATAAATATTAATATAACGATAATCAAAGGAGAAAAAATTGCCATTCTGGAGCGTAAGAGAAGTACTTAGCCAAACAGAAAGATTAAGACGTTCTTATTATGAACTGTTGAGGGATGATCTTGATCAATACATGATTCAGTATGCTCTTATTGATTCCTATAGTAACTTTACTAAAGCAAAGGTTACATATCCATTTGTCGAAAAAAGGGAGTTAAAGCCTCGTGCACGTATTCCCGATCTGGAATATGAACATCACAATAGTTTTTTAGTTATATTTTCAGAAGATAATATACCTTCTAATCACAAAAAATATATAAGATTTTTTGATGTAAACAAGACCACTAAAACAAACCTTCTCCACTCAAAAGTGTTTCCCGTTTCGAGTAAATTTGCAAGAGATCAAAAGAATATGGACTCTATCCATTTTACTAATTTTATAAAGACCTTACTTCCAATAGATTATGCTCTTCTTATCCAAAGCGATGCTACAAGTAAGACAAAGAATCGATATATCCTTTCCCATTTTCACGTTCGTATCGATTGGCCGATTACTGAAGCGGCCGAGGATATGGCTCAAAGGCTTCGCTACATTTCAAAGGATATCTACGAAAAAGGAGAAAAGTACGCAGAGGATATCCAAAAAAAGTTTTTTGAATATTACGGGCTTCCGGTTATGGTTGGCGGCAGAAGGACGGCTGCTATTGTGGCAGCTCAGTACATGAGAAAATTTAAGCATATAACCACTATTTATGCGGGAAGCAGCGAATCAAGGGCATTAATTCGGATTTCAGAAAGGGGAGTATCAAAATCGATTTTAATAAAGTTTACAGCCAAAGAAATGGATCAGATTGCAGAAGAAAATAATATCATCCCGCGGACTTTTAAGAAGAATTATATGATAGCAAATAAAGGAAGAGCCGGCATCTTTATTCTTCAGGTTACTTATTCCAGTACTAACCATGCCAGGCTACCTGACGATGGCAAGTTACGTGAAATTCAACCTGATTTAAACTGGTTGACAGTCGAATCCCAGCACATCCTTCCAAAACCTCATACTGAAAAATATCCACCGCTTCCGATAAATGTGATTTATACATAAAAAAACACAAAAGCACACTTAAAGTACTAAGTGCCCATCTCTTTCATCATTGCTGTTTCATCACAGTCGGGAAACTTTACACAAAGGATACAATCCGCCCAAATTTTCAATGGAAGCTCAGATCTGTCTATTTCCTTGAACCCGAAATTTTTAAAAAAGCCGGGTCGGTAGGTAAGTGTGAATACTTGTTTTATATTAAAAGATTTTGCCTCAGAAAGTGCTGTTTCGGTCAGTCTTGTCCCGATATTATTTTGCAAATACTCAGGATGTACGGCCAGAGATCTTATTTCAGCAAGATCCTCCCAGCTGAATTGTAAAGCACAACATCCTATAAGGCCATTTTCCTTGTTATCTTCGTATACCCAAAAGTTCCTAACATTTTCGTAAAGCACGCTTAAAGGACGTGGAAGTAGCTCTCCTTTTTGGCCATAAATTTGAAGAAGACTATGTATGGCTTTTACGTCTTTAATTTTCGCTTTTCTAATCACAATATTATTTATAGCACTTTTGCAGCAAGACCGCAAAGTTAAATTGTATCCGTTTTACCGATCACCGATCACTCCAACACTCCAGTATCTAATAAGTCGGCTATCCACAAACTACCTCAAACATTTCAAAAACTAACAGCCGTGATTTACACTCTTTTACCGATATTTCCTTGGTTCTGTTCCTTTTTTAAAAAGTGCTTTTACTCCATGGGATGAGCCTTCTGGTACAAGGAGGCCGGTTAAAGGATCCATCATTACCATTGCAACATCATCCGGAATATCAAAATATTGATAGGGTTCATTTTCAAGCGCCTTTTTCATAAACTCAACCCATATGGGCAGTGCTGCCCTGGACCCGGTTTCCCATTTCCCGAGAGAAGTAGAATCATCTATTCCGACCCATACTCCTGATGCAATTGCTGGTGAGAAACCGATAAAAAGAGCGTCCTTAAAATCGTTTGATGTACCTGTTTTTCCTGCAACGGGATGATTGATAGACTTTGCTTTTCTGCCTGTGCCCTCGTTGATAACTCCTTGTAAGATGTTTGTCATTATTGCTGCCCCGGAGCGGGACATGGCAACTTTTTTTACCGGTTTTGTACGCCACACAATTCGTCCTTTATCCCCAAGAACTTTCTTAACAGCGAAAGGTTTTATCTGTTCTCCCCGGTTTGGAAAAACGGAAAAGGCGGAAACCATTTCAATAAGTGTTATTTCTGAAGTACCGAGGGCAAGGGAGAGATTTGGTAAAAGGGTGGATTCAATGCCCAGCGAGTACCCAAACTGGACAACCGAAGATGGACCCAGCATCTCGATAAGCCTGACAGCCGGAATATTTTGAGAAACCGCAATGGCATTTCTTAAAGTCATTTCGCCTTTATACTTTCTGGAAAAATTTTCCGGTCTCCACTCTTTTCCTTTTTTGATCCCTTTAAAGGCCACAGGAGCGTCGAGAATCATCATATTCTGAGGAAAACCTTGTTCAATTGCATGGGCATAAACAATCGGCTTAAATGCAGATCCAGGTTGCCGTTTTGCAGAAGTAGCCCTGTTAAAAGGGCTGTTATAATAATCCTTCCCTCCGGCCATTGCAAGAATTCCCCCTGATTTTACATCCAGAACAACAAGCCCTGCTTGAGGGTTTGGGTCTCTAATTCCCTTTTGTTTCATTCTTATTTCAAGATCTAAAAGACCATTTTTCAATGCTTGTTCTGCTGCTTTTTGCAAATTAAAAGAAAGCGTCGTAAAAACAGTGAGCCCGCTTTTATAGAGAAGTGATGAGCCTATGGAATTTTCTAAAAATTTCTTTACATGGTCCACAAAATATGGGGCTTTTAAAAAATTTTTATTTTGCTTGGTATGGCTAATCGTTTCTTCAATAGCATTGTTATAAGCAGCTTCAGTGATAATATCTGTTTCCCTCATCTGTTTTAAGACAATATTCCTACGCTTGATTGATAGATCATGATTGTTCAAAGGTGAGTATCGGGAAGGTGACTTGGGTAAACCTGCAATAAGTGCACACTCTGCAAGGCTTAGATCTTTTGCCGATTTTCTGAAAAAAGTTCGGGCAGCAGATTCCACACCATAGGCGCCGCTGCCAAAGTAAATTTGGTTAAGATAAAGTTCAAGTATTTCATCCTTTGTATAGCGCCTTTCCAGTTGAAAAGCTAAAATCGCTTCTTTGATTTTCCGTATAAGGGTTTTTCTGGGGGAAAGAAAAAGAGTCTTGGCAAGCTGTTGAGTAATTGTGCTAGCCCCTTCAACATACTCTCCTGCCCATATATCCTTGATAATGGCTCGTAAAATTCCTTTCAGGTCAACTCCGCTGTGACGATAGAAGCTCCTGTCTTCCGTGGCAATCAATGCTTCTTTAAGATAAAAAGGGATGTTTTTAAATGGTACAGGATCCCTCTTTTCTGCATAAAGTTCAGCAAGAAGCACCTTGTCCGATGAATATATTCGTGTGACAGCCGATGGCTTGAAGGTTTCAAGGGAAAGTATCTGTGGAAGGTCGTGGGTAAGCGCAAAAAATGCGCCGCCTGCAGTTCCAAAAAATGCGCCTCCTATAAAAATGAAAAAAATAGCAATTTTCTTTTTGTTAAATTGTATTTTGAGCATGTTACAAATTATAAACTACATCTAAGTTTTTTTTAAAAATCATTTCTTTTGCTTTTTATTACAAGTATTATACAACAAAGGTAAAAAAATGATATAATGTTTGTCTTCAGACATTGTCAAATGGTTATTCTTCTTATCATTACAACCACTTAACCACTCAACTATTCGACGACTTAACGAGATCTGATCTTGTAAAAAGTCATAAAAAGTGACCTCTTTACGAATTCATCGTGGTTATAACTATCAAAATAAGTTACATCAGGAGACCTCAAATGACCGGGCATAAACACAATAATCATCTTGAAACAGAAAGTATCTTATCATTTGATGAAAAAATGATCAAATTGCTTGAACATTGGATAAAGCATAATGATAGTCATGCAAAAACATACATTGATTGGGCAAAGAAATTAAAAGATAATGATATGGAGAACATAGGTTCTTTGCTGGAAGATGCCATCGATATGACGGCACTCATTAATAAGAAGTTTAAAGAAGCTTTAAAACTGATAGTTTCATAAAAAGTCAGAAAAGGGACCTTTCTATGAAAATGTTTTTAATCATTCTTTAAAATTCATGGTATGTTTAACTTTCTTTTGCAAAGGTCCCAGGTCTCATAATGTTTGACCGACAAGGGTGTTCTTGGTTAAAAACTATATATGTTGTTTCATCAAAATACGCAAATTAAAATATTTTTCAAATCAAATGGGCTCATTTTTAATGTTAATTGAAATACTTCTTGACTTAAGCACTAGTTAAAATTTATTTTTAAACTTCGTTAATAATTCCAATAAGGAGAATCACCATGACTAGATTTTTAAATTTTACAAAAGGTAATCGATATATAATCTATCTATTTACTCTATTGTTATTAGTCCTATCCGGTTGTGTAAGCACTTCAAAGCACCAGACCCTACAAACTAAGTATGATTCATTACAGACTGAATATAATTCATTGCAAACTGAACATAACTCAATAAAAGAAGAAAAAAATGAATTGCAGGAAGTAAATCAGCAAATACAGACAGAGATTGATGAACTTAATAGGCAAAATATCGAATTAACCGATCAAACCACAAACCAGATTGAAGTCTCTCAAAGCATGATAAGCGACCTCAAAGAAGAAATTGATACTAAAGCAACACAAATAAATTCATTAGAAGAAAAAATTAGAGCAAGTTTGTTGGACACGATTATATTTAAATCCGGTTCAGCCAAGGTGACCAAAGAAGGAAGGAAAATTCTTGCCCGGATTGCACCATTACTTAAAGAGGCTAAGGATAAAGAAATCAATATTGTCGGACACTGCGACAAGCTTCCGCCAGGCAAAAAACTTTCAAAAATATATAGCAGTAACTGGGAATTATCCACCGCTCGGGCTACTGCTATTGCTCATATTTTACAGTGGGGTTACGGGATAGATCCCGCCAGAATTTCTGCCGTCGGTGTTGCTCATTACAGGCCTATATATATAGACAGCAAAAAAAAGATTAGTCCAAAAAATCGGGCCGTTGAAATTTTCCTTACTATCCCAAAAGAAGCACAAAATTAATTGAGGGGTCGGGGAGTTTTTCTCTTTTATCTCCAGTTTAAGCGGAATGGGTGATCGTCACGAAACGCATACACTGTCTGAAGGTATTAGGAATCGTTAAGAAAGAAAAGCGTTCTGCATGGAATTTTTAAATAAATAAAACTGTTTAATTAACTAAATTATTGTTTTAATATGTCTTTCACTTTTCTTTCTTTACGAGTCCTTATACATGAGTTTATATGTTCTTCGTGACGATTATCCATGGAGCGATTGAATAAAAAAAACTCCCCGACCCCTCAATTAATTAAGTGCCTACGCTTTTCCCGAGACTTCGCTCGGAAAAAATGGCTCAGCAAGAAGTATGGAGATGTCGGAGTGATCTCCAACAAGTAATCGGTAATCGGTACCTGATCACCGATCACTGGTGACCGATCACTGGTAACCGATCACCACATCGACAAAATTTTGTCGATGTTGCTTCGAGACCTTTGAAAAATGCTCAATTTTGTTTAAGTTCAAGGCAGGCGAAAATTTTAACCACAGGCATACATTGAGTATTTCGAGGATTAAAATTTTTGCCTAACAAAGAAATTGGACAAAAGGGGGCGTTTTGCAAAGGTCTCGCTTCATTAAGTGCCTAAGTTATTCCTATCATTTGTTTTTGACGGCTTGCACCCACACCATCAAGTATAATTGCACACAACACGATTATTCCCCCAATGATGGTTAAAGAACTGGGTACCTCATGGACGCCAAAGATAGGGAGGTATACCCAAAGCACACCGCAAACAACTTCAATCAATGATAATAAAGTCAGTTCCGCCGCCTGTAAAAACTTTGCCCCCATGGAAAATAAAATTAATCCGAACCCAACAATAGAACCATGAAGAATGCTGAGATACATGTTGCGAAGCGGCATCGCCGGAGTGCTGTTATTAAAAAAAAGTATCAACACGGTAAAGACAGCACAAAGAATTCCTGCAAGAGCAACCGTGGTGAATTGTGGTGTTTCCTTGCGCCATCGGAGACTCACTGAAAAGACGGCAAATCCTATTGCAGATACCAGAGCGACAAGGTTGCCAAGAAGATTGTCTGCTTCCAATCCCTCTATGACCATGACAAGCACACCGAACAGTGCGATGATCATCGCTACCCAGGTTACAAAACGAATCTTTTCTTGTAACAGCACAACGCTCAAAATGGCAGCAATAAAAGGTGTAACAGCCAACATAAAGAGGGAGTTGGCCACCGTTGTCAAAGTGATCGACCAGATAAAACCGGTAAAGGCAGCCACAAGTCCACAAGCCCCAAGCAGTCCAGAAAGGCCGATTTTTTTAAAATCGTTTATAAAATCAATGCCATTTCTTGCCATGAGGTATATTATTAGAACCGTTGCTATCATCAGGCCCCTGAAAAATAGATATTGCCATTGATAAGTTTGAGCATTTACCATGTTGCGTACGATTAAAGCACCAAATGACCACATTATTCCGGCACAAGATACGAGTAAGAAACTCTTTAGGTAATTTCGATCAGTGATTTTTTGCATATAAAATATTGATAAGCTAGTAAAAAGTCAAAATAGAGACCTTTTTACGAGAGTGTTTTAAGAGTTAGGTTTGAAGTTAAAGATGATAAACTCGTAAAAAGTCCAATTTAGACGGTTTCGTAAAAAGTTCAAATTCCCCCGCTAAAAAGCAACGGGATAAAAAGGCGTGCAAATTTTGTAATTATGAGGCGTACTTATCGTACGTTGAATGATTACGAAATGCAGCACAACACAGAAGTTGGGCTTTTTACGAGACCGTCAAAGATAATTCCTCTCCCAGTCGATATAGAAGCATTCCGTACGCCTTCTGACCCCGTTCATAGCCGGATAACCTAAAAAATTCATTGGGTGAGTGCCAGCACTCATCCTGAAGGCCGAATGCGAAAACGATAGTATAAACCTTAAGGTATTTAAGAAACAAAGAATTTGCCGGAATAGTTCCTCCCATGCGTGTCTGATAAGGCTCTTTACCATAAAGATCCTTAAGGACCGAGCCTGCAATACACATGCCCTGATCAGAGGCTGGTACAAGATACGGGGTTGCCCCGCTCTCAGCCTTGATGACTGTTACCTTAACATCAGGAGGTGCTACCTTGTGCACGTGTGTCTGGACCAGATCAACAATCCTGGAAGGGTCCTGGCTGGCAACCAGCCGGCAAGAAATTTTGGCATGAGCCATGCTGGGAAGGACCGTTTTCACTCCCTCGCCTTGAAAGCCGCCGTATATGCCATTTATTTCTATGGTTGGTCGCGCCCAGGCCCGTTCATAGGTAGTGAATTCCGGTTCACCAAAAATGCTTACGGCGCCAGTCTCGCTTAAATATCCGGTTTTGTCAAAGGGTACCCGGCCAAGCTGGATGCGCTCCTTATCGGTCAGGGGCTGAACGTCGTCATAGAATCCATCAATTGTGATCCGTCCATCACGGTCATGCATGGAGTCCAGGATTTGGACGAGGGCATGGATTGGGTTGGCGATGGTACCGCCGTAAGTCCCTGAGTGAAGATCGTGATCCGGCCCTGTCACGTCGATGAATAACGCAACCAGTCCCCTGGTGCCCAGCACCAAGGCAGGCTGATTTTCATCCCATTGGCTGCCGTCGGCACTCAAGGCCAGATCGCATGCCAACATATCCTTGTTGGCAGCTATAAAATCTTCCAACTGGGGGCTTCCGATCTCTTCTTGACCCTCGAAAAGAAACTTGAGATTGACCGGTAATTTTCCCCTGGTTTTTAGCACAGCCTCCGTAACAATGATAGGGATAAATAGATTTCCTTTGTCGTCACCTGCCCCACGCGCGTAGATGCGATCGTCCTTTATAATCGGCTCAAAGGGCGGGTTGTGCCACAAATCCAGGGGATCCACCGGCTGGGTGTCGAAATGTCCGTAAATCAATACAGTCGGTTTGCCTTCTGCGTGAAGCCAATCGCCGTAAACAACAGGATGGCCACCAGTAGGCATGATTCGTACTGATTCAATCCCTGCCGACTTCATCCTGTCTTCTACCCATTGGGCTGCTTCCTGGACGTCATGTGTATGATCAAACAGGCTGGAAATGCTGGGAATCCTTAAAAACCCCAGCAATTCGTCGATAAATTGGTCTTTGTGTTCATTTAAATAGATTTCCCATGCTTCCATTTGTTTTTTCTCCAATTCGATTTAGTTGGTAAGGTTTCTCTATAGAAATTTAAGAAAGACGTCAAGAAGACATTTGATCTGCTGATCTGCCGACAATTCTCAGTGAAAATTGTAAAAACTGATAATCGTATAAAATCATGTTCGAAATTCAACCGCTATCCTGAGACCTTTGCAAAACGCCCCCTTTTGTCCAATTTCTGTGTTAGGCTCAAATTTTAATCCTCGAAATACTCAATGTATGTCTGTGGTTAAAATTTTCGCCTGCCTTGAACTTGAACAAAATTGAGCATTTTTCAAAGGTCTCACCCTCTTATCCTTAATACCAAGAATTGCAAGCTTTTTATAATAGTACTTGATTATGAATGCTAAAATATAGTAATATCCGGTTCAAACATGTGAGGAAAGCGGATTAGGGGTGCGAAACTTGAGTATTAATTTATGAAAAGGTTTTGTGATAAATTTATTTATGGGGGAATCGTTGCCCTTCTGATTTTTGCGCCGCTTGCCTTTGGGTCTGTCCATGTATGGGCTTACACGATTATGGAACTGGCGGTTTTTTTTCTTTTGCTCCTCTGGTTTGCAAACCAACTTCTATTTCCTTCAAACAAGACGTTGGAATGGGTCAAAACTCCGGTAAATCTTTTGCTGGTGATTTTTCTTGTTTTTATCGTAATGCAGATTGTTCCACTTCCCACTTCCCTGGTTTCCCTGTTATCTCCCCTATTATTTGAAGATAAAATGAAAGCGCTGGAGCTGTTGCAGCGAGGAGCGGATTCGGTCATAGAAGCTCCCGCCTGGATTCCTCTTGCCTATTATATTCATCCCGTTGTGGTTGAGTGGCTTAAGGTGGCATCCTATCTTGGGATGTTTTTTCTGATACTTAACACAGCCAGATCAAAGCGCCGGATAGAGATCCTTGTAACAGTCCTGATCGTTATTGGCGCTTTTGAAGCTATGTATGCAATTTATCAGGTATTTAGCAACTCACCTACGGTATGGTGGTGGAAAAGTCGGGTCGGAAAAAGTCATTGGGCAAGCGGTACCTTTATCGTGTCAAACCATTTTGCCGGATACATGGAAATGGTCCTTTGTCTTGGCTTTGGTTATGTGGTTGCTCTTAAAAAGAGGAACAAACTGCTTGTATCCGGACTTGGCGGCCTGCGGGCATGGTTTCAGAAAGCACTCGGCATTTTTTCTCCTGAGTCGATACAACCAAAAAGGATTTTGTTCTTTTTTTTATCCATCGTGTCTGGTGTTGCTCTTTTGCTGTCAGCCTCCCGTGGAGGTATTATTTCCCTGGGTTGTTCAATGTTGTTAATGTCTATCTTATTTTTCACAAAAAAGAGATATCGAAAATACGGGGCTATGGCTTTGGGCCTATGCCTTATTACTTTTATTTATGGTCTTCATATTGGAATAGATCCTACGCTTAATAAGTTCAAATACAGTAATCAATCTCTTAATAGAAGACTTTACACTTCCAGGTCGATGATCCCTATGATGTTGGATTACTCTGGTACGGGTGTAGGATGGGGAAATTTCCGTTATATTTATCCAAAATATGTTCCTGCGGATTTTGATGGAGTTTCAGGGAGCGGTTATTCGCATAATGATTGGATAGAAGCCGGAACTGAGACAGGAATCACCGGAGGATTGCTAATCGTCATGACCTTTATAGTGTATTTGGTTAGAATGATTCGCATTTGGCGTCAGAGACGAAACCATTTCGCTCTCGGAATCTCAGCAGGAATAATGGCAGGATTGCTATCCATCGGGCTTCACAGCTTTTTTGATTTTAATATGCACATCCCGGCAAATCCCCTGACTTTGGCTGCAATAGCGGGAATCGGTTATTCTGCTGTTCACAGACAGGGTCGAGGTTATAGTGAATCCTTTTTTTACAGGGTTCGAAAAATTACCCTAAGCCGCCTGCGGCGTATCGTGATGGCGTGCATGCTCCTTTTTGCATTTGGTGCTGGTGTCTTTGCGACAGGACGTCATTTTCTTGCAGAAATAAACTGCCCAACCGAATGGAATTCTACCATGAATTTGAACTGGAACCCCTACCTTACTGATATTCAGAATGCTGTCAAATATAATCCAAGCAACGCCGAGTACCACTTCAAATTAGCCGGATACTATATGAGAACAAGGTTTGAGGACGAGACTTTTCGCAAGGAATACAACGAACATGCAATCGCAAGTCTGGAAGAGGCTGTGAGGCTTAATCCGGTCCACGGGATTTACTGGTATGAACTTGGAAAGCGTTACTCATTTAAGAGTTACGATCCATATGGTTATATAAACAGATGGTTACCCCTGGCTGAGAAATGCTTTAATAATGGAATTCAAAACGCCCCAAAGGATGCGAACATGTTATTCAATGTTGCGTGGTACTGGGTATGGCGATCGAGCATTATTCCTTCGTCAGAAAAGGCATCTCATCAAAGCGCTGAGGGAAATCCACCTGGGGTAAATTCAATTGTGCGTGAGGATGGAATTCAGATATTTCAGGAGCTTTTCCAGCGCTCTCTTAAGCTCACCCCACACAGATGGAAAAAGGCCGTAGACAGGGTATGGGAATACTTTCCGGACGACATGATTGTCCTGGGGATTGTTCCGTCTGAAAACGAGAATCTGAAAAGCCGTGTGTTAAAAAGGATAGCGATGAAAAACGGATGAACCGGAAGGTAGGAAGCAAAGCGGATATAAAATGAGGAAAGATCTAAAAAGAAGCTTGTCTTGACAACTATTTGTATATAAATTACTATATTACCATATCATAATCATATTTAGATAACAATATCTGACTGATAACTTTGCTCAAACTTTTTAACAAGTAAATTTTTTATAATCAAAGCTTGATGAGCTCAATCCAGGGGGAGGATCATGAGTAAATATCGTATACCGAGAATGTTATTGTGGATATTGGTCGTAATGGCGTTTACAATCCTATTCTTGAATCCGGCTAATGCGGCAGCGGCTGCAAAAACCGATGCAGCGGCCAAAGCGGCAGCAGCGGCAGCAGCGGCAGCAGCGGCAAGCGCTTCCCGGGCATTGGCTCTGGCTAAAACTGCTACTACCCAGGCTAATGCTGCAGCGGCAGCTACGACCGATGCAGCGGCCGAAGCAGCAGCGGCTGCAGCGGCAGCAGCGGCAAGTGCAGCAGCAGCCGAAGCCCAAGCTGCTGGAAATACCGAAGCAGCGGCAGCGGCCGAAGCAGCAGCAGCGGCTACAGCGGCAAGTGCTTCTGAGGCGACAACTTTGGCAGGGATTTCAGCTACCCTGGCTAATGCGGCAGCGGCTGCCACGACCGATGCAGCGGCCGAAGCAGCAGCAGCGGCTGCAGCGGCAAGCGCTGCTGCTGCCGAGGCAAATGAATCTGCAGCCGAGGCAAATGAGAGTATAGCAGAAGCCCAAGCTGTTGGAAATACCGAAGCGGCTGCAGCAGCTGAGGCGGCTGCAGATGAAGCAGAGGCTAGTGCTTCTCAGGCAACAACTTTAGCTGAAACTTCTGTTTCCCAGGCAGAAGCGGCAGCGGCTGCCACAACAGGTGCCGCAGCAAGAGCAGCTGCATCTGCGGCCCAAGCATGTGCCTCTGCAGCTGAAGCGAATGCATCCGCAGCCGAGGCAAACGCAAGTGTAGCAGAGGCACAAGCTGTGGGAAATACCGATGCAGCAGCAGCGGCTCAAACGGCGGCGGATGCGGCAGAAACCAGTGCTTCCCAGGCAACAACTTTAGCGGAAACTTCCACGACGCAGGCAAAGGCGGCAGCTACTGCTACGACAGATGCAGAGGCCGAAGCTGCTGCTACCGCTCCCGATTTTAAACTTCCCTCTGGGGCGGCACAACTCATAAAAATCACTATCATGAAAATACACCCAATAACGGTAAAAATACTACGTTTCATGCTTACCTCCTTTCTGTTTTTTCTAAAATTTTTTCTACAATTCTTACAATGTGGCCAATTAAAAGAGCTTAACTTTTTCTAGCCTATCATTGTCATGCCCCAAGATAATTGCCGTAGAAAGTCCGGCAATTTTTCCCTCCAGATAGGCCTTTGCAAATCCCTGACTACCACTTGTTTCCCCCGCAACATACAAACCGGTTTTCACCTCCATACGGTCAGAAGTCTTTGGGCATCGAATAATGTGCTCCGGGGATTTAAGAATATAATCACCCCGGCATGTATGCTGAAAGACAAGATCATTTGCAGGTGATCGTGTTCCAGCAATACACAGCACATCGCAGCCAATCTTGATTTTTCGATCTCTGTGATTGTCCGGCGATGTTTCTTTTTTATATAACATAACTCCCTTAACATGCCTTCGACCTATAGCTTTTTTAATACTGTGTTCCGGATAAATATGAATACCGGCGGCTTGTAATTCTTTAGCTTCCCGGTTTGACAGAGCCTGTTTTTTATGTCTGCTATCTGCGATACCGGCAAGGGAAACACCGGCCTCTTTCAGAGCCATGGCAACATAATACCCTTCATCATTGCAGGTTGCTACAACGGCTTTTCGGCCGGGTCGGATGCCGTTTTTATGCATCAGCCTCAGAAGGCCCCTTACCGGAAAAATTCCAGGGAGATCGTTGTTTTCAAAAAGCATAGGATCCTCATAACTACCCATAGCAATAATTACATGTTTGGGTTTTATCTCCCAGAATTCTCCCGGTCTAGCTACACCCAGAATCCCTTCGCTGTACCATGCAAAGGCCGTTGCGCCGGTGATAACACGGCAGTTATCTAAAGATTTTACTTCTTTGGCAATCTCAGCAGCTATTGAAAATCCGCGTTTAATATTATCTGTATACGGAAGTTTATAATAATTGGTGTATAATGCGATGGCGCCGCCTAAAGTTTCCTCCTTTTCAATTATCCATGTTTCTGTACCTGATTTTGCTGCATGAAGCGCGGCCGACATACCTGCAATTCCCCCGCCCACTACTACTAATGCAGGATCGGCTTTAATCGTACAAGCAGGCTGCATGTTTGACGGATCGGCCAGTTTTCCAATGCCTGCCATATTTCTGAGAAACTTTTCCCAGATATGATACAACCATCTGGGACGGATAAACCTGCGATAATAGAATCCCGGCCTAATTAAAAAATCCAGTTTACCGGCAAAGGCCATTAAATCGAATTGTAAAGACGGCCAGGCATTTTGTGATTCTACCTTCATCCCGTCGTGAACAGGTTCTCTACAAGTACGTACATTGGGCATCCCATTTACCCGCATAAGGCAATGGGAACAGTGACCTGCACAGCAAAAAAGCCCCCTGGGTCGGTGATATTTGAAACTACGGCTGAATATGCGTATACCTGCGGAATATAATGCAGCTGCAATAGTTTCGCCTTCATAGGCTATGACAGATCGGCCGTTGAATAAGAAGGATAATTTCCTTTTACGATCAAATGTCAGTATCGGATGATCAATAATCCTGCAATTTTTTTCTGTCATGATATTTCAGTTTTAATCTATTTTTACTAATAAAGATAAGTCATGTACAAGCCTTCCTGCTTTAAACCTTTCCAGGCCGAAAGGAGCAATCACCGGAGGCATTTTTCCGGTTAGGATATAATCCGCTAAAAATTTTCCTCCGGCAGGTGCACCCATAAAACCGTAAACCCACCCACAATCCAATATAAAACCCTCAATGCCGGGCACTGGTCCCAACACCGGGGCCATATCCTCCGTCATATCAACAAGTCCACCCCATTGCCGCATTAGCCGTACACCCGCCAGCCCCGGGAAAAGGCGAACAAATTTGTTAATCATGTCTTTTGTGAGCAGCAAGGTGCTTTTAAGGCTGTTTGAGGGTTCAAATTTCTCAATATCGGCACCGCCGGTAAATTCTCCCCTTGTGGTTTGGTGCATATAGCCCATGGTATTTAATGAGGCGATCACAGGCGTTAAAAAGGGTTTCAGCGGTTCCGTGACGATCATCTCAAGGCAGTATGTTTTTGATGGAAGGTTAACTCCGACCATTTGTGCGATATGTCCTGCATGCCCGCCGGCGGCATTTATTACCACAGGTGTTTCAATAATTCCTTTTGTGGTAATCACTCTTTTTACTATTTCCTTTTCGATCTTAATACCTATAACTTCCGTAAAAGAAAAAATGTCGACTTTCAGGCTACGGGATGCACGGGCATAAGCCCACACCAGTGCATCGTGTCTGGCAAATCCTCCCTTAGGTTGCAATATCCCTCCTGCAACCATTTCAGGATTCAGTGCCGGTGCTAATTTCATAATTTCTTTATCATCTAAAAGATAGGTTTCTATTCCTAAAGACTTATGAAGTTTTGCACATGTTCTGCATAATGATAATTCCTCAGAAGTGGAGGCCAGTACAAGATAACCTCGCCGATTGAACATCAGGTTAAAATTGAGTTGATGTGAGAGTGTTTCCCAAATATGTATGCTAGCATCAAAAAAGCGGGTCCATTCCGGAGTAGCAAATCCTGACCTTATCATCTCACCGTTTCTACCGCTGGCGCCACTACCAGGGTAACTTTTATCCAGCACCGCAACTCTGTTCAACCCGTTGCAGGCCAGGTTATAGGCCAGGGATAATCCCTGAGCCCCACCGCCTATAATAACCACATCATAGTTTTTCTTCATCTTCCCCTTTTTCATTTCCCGTTGCCAGCCATCCCATGGGGATGGGTTCTGCGGGAGGGCGCAGGGTGGGAACTCTTAATGATTCAATGGGTTGACCGGTTTTTTGGGCAAACACTTTCAAAACGTTCATGGCACACATTTTTCCCTGGCATGGTCCCATGAATACACCTGTAAATCGTTTAAGTGTTTCCATGTGGTCATATCCCTCTTCTATTGCTCGGATGATATCTAATCTTGTGATATCATGACAAAAACAGACTATTTCTTTTCCCACGAAAAAACTCCTGACATGGTTTTGTATCTTAATTCCTTCAGGCAGTCAGCCAATGTTATGTTAAAACTCATCATACCCGAAAGTACTTCAAAATACCTATGAGACCTCTGAAAAATGCTCAATTTTGTTCAAGTTCAAGGCAGGCGAAAATTTTAACCACAGGCATACATTGAGTATTTCGAGGATAGCGCTAAAGCTTCACTTCGTGCCAAAATTTTAGACTAACACAGAAATTGGGCAAAAGGGGGCGTTTTGCAAAGGTCTCACCTATCTGCGTATGCTATCCACTCCCTATATACTTCCATCATTTTATAGTCAACATATTATCATAACAATAAAAAAGGTAAAAGACGCTGCCAGAGCTACATTCACCAAGAACGAGAGGATGAATATCAGAATATCTCAAGAGAGTTTGCACCTCGCAAAAGACGCCGGATCGTACTATCTCCATGCTTGACAGAGCAAAGGGATTTATGCAATATAAGGTGGTTGCTAACCTATAGATTTTCGTATACTAATACAAGATAATGCCCGTCTGAGACTGGCGGGAAGGGAGAGCTATGGAAATTGCGATTGTAGGTGCTGGCATACTTGGATCTATTTTTGGAATTCTTTTTTCTGAAAAAGGATTTGACGTGACGCTGATCGAAGTGCTTGAGGAGCGAGTTCGGCTCATCGCCCGGGAGGGGTTATGGATGCAATGTCCCGACGGCGAACGGAGCCATTCCCGGATATCGATTACTTCGGATGTAGGCGGTGTGGGAGTCAAAGACCTGGTCATGGTGTGTGTGAAGGGATACCATACCCGTTCGGCCATTGAGAGCGCGTTGCCCATAGTGGGCGATGATACAATCGTCCTGTCTATCCAAAACGGTCTGGGAAATCTGGAAGTCATTGCCGAGGTAGTGGGACCGCAACGGGTTATCGGCGGCATCACCGCCCATTCCGGCATGCCCGTTAGCATGAATGAAGTCCGGTACGTAGGCGGCTTGGGCCCCTTGCTGGTGATCGGGCCCTACGACGGTGTATCCCGCCCGGGCTTTGAAGACATGGTCAAGCAGTTTCAGGGCGTGGACCTGGATGTGCATACCACTTCCGATATCAACAACGTTATATGGAAAAAATTGATAGCCAATGTCTCCACCAATGTTGTTGCCGCACTAACCGGTTTGACCGGTGGTACCGCCGTGCATCATGACCCCTCGGTGCAGATCATCAACGGTCTTTCCCGGGAGTTGGCCCAGGTGGCCCGTGCCAAGGGCATCGACTTTCCTGAGCTGCACGATCCCCTGGCCTTTTCGTTAAAAGCGTTCGCCTCCACCAAAGACAACCGCGTATCTATGCTCCAGGATGTGGAAGCGCGGCGGCCAACCGAAATTGGCAACCTCAACGAAGTGATCGTATCCGAAGGCCGTCGTCTCAACATCCCGACACCCTATAACGAGGCCGTTAGCTGGTTGACCCGTGGCGTGGAAGAGCGCAACCGCCAGAAACTCGCCGTAGTGGAATCAGCCCGTGAGCCGGATGTCGTCCGGGATGCGATTAAAAGCGAAGATTTGGAAGCGTTGCGCCTTGCTTTAGAGGCGACCCCTCTGGCCCAGGCGCTGTCTATTAAATTTATCGAATTCGAGCCGGGACGTGCCACGGCCCGGTTACCCGGTACCCCCCAGTTACCCAATTTTCTTGGCTACACGCATACCGGTGCGCTGTTTACTTTAGCGGAGCAAACCATGGCAGCCGCCGCTAACTCGCTGGGTCACGTGGGTCTGCCCCTGAACTGTGATATACAGTATCTTAAGGCGGCCGACCCCGCACAGGACGTTATTGCTGCGGCGCGGGTAATCGACACCCAGGGCCGCATTGCCCGTGTGCTGGTGGAACTGACCCAGGAGGAAGAAAAGTTGGCGATGATTACAGAGATGGTGTTTTTACGTTCCTAACCCGCTTTTCTCACTAGTTTGATTCATTGCTTTCCCTGTTCTTCATTACCTTCTCTTTATTTAATAGACATTCACGATTAGAAGTGGCACGTACTAATATAGAAGGAAGTTGTTTTGATTTAAATCCCATGGCTTTACACCCATGAGGAAACTCTTTGTCCCAAGTGACATAATAATGTTCGCATTTATGACAATCTATCATTCTTTTGTATTCACTCTTTCCCTCAACTTCCCCGAACACTTAAAGGTTACAACCTTCCTCGCATCCAGCATCATATCCTCACCGGTAGCTGGATTCCTTCCCCTTCTTTCCTTTTTATTCTTTACACAAAATTTCCCGAAACCGCTGATCATGACATCATCACCGGATACAAGGGTCTCTTTCATAATTTCCAGCAGGGTTTCGACCGTTTCTGTTGATTTTTTCTTTGTGGGAAGTGGACCCCAAGTCAAGGACAATTTTTTCCTAAATTAAGGTGCGCTTCT
>CAZLRK010000039.1:16480-26504 GCA_964561845.1 uncultured Desulfobacterales bacterium | reverse complement strand
AACAAAATTGAGCATTTTTCAAAGGTCTCTAATCAATATAAAATTATCTTGCTTATGAACCAAAATCAAGAAAAAATATCAATTCAGTCAATAATTAATCAAATACAAGACAGGAAAAATGATGTTGACTGTTACGGATTGTTCGGTTCTGAAAGGGCATATCTTGTTTCCAGGTTGTATTTAAAACATAAAAAACAGATTATCATTGTTGTATCTTCACCCAAAGATGCAGAAATATTCATAGATGACCTACATTTTTTTTTAAAATCAGATACACCACCCTTACTGTATTTTCCTCCATATAATATTTCAGCTTTTAAATATATATCGTACCACAACGAAACAGCAGCAAGGAGAATCAGTATACTCTATAAGGTGATGGAAAGTGAGATGCCATCAATTGTGGTTACAACTGTAGATGCGCTCCTACAAAAAAACATCCCAAAACAAGAAATAATAGAATTTGCCGAGCTAGTAATGGAAGGCGAGGAAATCGATAGAGATATTTTAGTTAGAAAGTTAATCTCAGGTGGTTATGTAAGAGCGACCATTGTGGAGGAGGTCGGGGATTTTTGCATAAGGGGAGGAATTTTGGATATTTTTTCATCCCTATATCCTGATCCCATAAGGATGGAATGGTTCGGGGATACAGTAGAATCTTTAAGGTTCTTTTCCGCATCAAGTCAACGAACAATAAAAAATATTCAGGAAGTCGTAATACTTCCTGCCAGAGAGGCGATCTTAAAAAAAGAGCAGATAGTTGAGATAATTAGCCGTATCAGGGAACGTGCATCAGTTTTAAATATCCCTGTAACGAAAGTTAGAGAGCTGGTTGATCACATTAAAAAGGAGGGAGTATTTCCTGGTATTGAGAGTCTGATTCCCATGATATATCCGAAGCTGGACACTTTTTTTGATTATATTCCGGATAGTGCTCTTTTTGTTCGGATAGAACCGGCTGAACTGGAAAAGGCATCTGTAGAATCGAAAAAACAGATAGATAGCAACTACATGTCGGCACGCAATGAATCAAGGATTTGTGTAGAGCCGGATTCTCTCTACCTGAAATGGGATGATGTAAAAGAAAAAATTGCACAGAAAAAACCCTTGACGGTAAAAACGCTTCCTCTTTCAAAGGGAAGCCTGCATCTGGTTCAAAAGAAACAACAAACGCCTCTTCGTTATCATTTTTCCGTAAAAGATAATAACGCCATAATAACTGAGCTTAAAAGTCGACAAGAAAAAGAGAACCTTTTTTTGCCGCTTGCGAATTGGATCAATGATAATAAAGAGTCCGGATATACAACCATTCTTGTATGCCATGGGAATGCACAGGCCGATAGACTAAAATCACTTCTTTTATCATACAATATTCAAATTCAATTTATTAATAACCTCTCTGATATTCGGCCTGATATCAAAAGAAGCAAAGGACCTATATATATTTGTTCAGGCCAGCTCTCTAAAGGATTTATCTGGCCTGATGAATCTCTGGCCATTATTACTGAAGATGAAATCTTTGGCTCAAAGCATCGCAGAAGAAGGAAACCAAAGCACAAGATTCGAAAACAGCTTCTTGCATTTGAAGATCTGAAAAGAGGAGACCTTGTAGTTCACAACGAACATGGAATAGGACAGTATGAGGGTCTGGTGAAACTAAAACTGGATGGAACTGCAAACGATTATCTTTTAATTATCTATAAAGATGGGGATAAACTTTACCTTCCTGTAGATCGCATGAGTATGGTTCAGAAATATATAGGGATGGATGGAATTACACCTATTTTAGACAAGATGGGCGGAAGATCATGGAAACGGGTGAAAGAGAGGGTAAAAAAATCTGCCGAAAAGATTGCTGGAGAGCTTCTTAAACTCTATGCAGAGCGCAAGGTTAAAAAAGGTTATGCTTATAAAAAACCGGATAGTTATTTTAAAGATTTTGAGGCCGGATTTCCGTATGAAGAGACTTACGATCAGCTCAAGGCAGTTGAAGATGTATTGCATGATATGATGGAGCCCGCGTCTATGGATAGATTGGTATGCGGTGATGTGGGATATGGAAAGACGGAAGTAGCCCTTCGTGCATCGTTTATGGCAGTAAATGAAGGTAAACAAGTTGCTGTGTTGGTTCCAACAACAGTACTTGCAGAACAACATTTTACGACATTTTCTCATCGTTTTGAGCGTTATCCGGTAAATGTTGCGTGTTTAAGCAGGTTTCGTTCTTTAAAAGAACAGCGTGTAATTTTAAATGACCTTAAATCCGGCAAGATCGATATTGTAATTGGAACTCATAGGCTTCTTTCAAAAGATATATATTTTAATGATATTGGACTTCTCGTAATTGATGAAGAACAGCGCTTTGGCGTCAAGCATAAGGAAAAACTAAAAAAGATAAGGAACACTGTTGATGTTTTAGCCTTAACCGCAACCCCGATACCCCGAACACTTCATATGTCCCTGATGGGGATGCGTGACATAAGTATTATTGCAACTCCACCTGAGCATCGTCATGCAATAATGACATACATTTGTGAATTTGATGATGCAGTTATTTCGGATGCAATAAGAAATGAATTAAAACGAGGCGGGCAGATATTTTTTGTGCATAATAATATCAATAGTATTTGGTCAATTACAAAACATTTACAGAAACTGACACCTGAAGTACGCCTTAATGTTGCACATGGTCGTATGAATGATAATGAATTGGAGAAGGTAATGCTTTCGTTTGTGAACAAAGAGATAGATATGTTGGTGTGTACCACGATAATTGAATCGGGGCTTGATATACCTTCAGCTAATACTATCATGGTTAACTGGGCGGATCGGTTCGGATTGGCGCAGATGTATCAATTACGCGGTCGTGTTGGGAGGGCGGATGATCAGGCCTTTGCATACCTGTTTATTTCGAACGAAAGTACAATCAGCACTGATGCTCAAAAACGATTAAAGGTATTAATGGAACACAGCGATCTTGGTGCCGGTTTTCAAATTGCTATGAGTGATTTGAAGATCAGAGGAGGAGGCACGATTCTTGGAGCTTCTCAATCAGGTCATATTGCTGCTGTAGGCTATGATATGTTTTTAAAACTTATGGAGAATTCAATATCATATTTGAAAGGAGAGCCTGTTTTTGAAAACCTCGAACCTGAAATAAATGTAACGATGTCTACTTTTTTACCTGAATCTTTTATATCCGATATTGACCAGCGACTTTCAGTATACCGAAGCCTGGCAAAGATGAAAGATTTAAATGAAATTGCAGATTTTAAAAAAGAACTTGTTGATCGATTTGGTGCGTTGCCAAAAGAAGCTTCAAATCTTCTTTTAAAAATCATGCTTAAAGTGATGTCTATAAAAGCAGGTGTAAAGCGACTTGATCTGTCAGATAATCAACTATTACTTTCCTTTTCAGAAACACACCAGCAAAATCCTTTTGGGATAGTTGAGATGATTGTTTCAGATAAGGATCGTTTTGAATTTACACCGAACCATGTTTTTAAAGCCAAACTTTCAAAGACCAATGTAAAAGGCCGATTGATTCAGACTAAAAATATCTTGAAAGAAATTTCACAACGTGTTAATTCGTAACCTTTCACCGCAAAGGCGCAGAGAGCGCAAAGAAAAGATACTTTTCTTTTGCCGTTGAGAGGACGGCAAAAGAAAAAAATCAATCGCTACGCGATATTTATAGACCCTAAATGCCCGAAGGGCATGGTTCTTATTGTTTTCCGTCCTCTCAACGGAAAACAATAAAAAAATAACCTCTGCGTTCTCCGCGTCTCTAATGAGCGGAGCGAATGGGCGGTGAATTATCATACTAAAAATGTTGATGAAAACTATTTGTAAATTTACTTTTCTGGTTGGCGCTTTATTGGTTGTTTGTGTTTTAGGAAGTTGCACAGAGTCGGAATCTAATCGCAACAACAATTATTTGATTCGCATTGGAGACAGAGTCGTAACAGTACTTGAATTTACCAATGCTTTTGAACTCGTCAAGACAGCTTATCCATATGATATAATGAAGAAGCCTAAATTAAGTAGAGAAGCTCGATTGAGGCTTTTAAATCAAATGACAGAAGAGATGATTCTATTGGAAAGAGCCAGGGAGCTTCAAATTGATATCTCTGATTCAGAGCTTGAAAAGGCTATTTCAGATATCAAAGCGGACTATCCTAATGGTATTTTTGAGGAGACGCTACTTGAACATGCTGTTTCCTTTCATTCATGGCAAGAGGGGTTGAAGAACCGTTTGATTATGGAAAAAGTCATTTCAAAAGAACTGGAAGCCAATATAATAATAACAACTGAAGATATATCGAAGTATTATGAAGAACATTTTGGAAAAGACGATCATAAATCCGATCAAGGGGAGAAGATAGAAGATAAAAGTGCAATGATCATTAAGAATTTGCGAAGGAAAAAAGCAGAAGAAGCATATACATTATGGATAAAAAACCTTCAATTAAAATATACTATTGAAATAAACAAAGCACAATGGAAGAAAATATGCGGGTTATAAATTATTTATACTTTTTGGCTATTTGTGTTGCCTTTTTTTTCGCTTTTAATATATTTTTCATCTCTGAAGTAAGAAGTGCTACTATTGTTGATCGGATAATTGCAGTTGTGAATGATGATATAATTACACTTACCGAACTGAATCAATTGTTTAAGCCATACGCTGATAAAATCAGAGCATATGAATATTCTCCTGAAAAGGAAACTAAAATGCTCTTTAAGGTTCGGGAAGATGTGATCAATCAAATTATTGAACAGAAACTTGCAGACCAGGAAATAAAAAGGAATAAAATTGTTGTTGGAGAAAAAGAGATTGATAATACAATTGAGAGCGTTAAGAAAGCAAGTTTTTATTCAGATGAAGAGCTAGGAGAGGCGTTGGATAAGGAAGGATTATCAATTGAAGAGTATCGTAAACGTATTAAGGAACAAAAACTTAGGGCAAAGTTGGTCAATATTGAAGTAAAGTCGAAGATAGTTATAACTAAAGAGGATATAAATTCTTATTACGAAGATAACATTGAAAGCTATATTGGCAAGAAAAAATATCATCTCCGGAACATAATCATGAAAGTCAATACACTTGCCAGTGAAGCTGATAAACTTGAGATTCAAAATAAAATGCTTGAGATTCTAAATAAATTAAAGGGTGGTGCACCTTTTGAGGTCATGGCCTCTACCTACTCTGAATCTCCATCTGCAAATGACGGGGGAGATCTAGGTTGGTTCAGAATAGATGAGCTTTCAGAACAATTACAAAAAAAGATAAAGGAGATGAAAGCAGGTGAGTTTACATCTGTAATCGATACTGAGCTGGGATATCAGATATTTTTTGTTCAAGATGTTGTAAGGGCATCAGGAAAGTCATTAGAAGAGGCATCACCTGAGATTCAAGAAAAACTTTATTATAAAATTGTAAATAAAAAATACCAAACATGGCTTAAGGAACTAAAAGAACGATCATATATTAAAATTATTAGATAATTTGTGTTTAAACTATGTCGCACAATAAAAACAATCTTTCATTCGGGCGTTATCTGAGAACTAATAGGCTTGAAAAGGGAATCAATCTGGAAGTTGTTGTAAGAGAAACCAAGATCAGAATGGATACTCTTCTTCTTATTGAGCAGGAAGATCATAAAAGGTTGCCTGCTGAAGTCTTTGTAAAAGGATTTTTACGTGCTTATGCAAAAATTATTGGTGTTGATGAAGACAAGGTCATTCGTAATTATCTTTCAAGTTTAAAAAAATTTAAGGAGACGGCTAAATCTGAAGATGAATTAATCAGAATGAATATAAATTATTGGCCACGTCTGCTTTTATCGATTGGAACACTATTGTGCATTATTTCTCTTTCTGTTTATATAACATCCATTTTTCAAGACCAGGCCCTAAGCCCGACAACAAAAGATCAAAAACCCGCTCGGCAGAAGGAACCTGTTGAAAATAAAAGTGATAGCTTAACCGAAACTCCTGAAGTTTCTTATCCCATTAAAAATTACCCTGAAAATATTTCAGAAAAACTATTACTAAAAATAACGGCCCTGGAAATAACGTGGATGAAAGTAATTGTAGATGATAAGAACCCAAAAGAGCATATTTTGCATCCCGGAGATCACCTGGAGCTTGAAGCATCATCTAATTTTCATCTCCTTATCGGAAATGCCGGCGGAGTTAAAGTGACATTAAATGATAAGCCAATTGAAGCTTTAGGAAAGAGTGGGCAGGTGGTAAATGTACAACTTCCATAAGAGACCTTTGCAAAACGCCCCCTTTTGCCCAATTTCTGTGTTAGGCTAAAATTTTGGCACGAAGTGAAGCTTTAGCGCTATCCTCGAAATACTCAATGTATGCGTGCTTGTCCCGATGTAGTTTATCGGGGTGGTTAAAATTTTAGCTTGCCTTGAACTTGAACAAAATTGAGCATTTTTCAAAGGTCTCTTCCATAAGGTGGGCTATCCGTTCAGGGGCTCAAAGGTTCAAGGTTAAGAGTTTCAGATAACAAACGAATGACAGCGAAGCGAATGACAGTTGAATAACAGCAACGCAAATGACATATGACATATGACAAATGGGCAAGTAAGGTAGATTAAATGCTGAACGATCGCAATAAAATACTTATTGAGAGCATTAAGAGATTACTAAGACGGGGAGCAGTTACCCACCTACGCAAAATTGTGAACAAGGCACATGCGGCCGACCTATCCGAGGTGTTCCGTTTTTTAACGCTGTCTGAACAGCATAAGCTCTTTGAAATGATAATGGAGCCTGAACAAAAGGGTATTCTTTTAAGCAGGCTTGATGAAGATACTTTGCTGGATCTAATTGAAAGAATTGAGCTTGATGAGATCGTTGAAATTTTGGAACACATGCCAAATGATGATGTTGCAGACCTGCTTGGCCGATTGCCGGACGAACAGTCGGATAACATTCTTGAAAGGATGAAAAAGGAGGACTCCGAGGATGTTGAGGATCTTCTTCGCTATGAAGATGATACTGCCGGCGGAATCATGGTTACTGATTTTATCGCTTTAAAAGAAGATACTACAGCCAAAGAAGCTATCGAGTCACTGCAAAAAGAATATATGGATGTTGAAATGCCCTTTTATCTTTATGCGGTAGATGAATATGGAAATCTGGTTGGCGTAAGTTCGTTGAGACAGCTTGTAGTCGTTCCACCCGATAAACCCCTTAAAGATTTTATGACAACAGACGTATTTTTTGTGCAGACCAATACGGATCAGGAAGAGGTGGCAAAAATTGTTGCCCGGTATGATATTCTGGCCGTTCCGGTAGTGGATGAGACAAATCAACTGGTGGGTATCATTACCGTTGATGATATTATCGATATCATCAGACAAGAGGCTACGGAAGATATACTAAAAATGGCAGGGGTGGGCGAAGAATTTGTAGAAACAAAATCTGTTTTAAAAAGTACAAAAATACGTCTGCCATGGCTTTTTGCAAGCTGTATAGGCGGAATAATTGCATTTTTTATTATTGGTCATTTTGAGAATAGTTTGAGTAAGCTTGCATATCTTGCTGCATTTATACCGGTTATCATGGGTATGGGTGGAAATATCGGCACCCAGTCCTCCACCATCGTTGTAAGGGGCCTTGCTACCGGGCGGTTACATATTAGAGATATCTGGTTAGTTGTTTCTAAAGAGCTTGCGATAGGTTTGATTCTGGGTCTGTTTTATGGATTTCTCATTGGTGTTGTGGCCCAGTTTCAATATAGCATGGAGATGCTTGCAATATCAGTGGGACTTGCGGTACTCAGTTCCATGTCTATTGCCGCTTTGGTAGGTTCTCTGGTACCCATGGCCTTTGCAAGGGTAAATATCGATCCTGCCGTAGCTACGGGTCCGTTTGTAACCACAGCCATCGACATCATCAGTGTTTTTTTCTATTTTAAAATCGCCACAACTTTACTTGGTATATGAATATATGTCAAGCTTTTCCACGCCTGCCATCATGCTACGCCGCATTGATTACAACGATTATGATCTTATCATTAATTTTTTTACATTAGCCGGTGGAAAAATCTCCGTAATTGCTAAATCTGCAAAAAAAAGCACAAAAAGATTCTCAGGAATTCTTGAGCTTTTCTCTGTTTTAGACATAGTGTACACATCAGGCAGACGCAAAGGGCTTCCTATTTTGAAGGAAGCGGCATTAAAGCAGCCTTTTTCAAAAATCAGGACTGATATAAAAAAAACGGCCTATGCCAGCTACTGGGCCGAATTGATCAATGTCTGGATGGAAGAAGGCGAAAGGCAAATCCAACTTTATTATCTATTTTACCATGTTCTGGATGAACTCAATATTGGTCGAATATCAGAAGAGGCATTAAGTATTCTGTTTCAGATGCGATTTATGATTATGTCAGGATTATCTCCAAATTTAATTCATTGTAGCATGTGCAAAATTGAAATAGAGGGTATGAAAAAAAACAGGATTATGTTTGATCTTGCAAAGGGTGGAATAGTGTGCGAAAGGTGTACCTCAGGCTCTTTACGGAAAGTATTTCTGTCAAAAGGAACTATTAAGCAGCTTCTGTGGTTTGAAAAAGAGGATTTAAAAACAGCCAAGAGAGTGAGGTTAACTCCTCAAGCCATAAAGGAAAGCATCGACTTTTTAGAGGCATTTGTTCCTTATCATACAGGTAAAAAACTACGCAGTTTAAAATTTTTACGACAGATACGGCAAAAGAGAATAGAATGAAAATAAAAAACACAACACACAATTTAAGCGATATTCTCGAATCAAAACATATTGAAGCATCGGTCCCATGTAGAATAGATATGGGCGGCACCCTGGATATAAGTACTTTTTATTATCCGCTCCGGCACCTTGCTCCCTGTACTTTTAATATTGCAATCGACTTGAGGACAAAAGTACGGCTTTTCCCTTATAAAAAAGGCCGAATAAAAGTTTTGTCAAAGGGGTTTAAAAGCGCAGAATATTCATTGGATAAAGCTCCGTTTCATCATCCACTTGGCCTTATATTTGCTATTGCGGCTTATTTTAGAGCAGGAGGAGTTTGTATTGATATTGAATCTTCATCTCCGCCACGTAGTGCTTTGGGTGGATCTTCTGCAGCGGCTGTGGCTTTGATAGCCGCGCTTTCAACTGTTTTTGCTAAACAAGGTTTTAAATCCCTATCAAGGAAAAGCATAGCAATGCTTGCATATGCTCTTGAAGGGAGTGTGGCAGGTGTTCCGTGCGGCCTTCAGGATCAGCTGGCTGCTACTTATGGTGGTGTTAATGCTTGGTATTGGAAGGGAAGCACTGAGAAACCTTTTTTTAAAAAAAGGACAATTGTAAAGAAATCTTTTTTAAAAAATATGGAACGGCATTTTCTTTTAGCCTATTGCGGAGTCCCGCACGAGTCAAAGAATATAAACAACAAGTGGGTTACGCAATTTTTATCTGGAAAATACCGTGAATTATGGATAGAAATCGTTACTTGTACAAAAGAATTTGTTAATGCTCTTTCTGAAGGGAACTTTAAGGACGCTTCATCACTAATGAACAGAGAAACAGCTATAAGGAGAAAGATGACACCGGCGGTACTTGATGATATTGGCGAAATGCTTGTTGATTCAGCAATGAAAAATAAATGTGGCGCAAGATTTACAGGAGCCGGTGGCGGTGGTTGCATATGGGCGCTGGGTGAAACCGGGGAGATTGAAAAACTAAAAGTTAAATGGGGAAAAATAGTTTCAAAAAGAATAAATGCTTGTCTGCTTGATGTGAAAATAGATAGGAAAGGATTGGTTGTTAATAATATAATTGAGAAAAAACTCAATTAGGTGTTATTCGTTATTAGTTAATTGTTTTTTGTTTTAGTTGAAAGATAAACGGAATTATATCTCACTTTTAATAGAAATACAGAATATCAATTAATATTCGTCCGAGTAACGAGTAACGAATAACAAGTAACTATTAATTGAGCATTATCGCTCAATTGAGGTAATAGATAAAGGAAAAGAAA
>CAZLRK010000039.1:0-16380 GCA_964561845.1 uncultured Desulfobacterales bacterium | reverse complement strand
TAACTATTAATTGAGCATTATCGCTCAATTGAGGTAATAGATAAAGGAAAAGAAAATGTATTTTCAGGAAATTATTTTGTCGTTACAAAAATTTTGGGCGCGAAGAGGATGTTTGCTTGTACAACCGTATGATATGGAAGTTGGAGCAGGCACGTTCCATCCTGCTACAGTTATAAGGGCTCTTGGCCCTGAACCATGGAATGTAGCATATGTTCAGCCCTCTAGACGCCCCACTGACGGCCGTTATGGTGAAAACCCCAATAGACTACAGCATTACTACCAATTTCAGGTTCTTTTAAAACCTTCTCCGATTGATGTACAGGAACAGTACCTGCAAAGCTTGAAGGTTCTTGGTGTTGACCCTCTTGATCATGATATTAGATTTGTTGAAGATGACTGGGAATCTCCCACGCTCGGCGCCGCCGGTCTTGGTTGGGAGATTTGGTTGGATGGCATGGAGATTACCCAATTTACTTATTTTCAAATGACAGGGAGTGTTGAGTTACATCCGATATCAGTTGAGCTAACTTATGGACTGGAGCGGATTGCCATGTATCTTCAAGAGATCGATAATGTTTATGATTTGAAATGGAACGAGAGTATAAAATACGGGGAAGTCCATCATCAGCAAGAAGTGGAACAGTCAATATACAATTTTGAACAGGCAGATGTTAAAATGCTGCTAGAATTTTTCAATAGATATGAGGAGGAGGCAAATCGATTGATTAGTAAATCATTAGTCATTCCTGCATATGAATATTGCCTAAAATGTTCACACACATTTAACCTTCTTGACGCTCGCGGCGCTATTAGTGTCACTGAACGAACCGGTTATATTGCACGTGTAAGAAACATTGCCAGGGCATGTGCAGAAGAATATATTAAACAAAGGGAAGCTATGGGATTTCCATTGTTAAAAAAGGAGAATTAGAAGTGAATATTAACAATTTGTTGATTGAGATTAGAACAGAGGAAATTCCTGCCGGATATATAGAACCCGCTTTAAAGGCTTTGTCATCAAACCTATTAAAAAAAATGAATGAAGCCCGTATAGATCATGGCAGCGCCAAAACATTTGGCACTCCAAGAAGGCTTGCCGTGGAAATAGAAAACGTTGCTGATAGGCAAAAACCCTTATCAACTGAAATCACCGGGCCCCCTGAAAGGGTTGGATTTGATGAAATGGGAAAACCAACTGTAGCAGCGGTGAGATTTGCGGAGAAAGCAGGGATTTCTGTAAACAGACTTAAAATCAAAGTGACAAAAAAAGGCTCGTATTTGTGTGCAATAAAAAAAGAAGGAGGATTTGCAACAAGAACCCTTCTTAAAACCATTTTGCCAAATGTGATTCTGGCAACTCCATTTCCCAAAAAGATGAGGTGGGGTAAACTGTCCATTGAATTTGCAAGGCCGATACATTCGATCATGGCCCTTTTGGGAGACAAAATCATCCCCTTTATGATTTCGAATATAAAGAGCGGAAGATATACTTACGGGCATAATTTTATGCACAACGGAAAGATTAAAATATCTAACCCGGGCAGTTATAAATCCTTATTGCGCGATTCATATGTATTGGTAGACATTGAAGAACGTAAAAAAGCTGTTGAGAGTGAGATAATTAGATCTGCCGGCGATGTCAATGGAAGGATTTTACCTGATGAAGAGCTTTTGGATATTGTGAACAACCTTGTTGAATATCCGGCAGCAGTGGTAGGAAAGTTCAACAAAAAATTTCTTGAACTTCCCCAAGAAATACTTATTACCGCGATGCGTGAGCACCAAAAGTATTTTGCCGTAATTGATGATCAAGAAAATCTCATGCATTGTTTTGTGGCGGTAAACAATACTGTAGCAAAAGATATGAATTTGGTTGCTATAGGACATGAAAGAGTACTCAGAGCCCGTCTTAAAGATGCTCAATTTTTTTACAAAAGCGATTTAGAAGTCTCATTTGACGGTTGGATAGGAAAATTGAAAGGTGTTCTCTTCCAGGCCAAACTTGGATCTATGTATGAAAAGGTCATGAGGGTTCAAAAGCTTTCAGAATTTTTAACGGATCTTTATACTTCGTCATTGCCTTCCGGTTCTGACGGCCAACTACAGATGTCTGGTTCAAACTTAAAAAGTCAAGTTTCAAGAGCGGCCTTTTTATGTAAAGCCGATCTTGTGAGTCAAATTGTAGTAGAATTTCCAAAACTGCAAGGTATTATGGGGAGAGTGTATGCTAAACAAACTAAGGAGCCCGGATCGATTCCTGCTGCAATTGAAGAACATTATCGTCCGACTTATTCGGGTGGTCCGCTTCCTGAAACACATACAGGTGCTTTGCTCAGCATCGCTGACAAGATCGATTCTATTTGCGGATGTTTCAGCATTGGACTAATTCCAACCGGCGCTTCAGATCCATATGCATTAAGGCGTCAAGGCATAGGCATTGTGCAAATTATTCTTGATAAGGGTTTTTTATTTTCCATAAGGAAAATTATAGAAAAGAGCTTAAATCTTTTTAGTAACAAAGATAATAGTGAATACAATAAAACAGTCGATAAGGTATATACATTTTTAAAGAACAGAATAATGCATCTTTTAACTGAAGAAGGTTTTTCAAAAGATGTAGTAGCTGCTGTTGTTGATGTTTCAGTGGATAATGTACCGGAAGTGTGGAGCAAAGTAGATGCTTTAGAGAAGTTAAAATCAGCCCCTGATTTTGAACCGTTGGCCATTGCTTTCAAACGAGTCGTTAATATTATTAAAAAGGCCGGTTCTGAAAATATTAAAACAGATAATGAGGCTGGAGTTGTTAAGGAAAATTTATTTGAGCATGAATCTGAGATATCTCTTTTTACAGCTTATAAAGAAGTAAAACAAAAAGTAGAAGGGCACATGAAAGAAAGACACTTCGAAAAAGCATTTCATGATATTGCTTCTTTGCGAAATCCGGTGGATGCTTTTTTTGAAGGAGTATTGGTAATGGCTGAAGATAGTAAGATACGAAACAACAGACTCGCATTGCTTGGGGATATTGCAAGCCTTTTTGAAAAGCTTGCGGATTTTTCAAAAATTTCAACCTAAAAATATTTGACAGGATAACAGGATAGACATGATATAAATATGGTTAATCAAAAAAATATAATATCATGATCATCCTGTAAATCCTGTCTAATTTAAAATAACATTCTCTGCTCTGTGGTAAATAAACATTGGAGGTAAATATGGCTTTTGACCCTGGAAAAGATAAAATTTTAAAGAAATGGAAGTGTGATGAAACGGGACTTGTTATTTCTATCAATCAATATGGCGATGGTGAACCAAAACTTCAGATAGGTCCTCGAATATATATAAAAAAGGACGGTGGAGAATCTCAGCGCAAGGCAGGTCGATTGACAATAGAAGATTTGATATGGTTTTACGAGATTATTGACGAGGCAAAAGATGACCTGTCGCGTCTTGTAAAGCCGGAGTAGAAATTCGATAGAAATTCAATGGAAATTCAGTAGAAATTCGATAGAAAATCAGTAGTCATTCGGTAGAAATTCGATGGTTATTATGTGGTTATTTACTTCGGCAAATAACAATTGAATTTCAGCGGAGCGAATTTCAACCGAATGACAGCGAAGCAAATTTCAATCGAATTTCTAATAATATGGTCAACAGACATGACAATAAACGATGCCATCATTAAGCCAGTAAAAGGGAATAAGACACCGAGCCTTGGACCTGTTTCAGTGATGGTGTGCAGTATGGGTGATCTACGTCTTTTTTGTAGCCTGATGAACATCAGGGAAGATAATTTTCAAAACTTGTTTATGAGCAGGTTATACTCGTCAGAAATTTCCGACACAGATTATTCCATTGCGGGACCTCTAGTCGGTGCGCCATACGCAGCCATGCTTCTTGAGACGCTTGTTGCATGGGGGGCGTACAAAATAATATTATTTGGATGGTGTGGCGGTATTTCACCTAAAGTTAAAACAGGGGATATTGTAATCCCAACATCTTCAATTATAGATGAAGGAACGTCAAAACATTATGGAGCCAGGCTTCCCAGTATAAAACCTTCAAATAGAATCGTGAAAAAGATAAAGGAAACATTATTAAAAAAAAATGTTGAATATCATGAAGGAGCTGTTTGGTCCACTGATGGAATTTTCAGGGAAACCCCTCGAAAAGTAAAAAAATATCAAAAAAATGGTGTGTTGGCTGTGGATATGGAAATGTCCGCTTTTTTTTCAGTGGGTAAGTATAAAAATATTGAAGTTGGCGGAGTACTTGTGGTTTCGGATGAATTGGCGACTTATAAATGGCGGCCTGGATTTAGAGAAAAACGATTTAAGCAAAATCGCAAAGTAGTATGTGAGGCGATACAGAGTTTATGCAGGGTTCTATAGATCAAAAAATAGTTAAAAAAGTTAAAAGATTAAGAAAAGAACTTCATGAACATAATTACCGGTATTATGTTCTAGATGATCCGGAAATATCTGATGCTGAATATGACCGGATGATGCAGGAGCTGTTAAAAATAGAATCTACCTATCCCGAGCTTTTGAGTCCCGATTCCCCTAGTCTGCGTGTAGGGGCCCCACCACTTGAAAAATTCGAAACAACCACTCACTTAACTCCCATGCTTAGCCTTGATAACGGGTTTAATGATTCTGATATAATTGAATTTGAGAATCGGGTAAAAAAAAATATTACGACCGATGACCTAATCGTTTATACTGCAGAACCAAAGCTTGATGGTGTTGCGGTAGAGCTTGTATATGAGAATGGAAGCCTGGTTATGGCTTCTACCCGCGGGGATGGCATATCCGGAGAGGTAATAACATCGAATGTAAGGACTATTCGCTCAGTTCCTCTTTTGCTTAATAAAGAAAAAAGTCAAAAAATTCCAATACGCTTGGATGTGAGAGGGGAGGTATTTATTGGAAAAGAAGGATTTAAACATTTAAATAATGAACGACTTAAGCAGAATATACCAGTTTTTGCTAATCCTCGTAATGCTGCAGCCGGTTCTTTAAGACAACTCGATTCAAGTGTTACAGCAAAACGTCCGTTAGAAATATTTATTTACGGAGTGGGAAATATAGAGGATTTTGCTATTGAATCTCATTGGGAGGCTCTTTGTTTATTGAAAAATTTTGGGTTTAAAATCAATCCGCTTATCAGACCGTTAATACATATCGATGAAGTTTTAAATTTTTACCGAAAACTTAATGAAATTCGTGAATACCTTTCATATGATATTGACGGAGCAGTGATAAAGGTGGACAATCTTTTATACCAAAAAATTCTAGGTGAAACCTCTCGAAGTCCCAGATGGGCCATTGCATATAAGTTTAAAGCTGTACAGGAAACAACCAGAGTGCTTGATATCGGGGTCCAGGTTGGGCGTACAGGAACCCTTACACCAGTTGCCCATCTTGAACCTGTCAATATCGCCGGAGCGATGGTTAGACGTGCTACGCTTCACAATGAAGATGAGATTACAAAAAAAGATATCAGAATTGGAGATACAGTCTTAGTCCAACGAGCCGGTGACGTGATTCCAGAAGTTGTAAAGCCGATTGGATCAAGAAGAACAGGGGAAGAAAGAATCTTTAAAATGCCGAGGGATTGCCCTGTTTGTGGGTCTCTGGCTGTTCGTATTAAAGATGAAACCGCGATTCGTTGTATTAATACAACCTGCTCTGCACAGGTAAAAGAGCGTATTAAACATTTTGCCTCTAAGGGAGCGTTTGATATTGACGGCATGGGAGACAAAATAGTTGATCAGCTGGTAGATAAGGGTTTACTTAAATCATATGCCGATATTTTCTGTTTAGATGAAGAAAAGCTTAAGGTTCTGGAACGTATGGGGCCGAAATCCGCAAAGAACCTTACAAACGCCATTGAGGAAAGCAAGAAAATTACTTTTAATCGTTTTCTTTTTGCTCTTGGTATACGACATATTGGTGAACATGTGGCAAAGATTTTAGCAAATAACTTTAAGAGCTTGGAAAAGCTAAAAATGGGAACTTTTGATGATTTGAAATCAATAGAAGGAATAGGACCTATTGTCGCTGAAAGCGTTATAAATTTTTTCAAGCAGAATGAAAACCGAAAAGTCGTAAAGCATTTGCTTGATAGCGGGATAGAAATTATTCAGGATACCCCTCGGAAAGAGGAACACTTGAAGGGGAAGGTATTTGTTCTAACAGGCACACTTAAGGGAATGACAAGAAATAAAGCGAAAGAAATGATCGAAAAGGCTGGTGGCAAGGTAGCCGGCTCTGTCAGTAGAAATACAGATTATCTTGTTGCAGGAACAAAACCGGGATCCAAGTTTAATCGTGCAATTGATATGGGCGTTGAAATAATTACCGAGGAAACCTTCAAGAAATTGACAATTGACAATTAACTTGTTTATATAAATTTAAAGTGCTTTGCAAAATATTTGAAAAATGATCACGAAAACACGAAAGATTGAAAGCACGAAATAAAATTATGTTTTTCGTGTTTTCGTATTTTCGTGCTTTCGTGATAAACCTCTTCTTTTTAATCAATCTTCAATCAGCGGGGGTGGTGAATATGAAAAAAAAATTAAGAGCCCACGTAATAATCAGCGGCAGAGTTCAAGGTGTTTTTTTTAGAATGGAAACAAAACAGGCAGCAAACAGATTAGGTTGTTACGGATGGGTCAGAAACAAACTCGACGGCACTGTTGAAGCTATATTTGAAGGGAATGAGGAAAGTGTAAAATCATCCCTTGAATGGTGTAAGGATGGTCCTCCCCACGCAAAAGTTACAAATATAGATGTAAAATGGGAAGATCATACAGGTGAGTTTCAAGGGTTTGAAATTACCTTTTAGGGCATATGAAAGATAGCTAAAGGTCACAACATGCTTCCTCCCGCCTTACTTTGCTTGGCGGGAGGAAGCATGTTGTGAATTGTAAATTTTATTGACGCCATCCTTTGATTTACAAAAAAGGAACTATATATTTGCTAATTATATATAGTCCCTGAGTTTTTTACCAGCCCTGAATTTTACTACATTACGTGCTTTAATTTTAATTGGTTCACCTGTTTGAGGATTACGTCCCTTTCGAGCTTTGCGACGGATTTTTGAAAATGTGCCAAATCCAACCAGGGTAACCTTTCCACTCTTTTTCTTCAACGCTTTTGTTGTCCACGTCATAAAAGAATTTAACGCAGTTGAAGCTGCAACTTTAGAAATGCCTGAATCCTTCGCCATTTTTTCTACCAATTCCGCTTTTGTCATCTTTGTTTTCCCCCTTTCTTTCTGTTGTTAATATTAAAGTTAACTTTAAAGTTACGTATTTATAGCAGGTTCTTTTTAATGTCAATAGAATTTAGAAATTTTTTTTTAAAAAATGATATATACTGTTAGCGTGTCTAAGAGCAAAAGCGTTTTACAACTCTGTATTATCAAGAGTTATAAGCGCACTTTAATACTTTTCATTTAAAATAGGGCATTCACAAATTGTGTTGGATTAAAATCTTGAAGGTCTTCAATTTTTTCTCCAACTCCGATGTACTCTAATGGAATCTTAAGATCATTACAGATACTAACGACAATTCCTCCCTTAGCGGTTCCGTCAAGCTTTGTGAGGGCTATTCCTGTAACCTTGAGGGCTTCATAAAATAATTTAGCCTGGGATAAAGCATTTTGACCTGTTGTAGCATCAAGCACGAGAAGTATTTCGTGTGGGGCATTTTGTACCTTTTTTGAGATGGTTCGTTTTATTTTTTTTAACTCTTCCATCAAGTTTACCTTTGTATGAAGACGACCTGCAGTATCTATAAAAACAAAATCTGTTCCTCTGGCCAATGCTGCTTCCAATGAGTCATATACAACAGCAGCCGGGTCTGCATTATCCTTATGCTTAACAATTTCAGCATTTGCTCTGTCAGCCCATATTGAAATCTGTTCTATTGCTGCAGCTCGAAAAGTGTCTGCAGCAGCGATCAGAACCTTTTTATTAGCAACCGTTAATCGTGATGCAAGTTTTCCAATAGTAGTTGTTTTTCCAACCCCGTTAACACCAATTACCATTGTTACATAAGGTTTTGCGTCAATTTTTTTTTCTAATGCTGGTTGAGCATTTAAAAGTAATAGAATTTCCTCTTTAAGCGCTTTTTTTAATTGATCAGCGTCAGTTATTTCCAAAGATTTACTTGAAATATTCTCTATAAGATCCATAGAGGTTTGGACACCAATATCAGAGGTTATTAAAAGTTCTTCAAGTTCCTCCAGAAGTTCATCGTCTATTTTTCTATTGTCGGCAAATAAGTCATCAATATCTGTTGTAAGAATTTTCCGAGTCTTGGATAAACCCTGTTTCAGGCGAGATAAAAAATCTGACTGATTGTTTTGGGCTTGGGTTTTTGAGTCATTTTTTTGCTTTCTAAATATCATGGATTATTAGTTTGGTTGTTGAAGGTTTACCGAAACAATTTTGGAAATTCCATTTTGTTCCATTGTAATACCGAAAAGAGTATCTGCAAACTCCATACTTTTTTTATTGTGAGTTATCATAACAATTTGAGATTTTTCTTTAACGATTTTTAATAGATCGTTATAACGAAAAATGTTAGCTTCATCCAACGGAGCATCGATTTCATCCAAAAGGCAGAAAGATGCCGGTTTAATTAAAAATATGGAGAAAATGAAGGCAATCGCGGAGAGTGCCTTTTCTCCTCCGGAAAGGAGGCTAATTCTGGTCAATTTTTTTCCCGGAGGATGAATTAAAAATTCAACACCGGTTTCAAGAGGATTATCCGGTTCCGTAAGCACGAGTTTAGCTGAGCCGCCCTCGAAAAGACGTGGGAATACCTCACCAAGTTTTTCATTTATTAAATTGAAGGTTTTAATAAATCGTTCTTGTGTAGTCCTGGTAATTTTTGCTATAACTTTATATAGGTCATCTACAGCCTTTACAAGATCGTCGCGTTGTTCAGAGAGAAAATCGAATCGTTCTTTGTGCTCATCATATTCCTTTATAGCGCCGAGATTGACATCACCAATTCTTTCAATCTTTTTTCTCAATTGAAAAAGTTCATTTTCCATTTCATCCGGAGACATTTCCAGATTTTCCAAGACTTTGCCAAATTCTGATATTAAATTTGAAAATGAGTCGTGACATTTTTCTTCGATACGATTTGCAATGTTTTCCTGTTTTACGCGTCGTTCGGACTGTTCAAGTTCAAGTAATCGTATTTTCTGTAAAGTCTTTTCACGCTGGCTTTGAATAGCGGATACGGTATTGTCATGTTCTTTTAACTTAGAATCAATAATCCGGTAATCTTTTTCATTATTTTCAAGTTCTTGCTCAAGACGTTTCAGCTCATTATACTTGCAAGAAATCCTATGGTTATCATCAACTATCTTCTGCTCTGAAGCTGTTTTATCTTGCTTTTTACGGTTGATTTCACGGTTAAGCTGTTCACGCCGTATTTTCCCTTCTTCTTCAAATTCTTTAAGCCGTCTCATAGTATTATTATTGTTTTCCAGTTTGGCATTGAGAGCTGTAAGCTTAAGTTTGAGGTCAATGATCTTTTGATTATACCCTTCCATCTCAGAGGACACAGAACCGATTTGTTCCTTTGTGTTTTTAACATTTTCTTCTTCAGTTTGGACTTTATCGGAGATATCGGCTAATAAACTGTTGTATTTTTGCAACTCGTCATCGATATCATTCTCTTCACCCAAAAGTTGTTCCACTTCCAGTTGAACAATTTCGAAATGGCGATATGCATGATTAAGGTCCTCGGTTGTTGTAAAAAAGGCCTTTTCAGCTTCGGTTTCGTTTTGTACTGTTTTATTCTTTTGTTCAATCAGTTTTTGCATTTTAGTTTCAACATCGCGAAGCCCTGATTCCATTTCTTTTTGATCATGCTTTGCTAATTCCAGCGTCTGATCTAAATTTTTTATTTTTTTCTTGAGTTCCTTTAATTCTTGTTTTTTAGCAAGGATACCCGGCAAGTTATCCTTACTCCCACCGATTAGAATACCCTGTTGTGAAATAATATCGCCTTCTTTTGTAACAACCGTTTGAAATGTGCCATTGCTGTTCCATTCCTTTATGGCTTCTTTAAGATTATCTGTAACAATTATATGTCCTAAGAGAGAGTTTGCTATCTTTTCAAAACCAGGTTTTACGGAAATATGATTCAAAAGAAGTTTTGTCTGGTTTGGCTTGCTTTGACCGTTGTATTCCATATGTTTGAGAGATGAAATAGGAATAAAACCACTGCGGCCGGCAGCATGTGTTTGGAGATAATTTATTGAATCATTGCCGGTTTTTTGATCCTTTACAAGAATGTACTGTAAGGATTCTCCAAGAACAGCTTCCACCGCAGTTTCAAAGGAGGATTCAGGATCAACAATATCTGACATAAGGCCGATAATATTAGTTGATAAATTATTGTTGGTGGTTGTGTGTCTCCCGTCTTGATCTTCATCTTTTGGGTTTTGAATTTTTAGTTTTAAATCGCCGGCTTGCATAATGGCTCTGACACCATCTTTATACCATTCAAAGTTTTCTTCCATTTTCTTTAAAGTGGAATGTCTGGATTTGACTTTATTTTGTTCAAGCTCTAAGGTTTGTACAAGCTTTACCTGCTTTCCAAGGGCTATTCGTTTTTTTTCGAGTTCAGATCCGATAATTTCAATATTCTTATTCAGATTAACTATGTCTTTTTTAATGGATTCCAACTGCTCTTTGACTTTAGTCTTTTTCTCCTGGTAATCTTCAATCTTCTTTTTTGCAATTATCTCTTCTTCATTAACCCTCTTTAGACGTTTTTTAATATTTTCCTTATTATTTGATGCATTCTGATAGATATTATTATATCTGGCTTCCTGGGCAGCCATGTCCAAAAAGTTTGTTTTATGAGTTTCGAGCTTTTGATCTAATTTAAATAGGTGATCTTTTATATTTTGAGAGGCTATCTCTTCATGATCCAAAGCCGATCTTATATGATTAATATCTTCGATTAGTTTGATATTTTGGCTGTCAGCATAAGCGATTTCGGATGTGATTTCTTTATTCTTTTTTTCAAAATCTGAAATTGAAAATTCCAACTCCTTGATTTCAAGTGTAAATCTTTCTACATCTTTACGAAGATGTTCAAGATCATTTTCGGTCCGATCTATTCTGCGCTGAGTTTCAAATTTTTCGGATTTTTGTTCTGAAATATTTTGATTTTTATTCCAGCGCTTTTGTTTAATTTCTTCAATAGCAGAATCGATTATTTTGATTTTGGATATATGTTCTATGTCGGTATCTTGCAGACTTTGTAACAGACCATCTGTTTCTTCAATTTTGTAGGAATAATTATTGTAAAGATAAAGGGCGTGAAGAATTTCAAGCTCTCTGATGCGTTTCCGGTATTTTTTGAAGGTTTCAGCTTTTTTTGCCTGACGTTTTAAGCTGTTCATCTGTCGCTTTATTTCTATAATTATATCTGAAATTCTCAATAGGTTCTGGGTTGTGGATTCTATTTTTCGAATAGCCTCGTTTTTCCGGTTTTTATACCTGGTAACTCCCGCTGCTTCCTCTATGAAAAATCTCCTTTCTTCCGGTCCTGCTTCAGTGATTGAGCCTATGTTTCCCTGTTGTATTACTGAATAGGCTTTTGATCCTAAACCGCTTCCCCAAAATATATTATGGATATCTTTTAATCTGCATGGTTGTTTGTTTATGAGATAAGCGCTTTCGCCCGATCTGTAAAGGCGTCTTGTTAGCATTATTTCTGTAAAGTCTTTTAATTCTTCAGGAGCAGTGCCGTTATCATTTTTTAGGGTTAATGAGACTTCTGCCATGTTTAGTGGGGGTTTTCCCTTAGTACCTGAAAAAATAACGTCTTCCATGGATTTTCCGCGAAGCTGTTTTACGCTTTGTTCTCCCATTACCCATCTAAGCGCATCAATTATATTGCTTTTCCCGCAACCATTGGGGCCGACGATTGCTGAAATACCTTCGGGGAAATTGATAACCGATTCTTCAATAAAAGATTTAAAGCCGGTTATTTTAAGTTTTTTAAGTTTCATGTGAGGCAAGCTCCTATTACTTTCAGAAGGCTAATATGTTATAAATATAGAATTTTATGCCTATTTATCCAATTTAGCTCTGTAGGGCATTATTAACACAGAAAAAACCTCTTGTAAAGGAAAAAACACAAGGGAGTGTATATTTTTATTAAATTGGGTACAATATGTAGTAGAATAGGAACATACTTGACTGGCGGCCTGGAATTCTATAGTTTAAAATTTAATTGCCTTTGAAGTGGCTTTGTTTTCAAACAGCTAAAGTATTACAAACATTTTAATATCAAGGATGATATTTTATAACGGTCTGGAATTATGCTTAATTTAATACAAAAATACTGGTTTATTGCAGGGCTTTTAATTGTTTTTACTTTAACCCTAGCAGATACATCTGAAACTGTTTCCGGTGTTGGTAAATGGTTTAAAATACATCGGGGCCCCGATGTAGTGATTATTATTATATTTTTTTTTTCAGGTCTTATATTAAAGGCAGGACAGATAAAGTCCGGATTGGCAGATATAAAAGGTACTCTGATTACACTGGCAATAATTTTTTTAATCGCCCCTTTAATTTCTACATTATGGGGAATATTACCGTTTAGCACAGGTGTCATAATTGGATTTTTTCTTGTAGCAGCTATGCCGACAACCTTGAGCAGCGGTGTTGTTATGACAGGCGCTGCAGGCGGAAACATGGCACATGCTCTGGTGATAACCATATTGGCAAATGGATTTGCAGTTTTCTCAGTACCGATTACACTTTCTCTCCTCATGAATATGGTAGGAGGAACAACAGTTATTACGATAGACAAATCGGTAATCATGATAAAGATTTTATTATTTGTCCTTTTTCCCCTTTGTCTTGGCCTTTTGATTAAATTCTATGCAAAATCATTGATTGACCGGGTTGATGCAAAATTACAGATATTGAATCAATTGCTTGTACTTGTAATCGTTTGGATGGCAATATCCCAGGCAAAACAGACCATAATAATAAACAGCGGAGAAATGATAGGAATTATCCTTTTTTCATCTTTGATCTTTCATGGAATATTGTTGACAGCAGCATTCCTTTTTACGCGAATTTTCAAACTGGGGCAGGGCAGGAGGGAGAGCGTTATTTTTATGGGTGGACAGAAAACACTGGTTCTCTCAGTGATTTTACAAGTTTCGATATTTCCGCAATACGGATTGGCTCTTGTTGTTTGTGTGGTGCACCATATCCTTCATCTGATAATGGACGGATATTTGGTTGGTAAGATTAAGGGACAATAGTAGGTAGTGCTTGACCGAAAACCAAGGGTTTGGGTCAAAAACTCGAAATACGAATTTCGAAATACGAAACAATGACAGAAATCAAAAATGTTCCAATGTCAAAAACGTTGAAATTTAAAAGGTTTAGTTTCGATCATTTTGTCATTTGGTATTCGAATTTATTTCGGATTTCGTGCTTCGAGTTTCGAATTTAGGTTCCAAAGCCAAATGGGCTGCCTAAGGCCTCACGCTCCCGCTCTGCGGGAGGAGCACTCACTGAAGATCATAAGATATGGCTTAAAAAAGAGCGGGTGATTTCATGCTTAGGATCATTCATGAGTTTATCCGGAGAGCCTTCTTCAATAATTCCTCCATCGCCCAGAAAAATGATTCGATCCGCTACTTCTCTTGCAAAACCCATTTCATGGGTTACCACCAACATGGTCATTCCTTCTTCAGCGAGCTTTTTCATTACACTGAGAACTTCACCGATAAGCTCAGGATCCAAGGCCGAAGTTGGTTCGTCAAAAAGCATTATTTTCGGTTCCATGGCCAGTGAACGGGCGATTGCCACCCTCTGCTTCTGTCCACCGGACAACTGGTCGGGATAAGCGTCCTTTTTTTCGATTATACCTACCCAACTAAGTAATTCCTCTGCCCTGGCGACGGCAGTATTACGATCTTCTTTTTTAACGATAACCGGCCCCTCGATGACGTTTTCGATAATTGTCCGATGGGGGAAAAGATTGAACTCCTGGAAAACCATTCCTGTGTGGGTGCGGATTTCAATGATTTTCTTTCTGACTTCTGCAGTGCGTTTTTGTCCGATCGGCAATTCAATTCCATCAATTAAGACATAGCCCGATTGCGGTTCTTCCAACATGTTCAGGCATCTAAGAAGAGTACTCTTTCCTGAACCGCTATGGCCGATGATGACAACCACCTCTCCTGGCATTACATTAGTAGAAATGCCATCCAATACAAGGAGGTGGCGAAAGTATTTCTTAAGGTCCTTGATGATAATAATTGGCTCCATCAGAAGTATCCTTCTTTTTCACAAGATGCCATCAGTAGACAAGTTGGTCGGCATCAATTAATGCGACATTCCACTTATTGGTCTTGTTCCTTTAGCCAAGCGATTTTCTAGCCGAGACTGGAAATATTGAAAAATAATTGTCACCATCCAGTAAAAAAGCCCTGCAATAATCAGGGTTTCCATGTTACGGAAGTTTTGCCGTCCGATTCTTATAGCCCTGAAAAATAATTCCCACACACCGAGAAAATTCACTAGTGATGAATCCTTGAGCATGGCAATAAATTCATTACCTGTGGGGGGAACGACGAGGCGAAGTGCCTGAGGAAGAACCACTCGCTTCATCAGTTGGGTATAGGTCATTCCCAGAGAATGAGCGGCTTCAATTTGACCCCGACCAATTGACTGGATACCAGCTCTGAATATTTCAGTCATATATGCCCCGTAGTTGACGCCAAGGGCAATAATTCCGGCCGGGATCGCATTGATAATAATACCCATTTGAGGAAGACCAAGATAGATCACAAATATTTGAACAATCAGCGGTGTGCCACGAATGAGAGAAATATAGAAGGTGGCTATTCCATAAAAGACCGGGTTTTTGGATAGCCTCCCAAGGGCGCCGAAAATGGCAAGAATGCTTGCAGTTGCTATAGAGAGGGCTGAGACATAAATAGTTGTTCCCACCCCTTTCATGATAAAGGGCAGGTATTTCAGCATGAATTTGAAATCGAGGTTAAATTGATTGAAGACGTAGAGTAGAACCGCAAATATTCCTATCCAGACCAAAGAGACGTAAAATATAAATTTTTTCTTAGCCCGTCTGGCCTCTTCGATATGTTTCAGTTTTATTTCAGCGATTCCTATGTCTGCAACTTTGATTTGAGCATCGCCTGTTTTAGTCATAAGCTCCTTTCTTTCCAAAGAATACAGAACTTACCCTGTCAAAGATTAAGGTTTCATCATGAGCCTATTGAAAAAATATATATCGGGCAACTGATGTTATCTTTAACATGTGATCAAGAACGAATTTACATGGTTTTTTTAGTCACGTCAAAACCATACCATTTCATAGAAAATCTAGTCAAAGTGCCATCCTTATGCATCGATTCTAAGATTGAACTGATTTTTTTTACAAATTTAGCACTTCCGGCGCGGGCTTTATCAGAAGCAGCGGCAAGGGGTTCATAAAAAACCGGTTCTCCCACATGCTTAATGGGTATTCCTTTTTTAATCGCTTCCTGGATAACAAAACCAGATGTTAACACACCATCAATCCTCAACCCATCTCCAAGAGCCAGATCTTGAACAGCCTCCATATCGGTTTGATAAGGCCTACCCTTTACCCCTTTGACCTGATAGGTGATCTTTTCTCCACCACCAATACTAAGCGACTGATTTGGATCCAGATAAGACTCATAGGTGGTTCCAGCCCCCAAACCTACGGTCTTTCCGGAAAAATCCTTTAAAGTTTTAATACTCGTATTCTTTTTATGAACACCGAATTGGGCGGGTGTGTAATAGTATGGAATTGAGAAATCCACGACCTTGGCTCTTGCACCAGTAATTGTCATGCTTCCGATGCTCAAATCCCATCGTCCCACCCATTTGCCGGCCACAATCAAGTCCCAGTCAGGGGTCACAAACTTAATTTTTACTCCGAGCCGTTTGGCCACTTCCTTGGCCGTATCTATATCGAAGCCTGCCAGTTTTCCCTTGTCATCAATAAAGCTCTGGGGGGCATAATTGGCATCGGTGGAAAGAACCAATTCCCCTTTGGACTTAATATCCTCCAGAACACCAGCAGATACCGGAGAAACGACCCAACACAGCAATAGTGCAACCGACAAAAACAGCGTAATAAAAAAATTTCTTTGATTCATTTTTTTCCTCCTTTTATTTATATAAAATACTGTTAATCATAACCCTATCATCTAACTGCTTCTATTCATAAATGAGATAACTCATCATGTCAAGGGTTAATTGATAAGTGTCAGGACATCGCTGACCCAAAAGTGTCAAGACATCGCTGACCTTAA